>NZ_CP186695.1:1503830-1829274 GCF_049532975.1 Sphingomonas sp. MS122 | reverse complement strand
GCGCACCAGCGCGATCGTCACCACGCGCCCCGCCGCCACCGCCGCGCCGCTCGCCGCACGGGCGAGCAGCAGCAGCTCGAAGCTGCCCGAGAACGCCGCGACGGCGTTGGTCACGACGTAGAAGGCGAGCGCGGTGGCGATCACGGGCTTGCGCCCGTAGCGGTCGGCGAGCGGACCGTGGAACAGCTGCGCCACCGCGAAGCCGAGCATGAAGGCGGTGATGACGTATTGGCGGTGGTTGGGATGCGTCACGCCGAGCTCGTCGCTGATCGCGGGCAGCGCCGGCAGCATCGAATCGATGCCGAGCGCGGTGAGCGCCATGATCGAGGCGATCAGCGCGACGAACTCCGCCATCGGGATCGGCGACCGGTTGGCCGCCTCGCCGGGCTGATGAGAAGTCTGCGCGTCCATGCGGGGCCCAATGCCGCATCGCAGCGGACACGTCACCCCGCGGGTTGATCTTTTTTGCCGCATGGCCTAGTGTGTTGTTCAACTAATACGGTGGAGTAGTCACATGGTGCGGAACTGGCTGGCCCTTCCCCTGGCGGCGGCGCTCGCCGCCTGCGGCGGCGGCGAAGGCGGGGGCGAGGGCGCGAGCATCTCGGTCAAGAGCGGCGAGGGCGACGCCAGCATCAAGACCGACAAGGACGGCCGCGTGTCGGTGAAGGCGCCGGGCTTCGAGGGGTCGCTCAAGCTGCCCAAGTTCGACATCGGCGCCGAGAATTTCGAGATCGACGGCCTGAAGCTCTATCCCGGCTCGACGATCGCCAACCTCAACGTCGACGCCAATCGCGACAAGGGTGGCGAGGACACGGTTCGCGTCCAGTTCGACGCGCCTGCCGCGGCGGACCAAGTGCGCAGCTGGTTCCGCGAGCAGATGCAGGCCGCCGGCTTCACCGTCACCGCGAATGGCAGCGAGCTCAGCGGCAAGACCGGCGAGGGCAGTGATTTCACCTTGAAGCTCGACCCGTCGGGCGATTCCAAGAGCCGAGGTACGCTCACCGTGCTCGGCCGATAGCCGCCATCATCCATTCCGGCGCTGCGTAGGCGCATGGACTGCGGGAGGGGCGCACGGCACCGCGCCTCTCCCGCCTCTGTTCGTAGCGCCCGCGAAAGTCTATTCCGGAGGGAATCGTCTCCGGAGTTACGTTGCAATGCTCGACACGCCGCTCGCTCAAGTCCCGCTGGTCAGCCTGGCCGACCAGGCGCGCGATCCGGACGGCTTCGCCGCCGCGCTTGGCGGATCGTTCGAGCGGTTCGGCTTCGCGATGGTCAGCGACCATGGCGTGCCGCAAGACCTGATCGAGCGCGCCTGGGCGGCGACCAAGACGTTCTTCGACCTGCCCGAGGCGGAGAAGCGCGGCTATTTCGTCGAGGGCGGCGGCGGCGCGCGCGGCTATACGCCGTTCAAGACCGAGATCGCCAAGGGCGCCGAATATGTCGATCTCAAGGAATTCTGGCATATCGGCCGCGAGCTGCCCGGGGGTCACCGCTTCGCCGGCGAGATGGCGCCCAATATCTGGCCCGACCGGCCCGAGGGGTTCCGCGAGACGTTCCTCGAGCTGTTCGCGGCGTTCGACGCGGCGGGCGACAAGTTGCTCTCGGCGATCGCGCGGCATCTGGGACTGGAACCGCACTGGTTCGACCCGGCGGTCAAGGACGGCAATTCGGTGCTGCGCCTGCTCCATTATCCGCCCGTGACCGAGGACGCGCCCAACGTCCGCGCCGGGGCGCATGAGGACATCAATCTGATCACCCTGCTGCTCGGCGCCGAGGAAGCGGGGCTCGAATTGCTCGACCGCGACGGCCAGTGGCTGCCGGTGCGCCCGCCCGAGGGCGCGATGGTGGTCAATGTCGGCGACATGCTGCAGCGGCTGACCAACCATGTCCTGCCCTCGACCACCCACCGCGTCGTCAACCCGCCGGTCGAGCGCCGCGGCACGCCGCGCTATTCGATGCCGTTCTTCCTGCATCCGGCGCCAGACTTCCTGATCAAGGCGCTGCCGCAATGCGTGAGCGCGGCGAATCCCGAGCGCGAGCCGCCGATCACGGCGCACGATTACCTCGCGGAACGGCTGCGCGAGATCGGGCTTACGAAGAAGTAGACCCGGCGAAGAAGTAAACCCGGCAAAACTATTCCTCCGTCACCCCGGACTTGTTCCGGGGTCCACCGTGCCGCAAAGAGCCGCACGGGCGATTCTTGCCGCCCGGTGGACCCCGGCACGAGGCCGGGGTGACGAAAGCGTTGGGGAAGAAGCTTGACCGAACCGTTGCGCGTAGCTCTTGCCGGCCTTGGTACCGTGGGTGCGGGCGTCATTCGCCTGATCGACGCCAATGCCGAGCTGATCGCGCGCCGTGCCGGCCGGCCGATCGAGATCGTCGCCGTGAGCGCGCGCGACCGTGCCAAGGATCGCGGCGTCGACATCGCGCGCTTCGACTGGGTCGACGACATGACCGAGCTCGCCCGGCACCCCAAGGCCGAGGTGGTGGTCGAGCTGATCGGCGGGTCCGACGGCCCTGCCCTCGCGCTCGCCCGCGCGACGCTGGCGGCCGGCAAGGGTCTGGTCACCGCCAACAAGGCGATGATCGCGCATCACGGGCTCGAACTGGCGGAGGTCGCCGAGAAGACCGACACGCCGATGAAGTTCGAGGCGGCGGTGGCGGGCGGGGTGCCCGTGATCAAGGGGCTGCGCGAGGGTGCGGCAGCGAACCAGATCGACCGCGTTTACGGCATCCTCAACGGCACCTGCAATTTCATCCTCTCGAAGATGGAGGCCGAAGGCCGCGACTTCGCCGAGGTGCTGGCCGAGGCGCAGGCCGCCGGCTTCGCCGAGGCGGACCCCAGCTTCGACATCGACGGGGTCGATGCGGCGCACAAGCTCTCGATCCTCGCCAGCATCGCCTTCGGCACGCAGCCGGCGTTCGGCGATGTCGCGATCGGCGGCATCCGCCACGTGCTCGCCGCCGACATCGCCGAAGCGGCGGCGCTCGGCTATCGCGTGCGTCTGCTCGGCATCGCCGACCTGAACGGCCATGGGCTGTTCCAGCGCGTCCACCCGCACCTCGTGCCGCTCGCGCATCCGCTGGCGCATGTGCTCGGCCCGACCAACGCGGTGGTGGCGGAGGGCAACTTCGTCGGGCGGCTGCTGTTCCAGGGGGCGGGCGCGGGCGACGGGCCGACCGCCTCCGCGGTGGTCGCCGACCTGATCGACATCGCGCGCACCGAGTTCGGCCCGCCCTATGCGATGCCCGCCGCGCGCCTCGCCAAGGAGCCTTCGGCGCCGACCGGCGAGCGCCGTGGCCGCGCGTATCTCCGCTTCACCGTCGCCGACAAGGTGGGCGTGCTCGCCGAGATCGCCGCAGCGATGCGCGATGCCGGCGTCTCGATCGAATCGCTGATCCAGCGCGGCGCGATGCCTGACGGCAGCGTGCTGGTCGCGATCGTCACGCATGAGGGGCCGGAGCGCTGCGTCGCCCAGGCGCTGGAGAAACTGCGCGGCTCGCCCAGCTTGGCCGGCGAGCCGATGTGGATGCACATCTTGGGGGAATGAGGCGGACGCGCTAGGCTGGCGCCATCCCGATCGGAGCCGCCATGCTGTCCTCGACGCTTGCCCTCGCCCTGCTCGCCCAAAGTACGCCGGTCGCCGCCGACAATGCAGCGACCATCGCCGAGCTGACCCGAATCGCCGACGGTATCGATCGCGCGGTCGATGCCAAGGACTGGCCCGGCGCGCGCGCCTTCTTCGCGGACCGCATCCGCGTCGATTTCAAGTCGCTGTCCGGCCAGCCGCCGGCCGAGATCGCCGCCGACGACCTGATCAAGGCGTGGTCGGCCAATCTCACCGCCGCCAAGACCAGCTTCCACATGCGCACCAACCACATGGTCACGATCGAGGGCGACCGCGCGCGGATGACCTCCGCCGGCTATGCGTGGAACCGGATGGCGGGCAATGGCGAGCCGCTATGGGAGGTGTGGGGCACCTATACCCACGACTTCGCCCGGACGCCGCAAGGGTGGCGAGTCACCGGGATGAAGCTCGAGGTCGCGCACCAGCGCGGCAATTTCTGGGTCCGGGATACCGTGCCGAAGTCCTGATCAGGGCGCCGGTTCGCGCTTGCGCACGATCTTGCCGTCGAAGCCGGCGCTGACCGTCACCCCGACCATGCCCTTGCATTGCGTCAGGAAAGGGCCGCTGACGCCGCACTGGAACATCGTGTCCTCGAGCACGCGATCGGTCTGGTAGGGCACATTGTCCGCGGCGCGGGCGGTGACGAAGGGCACACGATATTTCTTGTCGGCCTCACGCAGCACGCAGATCGTGACCTCGTCGGGGTCGCCGGTGGTCTTGCACGGGATCACCGCGCGGGTCCGTTCGCGATAGGCCTGCATCGCGGCCCCTTCGCCGCCAGCCTGAAGCGCGAGCGCAATCACGAGCAACACGGACATGGGCTATACCCTCCCGTTCGTTGCGCTAGCACAACGGCGGCGGCGCGGGAACGGTCAGTCGATGCTGGCGTGGAGGAATCGGCGGCCCTTCTTGGGGCAGACAGGCGCGCCCTGCAGGCCGCACGGCACGCCGGTCGGCTTGACCACGTCCATCTTGGCGCTCCAGGCCGTGGTGCTCGGGCCGGTGAAACGATAGCTGGTCTCGATCGCCGGCGAGCAGTTGCCGGTCACGCAGAGCTGCGACGGCCGCGGAAGAATACGGGGGGCGGGCTTGCGCGCGGTACGCTTGCGGAGTGCCGTGGCGCGCGCCTGGCGGGGCAGGGTCACCACCCTGAGCGGTTCGCTCGCGACACTCAACGCAATGAGCAAGGTCAGCATGTCACGCGCCCCTCGGAATCCCGTTACACGCCGAACGCCTCTATTTTGCTTTGGTTTCGCGGCGTTGCCGGCTTTTGGAAGCATGACAGCGTTGGCCCCCATCGACAAGCCCTTCTCGCGCTCCTATCGCGCAGCGGAACCGGAACAGAGAGAGGGCTTCGCCGATCATGCAGACCGCCAGCAAGGTGCTCGACCGCGTCCTTGTGCTCGAAATGGTGCGAGTCACCGAAGCCGCCGCCATCGCCGCCTCCACGCTCACCGGCCGCGGCGACGAGAAGGCCGCCGACGCCGCGGCGGTCGAGGCGATGCGCAGCGCGCTCAACGAGCTCTACATGGACGGCACCGTGGTGATCGGCGAGGGCGAGCGCGACGAGGCGCCCATGCTGTTCATCGGCGAGAAGGTGGGCAGCGCGCCGGGCAAGGGCCCCAAGATCGACATCGCGCTCGATCCGCTCGAGGGCACCACCATCTGCGCCAAGGCGGGGCCGAACAGCCTCGCGGTGCTGGCGATCGCCGAGGAGGGCAACCTGCTCAACGCGCCCGACGTCTATATGGACAAGATCGCGGTCGGCCCCGGCTATCCGCCGGACGTGATCGACCTCGACAAGTCGCCCACCGCGAACATCGAGGCGATCGCCGCGGCCAAGGGCGTCAAGCCCAACGAGATCATCGCCTGCGTGCTCGACCGCCCGCGCCACGAGAAGATGATCGCCGAGTTGCGCGCGATCGGCTGCGGCGTGGTGCTGATCGGCGACGGCGACGTCGCGGGGGTGATCGCGACCACGGATCCCGACACCACGATCGACGTCTATATGGGCCAGGGCGGCGCGCCCGAGGGCGTGCTCGCCTGCGCCGCGCTGCGCTGCGTCGGCGGTCAGTTCAAGGGACGCCTGGTGTTCCGCAACGAGGACGAGCGCGCGCGCGCCCGCAAGTGGGGCATCGACAACCTCGACAAGCAATATGACTTGACCGAACTGGCCAAGGGCGACTGCATCTTCGCGGCGACCGGGGTGACCGACGGCTCGCTGCTCGAAGGCGTCAAGCGCAAGCCGGGCAAGATGACCACCGAGAGCGTGGTGATGCGCGCGAGCTCGGGCACGGTGCGCTGGGTCAAGGGCGAGCACCGCACGGGGTGACGGGATCGCGCCGTTGAACTGGGCCCTGCTGCTCGGGCTGATCGCCGCCTATACCTGGTACATCCGGGGCGGCGGGGTGCCGCCGGGCGCGGGACGGATCGCCCGCTATCGCCGCTGGATGCGCCGCGCGCCGCTGGCGTTCGGCGGAAGCGCGCTGCTCGCGCTGGCGATCGCCGGGCGGATCGACGCCGTGGGGCAGCTGCCCGCCGAGTTCGTCCCGCTCGAGGCCGAGGCGCGGCATTTCGCCGGCTTCGGCGGAAACATGACGACGCTCAAGATCGCAGTGCTGGTGGGCTTCGCCGGCGGCGCAATCCTCGGCCTCGCCATCTCGCGCTGGCAGGTGCGGCGCGGGAAGCGGCCGTTCACCGCGGGCGACATCGAGCGCATCCTGCCGCAGCGCGGGGGCGAGTTCGGCTGGACCGCCGCGCTGGGCATCGCCGCGGGGATCGTCGAGGAATTGTTCTTCCGCCTCGCGCTGCCCCTGTTCGCGACGATCGCGACCGGCAACGCCTGGACCGGCTTCGCGCTGGCGACGCTGCTGTTCGCGGCGGCGCACCGCTATCAGGGTTGGGCGGGCATGGGGTTTTCGGGAGTCGCCGGGGCATTGCTCGCGATCCTCTACCTCGCCACCGGAGAGCTGTGGTTCGCGATGCTCATCCACGCGCTGCTCAACCTCAACGGGCTGGTGCTGCGGCCCGCGGTGCTGCGCCGCCCGGGCGATTGACAGCCATCGGCGGCGCGCCTCTAGTTCCCGCACAATCGGGGAGACAAGAGCTGATGTACCGCCGTTTTCTAGCCGCCGCCCTCGCCGCCACCGCGCTGACCGCCCCTGCTCCCGCGCGCCAGAACGCCACGCCACAACAGGCGCAGGCCGCCGCCTTCACCTTCCAGGAGGTGATGATCCCGATGCGCGACGGGACGAAGCTGCAGACCGTGATCCTCCGTCCCACGGGAAAGAGCGGCAAGCTCCCGATCATCCTCCAGCGCACCCCCTATGGCGTGCCCAGCGGCGCGCCGAAGACGGTGCCGGCATCGATGAAGTATCTGATGGACGACGGCTATATCCTCGTCTCGCAGAACATGCGCGGGCGCTACAAGTCGGAGGGCGTGTTCGCGATGTCGATGGTGCTCTCGCCCGCCGGCTCGAACGCGCCCGACGAGGCGAGCGATGCCTATGACACGATCGACTGGCTGGTGAAGAACGTGCCCGACAATAACGGGCGCGTCGGCATGACCGGCGGCTCCTATCCCGGCTATGCCGCTGCGGTGGCGCTCGCCCGCCCGCATCCCGCACTGAAAGCGGTGAGCCCGCAAGCGGCGTGGAACGACTGGTGGATGAACGACGACCTCCACCGCTACGGCGCCTTCCGCCTCTCCTACCTCACCGACTGGACCTATGGCCTCCAGAACAACAAGGATGGCGAGGACTTCGACTATAACCCCGGCGGGCCGCCGCCGGTCGACATGTACGACTGGTTCCTGAAGCTCGGCCCGGTCGAGAATCTCGACAAGCTGCACTTCAAGGGCAGCGTGCCGATGCTGACCCAGATCATCGAGCATCCCGATTACGACGATCACTGGAAGCGCCAGGTGTGGACCGATCGCCTCGGCCGCACCACCGTGCCGACGCTCCACGTGGTCGGCTTCTGGGACCAGGAGGATCCGCTCGGCGGCTGGAAGATCTACGAGCGGATGGAGAAGGACGACCCCAAGGGGCTGAGCATGATCGTCGCGGGTCCCTGGAACCATGGCAGCTGGAAGAGCGCGGGCGACAATCTCGGCTACGTCAATTTCGGCAAGCCGAGCGGCACCGAGTTCATGCGCGACATCGAGGCGCCGTTCTTCGCCTATTGGCTGCACGGCAAGGGCACGCAGCCGCGCGGCGAAGCCAAGGTCTTCCAGAGCGGGTCGTGGCAGTGGAAGAACTACGCCAAGTGGCCGCCCGCGGGGACCAGGGCGACCAGCCTCTATCTCCATGCCGACGGGTCGCTGTCGTTCACTGCCCCGGCGGGCGAGGGGTGTCGCGAATATGTGTCGGACCCGGCCAACCCGGTGCCGTATCGCGAGCGGCCGATCTCGATCACCTATCCTTCGCAGGAGTGGAAATGGTGGGAGGCGGCGGATCAGCGCTTCGCCGACGGGCGGCCCGATGTGCTGAGCTGGGTCAGCGCACCGCTCGAGCACGACCTGACGGTGAGCGGCGCGATCAGTGCGACGCTGCAGGCCTCGACCTCAGGCACCGACAGCGACATGGTGGTCAAGCTGATCGACGTGCTGCCCGACGATTACGACACCACGACCAAGGCGAGCGCGCTGGGCGATTATCCGAAGACGCTCAACGGCTATCAGCTGCCGATCGCGATGGAGGTGCGGCGCGGGCGCTGGCTGGAGAGCTTCTCCACCCCCAAGCCGCTGGTGCCGAACAAGGTGGTCGCGTGGAACGTGCCGCTGCGCGACCACGACCATGTGTTCAGGAAGGGCCATCGCATCATGGTTCAGGTCCAGTCGAGCTGGTTCCCGGTGATCGACCGCAACCCGCAGACCTTCGTGCCCAACATCTACAAGGCCAAGCCGGCCGACTTCGTGAAGGCGACCCAGCGCGTCTGCGCGGGATCGATGATAACGCTGCCGGTGGCAGGTTGAGGCCGATCCTACCCCTCTCCTCCGTCACCCTGAACTTGTTTCAGGGTCCATCTCTCCACAGGGCGACTAAACCGGTGGGTGCACGATGGAGGCCGAAACAAGTTCAGCATGACGGAAGAAAAGATGGAATGGGGCGCCCATGCCTTCAGTTCTTCAGCCGCCAGCCGGTCTTGAAGATCCAGCCGATCACGCCGAGGCAAACCGCCAGGAACGCCGCGGTGAAGCCGAGGCTCACCCCGATCGACACGTCGCCGGTACCGAAGAAGCTCCAGCGGAAGCCGCTGACCAGATAGACCACCGGGTTGGCGAGGCTGATCGTCCGCCAGGGCTCCGCCAGCATGTTGATCGTGTAGAAGGCGCCGCCGAGGAAGGTCAGCGGCGTCACCACCAGCGCAGGCACGAACGAGAGCTGCTCGAACCCCTTGGCCCAGATGCCGATGATGAAGCCGAGCATGCTGAACGTCACCGCGGTCAGCACCAGCATCGTCAGCATCATGAAGGGGTGCTTGATCGACACCTCGACGAACAGCATCGCCGTCACCAGGATGATGAGCCCGATCGCGATCGACTTGGTCGCCGCCGCGCCGACATAGCCGATCACCATCTCCATCGCCGAGACCGGCGCCGAGAGCAGCTCGTAGACCGTGCCGGTGAACTTGGGGAAGTAGATGCCGATCGACGCGTTCGAGATCGACAGCTGCAGCAGGTTCATCATGATCAGCCCGGGCACGATGAAGCTGCCATAGGCGACCCCGTCGAGTTCCTGCATACGGCTGCCGATCGCGCCGCCGAACACGACGAAATAGAGCGCGGTGGTGATCACCGGAGTGACCAGGCTCTGCCACAAGGTGCGCAACGCGCGCGCCATCTCGAAGCGATAGATCGCCCAGACGCCGTGATGGTTGAAGCCCTTCATGCCGGCACCTCCTCACGGCGTTCGACAAGGTCGACGAAGATGTCCTCGAGGCTCGACTTGGAGGTGTCGAGGTCCTTGAACGCGATGCCGAGGTCGCCGAGCTTGCGCAGCAGCGAGGGAATGCCGGTGCGCTCGGCCTGGGCGTCGAAGGTGTAGCGCAGCCGCGTGCCCTCGTCCTCGAGCGCGAGGTGCCATTCGTCGAGCTCGGCCGGGATCGCCGCCATCGGCTCGACCAGCGCGATGTCCATCTCGCGCTTGCCGAGCTTCTTCATCAGCGCCGCCTTCTGCTCGACCAGCAGCAGCTCGCCCTTGTTGATCACGCCCACCCGGTCGGCCATCTCCTCGGCTTCCTCGATATAATGGGTGGTGAGGATGATCGTGGTGCCGCGTTCGCGCAGGCCGCCGATCAGCTTCCACATGTCGCGGCGGAGCGACACGTCGACGCCGGCGGTGGGCTCGTCGAGGAACAATATGTTGGGCTCGTGCGCCAGCGCCTTGGCGATCAGCACGCGACGCTTCATCCCGCCCGACAGCTCCATCACCTTGCTATGGCGCTTGTCGTAGAGCGACAGGTCCTTCAGCACCTGGTCGACATAGTCGTCATGGCCCGCCCGGCCGAACAGGCGGCGGCTGTAGCGGGTGGTCGCCTGCACCGTCTCGAACATGTCGACCGACAGTTCCTGGGGGACGAGGCCGATCTTCATGCGCGCGCCGCGCGGGTCGGCGATCGCGTCGTGGCCGTCGACGGTGATCGTCCCCGAGCTCGGCGTGACGATGCCGCAGATGATGCTGATCAGCGTGGTCTTGCCCGCGCCGTTGGGCCCGAGCAGGGCGAAGATCTCGCCCTTGTTGATGTCGAGATCGACCGACCCCAGCGCCTTCTGCCCGGAGGCATAGGTCTTGCTGACGCCGCGAACGGAGAGGATCGGCTCCACGAAGTCCCCCTTGCTTTTGAGCGCGCGATGTAGGGACGGACGCGGGCTTCACAACCCGCAACGTTCAGTATTCGTTCGATGCGCTTCTTTTTCAGGGTGCGCGGGATTTGAGCATCGCGCGATAGCCGGCGAGCACCAGCGACTGCGGATCGACCGCGCCGATCACGCGCATCGCCAGCGGTGCATCGCCCTCGCCCGAGAGGAAGACGAGCGCACCGTCGCGGCTGTCGGGATCGAAATAGGCGAGTGCGGTGACGCCGGGATCGCCGCCCTCGTGCACCGCCAGCCGGCGCCTGCCGAAGGTCATCACCTGCCAGCCGAGCGCCATGCCGACGCTGTCGGGGCAGCCGGGGACCTGCTTCGCGCAGCCCGGCGCGGCGACCTGCGAGCGCAGCCGCTCGGCGGCGAGTTCGGGGCTGAGGCCATCGCCGCGCGCGACCGCGGCGACGAAGGCGGCATAGTCGCCGACGGTGACATAGATATCGTCCGCCGCGACCCAATGGCCGATCGCGCGCGGCCCTGTGGTGCCAGGAAAGCCGTTGCCGTTGGCCGGAATCGCGATGCGTCCGACCATCCACGGTCGCCACGTATAGCCGATATTGGCGAGCCCCAGCGGGCGGAACACATTGGCCTCCGCCAGATCCTCGAAGTCGGTGCGCAGCTTGCGCTGGACGAAGCGCGCGACCAGCTCATAGCCCTCGCCCGAATAGCCGAAGCCGGTGCCCGGATCGCGCACGAAGGCGAGCCGCTGATTCTGCGGGCGCCAATTGGGGAAGCCGCTCTGGTGGCTGAGCGCGAGCCGCGGGGTGAGGCGTCTGGCACGCGGGTCGCCCGCGACGTCGGGGTCCATCCAGACGTCCGCGATCGGCTCGTCGAGCCCGACCTTCCCGGCCTGGACCAGCCGCATCACCACCTCGGCGCTGACCGGCTTGGTGAGCGAGGCGACGTTGAACAACGTGTCGCGCGTCGCAGGCTGCTTGCCGTCCTGCGCGCCGGCCACGCCGGACCACGCCACCTTGCCGCCGCGGATCAGCGCCGCGCCGATCGCGGTCTTCGGATGCTCGCGCGCCAGCGCAGCGAGCGCGGCGTCGCGCGGGTCCTGCGCCGCGGCGGGATGCGCGGCGAACCCGGCGAGCAGCAGGACGAGGAAACCGATGGACCCTTGACGCATCATCCCCTCCCGCGACGGCGCTCAGCTCTTGGTGCGCGCCGCCTTCACCGCCTGTTCGAGCACCTCATAGGGCACCATGCCCGAGATGACGCGGTCGCCGATCACCCAGCTCGGCGTGCCCGAGACGCCGAGCTTGCCCGCGACCTCGAGGTTGCGCGCGATCTCCGCCTCGACCTTGGGCGTAGTGAGCGCGGCCTGCGCCTTGGCCGTATCCAGCCCGGCCGACGTGGCCGCGGCGGCGATCGAGGCCTCGCTCAGCTGCCCGCCCGAATAGAGCGCGGTGTGGAACGGCTTGAACTTGCCCTGCTCGGCCGCTGCCAGCCCCCAGCGCGCGGCGACGCGGCTGACCTCGCTCAGCACCGGCAGCTCGCGATAGACGATGCGGACATTGCTGTCCTCGGCGACCAGCCGAGCGATCATCGGCAGGCTCGCGCGGCAATAGCCGCAGGCATAGTCCATATAGACCGCGACGGTGACGTCGCCCTTGGCATTGCCCTCCCAGGCGCCGGCATAGGGCTCGGTGATCGCGGTACGGCTCGACGCCACCGCCTGGCCGGTCTCGCGCTCCTGCAGGCGCTTCATCGCCTCGGGCAGGATCTCCGGGTTCGCCAGCACATAGTCGCGCACGACCTGTCCGATCCGCGCCTTGTCGGTGTCCGCGACGTGCGCGGGGGCGAGCGCCTGCACGCCCAGCACCACCCCGCCGCCGAGCGCGGCGGACAGCGCCACCAGGCCGGCGAGCGCCAGCGGGCTTCTCGCGATGCGTTCGATCACCGTCTCTTCCTGTCCTGAAGCATGCCCTGCGCGGCCATGACGATGTCCTGCGCGCGGATCCAGTCGGGCGAGCCCTGCGGCAGCCCGGCCATCGCCGCCTGCCCGCTCGATACCGCGCGGCCCATGTCGCCGATCATGCTCGACCGCTCCGCCGTCGCAAGCGCCGCGCGCGCGGTGTCGCCCTTGCGCTCATAGACCATGCCGAGCTGGTACCAGGCGAAGGGGTTCTCCTGGTCGCGCACCACCGACTGGCGCAGCACCTTCTCGGCCTCGGCAAGGTTCGCGGGATCCTCGGTCGCGATCAGCGCATGGCCGAAGGTGGTGGCGATCAGTGGCTGGTAGTTGGTCTGCGTCGTCGCCTCGCGCAGCGGGGCGAGCGCGTCCTTGGGCTTGCCCGATTCGAGCAGGATCTGCCCCTCGAGCTCGAGGAAATAGGGATTGTGCGGCTCGGCCCGGACCAGGGCCGCCGCTTCGGCGGCCGCCTGCTGCGGATAGCCAGACTTGTGATAGGCATAAGCGCGCGCGTAGCGGGCCGGGACCGACGTGTCGGTGTCGGGATAGCGGCGCAGCGTATCCTGGGGATCGGCGACATAGCCGCGCAGTTTGGCCTGCACGCGCTTGAACCGCTCCTCGATCGACGGATTGCTCGGCTTGTTCCACGCCGCATCGGCCTGGAGGTCGGCGGTGAGCGTGGCGATGCGGTCGCCCGACATCGGGTGGCTCATCACATAGCTCTGCTCGCCGCCGCGCTTGAGCCCCCAGCGATATTCCTGCTGCTGGAGCTTCTTGAAGAAATCGAGCATGCCGCGGCCGCTGATGCCGGCGCCCGAGAGATACTTGACGCCGGCGGCATCGGTGGTTGCTTCCTGTGCGCGGCTGAAGGCGAGATAGTTGCCGAGCGCGGCGCGCTGGCCGAGCTGCATCAGTCCCATGCCCGCATCAGCCGAGCCGGCGGCCATCGCCGCCGCGCCGAGCAGCAGGCTGAGCAGGGTGATGCTGGTCGCGCCCCTCGCCATGCGATCGCTGAGCGGCGCGTGGCCGCCGGTGACATGGCCGAGCTCGTGCGCGATCACGCCCTGCACCTCGTTGGCACTGCTGGCGGCGTCGATCAGGCCGGAATGAATGTAGACCGCCTGCCCGCCCGCGACGAAGGCGTTGATCGAGGGATCGTTGATCAGGACGATGCGGACGTTGTTCGGCTGGAGGTTGGCGGCCTTGATCAGGTCGCGCGACATGTCGGCGAGCAGCGCCTCGCTCTCCGCGTCGCGCAGGATCGACTGGGCGAAGGCGGGGTTGACGATGCCGATCAACAGCACCAGCGCAAGGATCGAAACGAGCCGCTTCATGGCGGGCATCATGGCGGATTATCCCCTGCGATCAACGGCCGGTTGCGGCGCGAACGCCCGCGACGCGATGGATCGGGGCGCATGAACGGGGAGTGAGCGGCGGGAATGGCACGCCATCCCCGCCGCCCCGCATCCCCGTCCGGGTTACGCACCGAAGGTGCGCTGCCACCAGCCGCGGCGTGGCGAGCCGTCGCCGGGTTCACCTTCGGGATCTCCTTCGGCGGCTGCTGCTTCGGCAGCCGCCGCAGGCTCGAGATCCTGCGCCACCGGCTCGGCCACAGCGGCCTTGGCGCGGCTGCGGCGCTTGGGCTTGGCCGGCGCTTCCGCTTCGGGCTCGGGCGCCGGTTCGGGCGCAGCTTCGGCCACCGGCGCTTCCACCTCGGGCTGGACCGCGTCCGCATCCGCCTTCTTGCGGCGGGTGCGCTTGGGCTTGGCGGGCGCGTCCACCTCGGGCTGCGGCTCGGCGGCGATCCCGGCTTCCTCGGTCGCGACGTCGAGCGCGGCGACCGGCGTCTCGACGACCTCGGCCTCGGCCTTTTTGCGGCGGGTGCGCCTGGGCTTGGCGGGGGCTTCCTCGACCGGCTGCGGCTCGGCGGCAATGCCGGCCTCGGCGGTCGCTTCCTCGATCTCGGCAGCCGATTCTTCCGCGGGGAGCTCGCCCGCGTCCGCTGCGAGGCCGGCCTCGTCTGCGCCGCCCCGGCGTCCGCCGCGGCGGCCACGGCGGCGGCGCTTGCGCTGCTCGCCATTCTCGTCCGCGGCGATCGCCTCGGGCTCGGCGGATTCCCCGACCGGCTCGCCGTCCGCGTCGGCATCGCTCGCCTCGCCCGCCTCGTCAGCCGGGCGCTGCTCGCCACCCTCCTCGTCGCGGCGGCCACGGCGGCCGCGGCGGCGGCGGCGGCGCTTGCGGCCACCTTCGCCCTCGCCTTCGCCCCGCTCGCGGCGCTCGCGCGGCTCGCGGGCCTCGATCTCCTCTTCGTCCTCTTCCTCGTCGTCGATCTCCTCGACGACATCCTCTTCGAACTCCTCGATCGCCGCAGCGAACTTGGGCGCGTGCGCCGGCGGCGGGCCCGAGGCCTCGACCGACATGCGCGCGCCCTCGAGCTCCCCGTCCGAGAGGATCTCGACCATCACGCCATAGCGATCCTCGATCTCGGCGATGTCGGCGCGCTTCTTGTTGAGAACGTAGAAGGCGGCTTCCTGGCTGCAGCGCAGCGTCAGGAGCGAGCCGCGGCCACGCGCCGCCTCGTCCTCGATCAGGCGCAGCGCGGAAAGGCCGGCCGACGAGGCGGTGCGGACGAGGCCGGTGCCCTCGCAATGCGGGCACTGGCGGGTCGACGCCTCGAGCACGCCGGTGCGCAGGCGCTGGCGGCTCATCTCCATCAGGCCGAAGGCGCTGATGCGGCCGACCTGGATGCGCGCGCGATCGTTCTTGAGCGCTTCCTTCATCGCCTTCTCGACCTTCCGGACGTTCGATCCGTGGTCCATGTCGATGAAGTCGATGACGACGAGCCCGGCCATGTCGCGCAGGCGCAGCTGGCGCGCGATCTCCTGCGCCGCCTCGAGGTTGGTCGCGGTCGCGGTCTGCTCGATATTGTGCTCGCGCGTCGAGCGGCCCGAGTTGATGTCGATCGACACCAGCGCCTCGGTCGGATTGATCACGAGATAGCCGCCGCTCTTGAGCTGCACCACCGGGTGGTACATCGCCGCGAGCTGGTCCTCGACATGCGCGCGCTGGAACAGCGGCACGGCGTCCGAGTAATGCTTCACCTTCTTGGCGTGGCTCGGCATCAGCAGCTTCATGAAGTCCTTGGCCTGGCGATAGCCCTCCTCGCCCTCGATGATCACTTCCTCGATGTCGCGATTATAGATGTCGCGGATCGCGCGCTTGATCAGGTCGCTGTCGCCATAGATCAGCGCCGGGGCGGACGATTGCAGCGTCTTGTCGCGGATCTCGTCCCACAGCCGGGCGAGATAGTCGAAGTCGCGCTTGATCTCGGTCTTGGTGCGCTGGAGCCCCGCGGTGCGCACGATGCAACCCATCGTCGGCGGGAGCTTCAGGTCCGACATGATCGACTTCAGGCGCTTGCGGTCCGCCGCCGAGCTGATCTTGCGGCTGATGCCGCCGCCATGCGCGGTGTTGGGCATCAGCACGCAATAGCGGCCGGCAAGCGAGAGATAGGTGGTCAGCGCGGCGCCCTTGTTGCCGCGCTCTTCCTTGACGACCTGGACCAGCAGCACCTGGCGGCGGCGGATCACGTCCTGGATCTTGTAGCGGCGGCGCAGGCTCATGCGGCGCTGGCGCAGCGCCTCGACCTGGTCGTCGCTGCCCTTGCCGCGGCGGCGCGGGCGGCCGCCTTCGGCCTCCTCGCCGTCGGCGGCCTCGGCGGCTTCTTCGTCCTCGTCGGCGAGACGCTCGAGCACCTCGACGTCGCCGCCCTCATGCTCGTCGTCATGCTCCTCGTCGCCCTCGGCCTCGGCGCGCAGCGCGGCCTCCTCGGCGGCGTGCTCGGCCTCCTCGCGGAGCAGCGCGTCGCGGTCTTCCTTGGGGATCTGGTAATAGTCGGGGTGGATTTCGCTGAAGGCCAGGAAGCCGTGGCGGTTGCCGCCATATTCGACGAACGCCGCCTGGAGCGAGGGCTCCACGCGAGTCACCTTGGCCAGATAGATGTTGCCCTTGAGCTGCTTGCGCTCGGCGGACTCGAAATCAAACTCCTCGATTCGGTTCCCTTTGACGACCGCCACGCGGGTCTCTTCCCGGTGGCGTGCGTCGATCAGCATACGCATGGTCATTTAATGTTCTCCGCGCGCGCCGTGCGGGTGTCAGCCGCGGCGCGCAGTCAATGATGTCGCCCGGACCGCTTCGGGCGGGGCGGACGATGTTGGTTTGAAGATTTGCGTCTGCTGCGCGCGCACGTCCGAGCCCGTGGCCCGGATGCTTCGCCGTCGCGCACCGCCCGGCCGCGAGGGCCTGGGACACGGAGCGACGGGAAAATTGCGACATCACAGCATCAACCTGAATTACCGCCGAAACATGGTGGCGGCGAACGGCCGGCACAAGCCGGTCGCGGGATGCGTAGCACCCTGCAACCGGGCGGGCAACCGGAAGCGCAACGGTCCGCGCGCAGCCGGGGTCCCGGCAACAGCTTGCCGCCCTTGCCGGCAAAAACATGCCGAATACGATGTTAACCGCACCGTTTCACCTCGTTTGAAGCCGCGCGCCGCTACCCGGGTTGCCGTCAGGATAATTCGTTTCGTGAGTATAGGTGCATGCATTTGGGCTGGACCCCCGCCAGCCCGGCGCGGCATATCGCCCGGGTGTCCTTCTTCCTCGCCCTCCTCGCCGGCTGGCTTACCGGCGCGCCGAGCTGGGCAGGCACGATCCGCGACATCGACGTCCAGTCGAACCGCATCGTCGTCAAGTTCGACGACCGCGTGGCACAGGCGTCGAGCTTCCTGCTCGCGGGCCCCAACCGTATCGCGCTCGACCTGATCGGCGCGAAGCCCGGCGCGCGCGCCGATGCCGCCGGGCCGGTGCAGGCCGTGCGCCAGGCGGCACGCGACGAGGGCGCGCGCGTCGTGTTCGATCTCGCCCGTCCGGCGATCGTCACCGGCGGCCGCTTCTCGGCCGACGGCACCGCGCTCACGCTCGAGCTGCGCACGGTCGACGACGCCCGCTTCGCGCGCGCCGCCGCGGAGGGGCGGATGAGCTTCCTCCCGCCGTTCAGCTTCGCCCGCGCCTCGACGCGCCACAGCTACAGCGTCTCGGTACCCGTGCCGCCGCGCCCCGCCGCCTATCGGATGCCGCGCATCTATGGCGACGACGACGATCGTCCGCTGGTAGTGATCGATGCCGGCCATGGCGGGCACGATCCCGGCGCGATCTCGGCCGCAGGGCTGCAGGAGAAGGAGCTGACGCTCAAGGTCGCCAAGGCGATCCGCGACGAGCTCGCCGGATCGGGCCGGGTGCGCGTCGCGCTGACCCGCGAGGACGACCGCTATCTGCTCCACCGCGACCGGTTCGAGATCGCGCGCAAGCTCGGCGCAGCCTTGTTCATCTCGGTCCATTGCGACGCCGCGCACAACGAGGCGGCGAGCGGCGCGACCGTCTACACCCTGTCCGAGGTCGCCTCGGACAAGGAGGCCGCGCGCCTCGCCGCGCGCGAGAACAAGTCCGACATCCTCTCGGGCGTCGACCTCGCCGCGCAGAATCGCGACGTCTCCTCGATCCTGATCGACCTGACGCAGCGCGAGACGATGAACGCCTCGGCCAAGTTCGCGCGGCTGCTCGGGCGCGAGGCGCAGGGGCTGATCCCGGTGCGGGAGAATTACCACCGCATGGCCTCGCTGCTGGTGCTGAAGGCGCCGGACGTGCCCTCGATCCTGTTCGAGACCGGCTATATCTCGAACGAGAAGGACGCCGCCTTGCTCAACTCCGCGGAGGGGCGCCGCCGCATTGCCGAAGGCGTGAGCCGCGCGGTGGCGATCCATTTCGCCACGCGGATGGCCGCGCGGTGATGTGAGAACCTCCCCGGAACGGGGAGGATTGAAACATCAAAACAACCCACCGCATCCCTGGCTGGCAAGCCCGGCCAATCCTGCTAAACCGCCGCCACATGGCGGACGCGACCGAACCCGATTTCACGCTCAAGTTCACGCGAGAGGATGCCGGAGGGCGGTTCGCCGCCCTGCGCCGCCGCTGGTGGTTCAAGCTGCTCGCCTGGCTGGCGCTGCTCGCCGGCGTCGGCACCGCTTTGCTGTGGGCGCTGTTCCTGCGCGACCTGCCCTCGGTCGACATGCTGCGCGCCTATGAGCCGCCGCTGCCGACCAATGTCCGCCAGGCCGACGGCACGCCGCTGCGCAGCTATGCGCGCGAGCGCCGCGTCGAGCTGTCCTACGACGAATATCCCAAGCTGCTGGTCGGCGCGTTCCTGTCCGCCGAGGACAAGACCTTCTTCGAGCATGGCGGGGTCGACTATCCCGGCCTGGTCCGCGCCGCATGGCAGGGGATGACCAGCGGCGAGACGCCGCGCGGCACCTCGACCATCACCCAGCAGGTCGCCAAGAACCTGCTGCTCAACAACGAGGTCAGCTACGTGCGCAAGGCGCGCGAGGCGATCCTCGCCTTCCGCATCGAGAACACGCTGTCCAAGCAGCAGATCCTCGAGCTCTACCTCAACCAGATCGCGCTCGGCCGCAACGCGTTCGGGGTCGAGGCGGCAGCGCACGCCTATTTCGACAAGGATCTGAGCCAGCTCACCCTGCCGCAATTCGCCTATCTCGCGATCCTGCCCAAGGGCCCGTCCAACTACATGCCCGAGCGTCACGCCGACCGCGCGATCGAGCGGCGCAACTGGGTGCTCGGGCAGATGCTCGCCAACGGCTATATCGACCAGGCCGCGCACGACGAGGCGGTCGCCGCCCCGCTCGGCGCGGTGCCGCGCAAGTCGCCCAGCGCCGACCCGCTCGGCGGCTATTTCATCGAGGAGGTCCGCCGCCAGCTGCTCGACCGCTTCGGCGAGACCGAGAAGTCGGGACCGTACAGCGTCTATGCCGGCGGCCTGTGGGTGCGCACCTCGTTCGATCCCGAGATCCAGAAGGCGGCCCAGAAGGCGCTGCGCGACGGCCTGCTGCGCTACGACCGCGGCCGCGGCTGGTCGGGGCCGATGCGCGAGGTGGCGTTCGACGGCGACAATTGGCGCGCGGCGTTGCTCAACACCAATATCAACCTCGATTACGAGGACTGGCGCGCGGCGATCGTCATCGCCAAGGCCGGCGGCAGCGCCGAGATCGGTTTCGGCGACGGCCGCACCGGCACGCTCCCGGCGTCGGGCGCGCAGATGCCGGTGCGCGGCCAGGGCGGCGCGGCGTTCAACGTGCTGAAGCGCGGCGACGTCATCGCGGTCGCGCCCGAAGGCGGCGGGTTCGCGCTGCGCTCGATCCCCAAGGTGTCGGGCGGCATGGTCGTGGAGGATCCCAATACCGGCCGCATCCTCGCGATGCAGGGCGGGTTCGACGCGACGGTGCAGGCGTTCAACCGCGCCACCCAGGCGCAGCGCCAGCCGGGCTCGACGATCAAGCCGATCGTCTACTCCGCCGCGCTCGAGAACGGCATGACTCCCGCCTCGATCATCGTCGACGGCCCGTTCTGCGTCTATCAGGGCGCCGCGCTCGGCCAGAAATGCTTCCGCAACTTCGGCGGCACGCGCGGTGCTGGCCCGAAGACGATGCGCTGGGGTATCGAGCAGTCGCGCAACCTGATGACGGTGCAGGCGGCGAACGCCACCGGCATGGACAAGGTCGTCGACCTGATGCAGCGGATGGGCGTCAGCCAGCAGAAATATCCGCCCTATCTCTCCTACTCGCTCGGCGCGGGCGAGAGCACGGTGATGCGGATGGTCAACGCCTATTCGATCCTGGTCAATCACGGCCGCGCGCTTACCCCGTCGCTGATCGACTTCGCGCAGGACCGCCACGGCAAGGTGATCTGGCCGCAGAACTGGCGCCCGTGCGACCGCTGCAACATGCCCGACTGGGACGGCAAGCCGATGCCGCGGCCGATCACGCGCTCGCGCCAGGTGATCGACGCGATGAGCGCCTATCAGATGGTGCACATCACCGAAGGCGTGATCCAGCGCGGCACCGCGACGATCCTGCGCGACCTGGGCCGCCCGATCATGGGCAAGACCGGCACCTCCTCGGGCCCGCGCGACGTGTGGTTCATCGGCGGCACGCCGCAGATGATCGCGGGCCTCTATATCGGCTACGACACGCCCACCAATCTCGGCGGCTATGCCCAGGGCGGCACGCTCGCCGCGCCGATCTTCAAGCAGTTCGCGCAAAAGGCGTTCGAGGGGCTCGACGTTCTGCCCTTCACCGCGCCCGCCGGCATCCGCATGGTGCGCATCGACCGCACCTCGGGCCGCCGCGTGTTCGGCGCCTGGCCGGGCACCGATCCCAAGGCGGCGGTGATCTGGGAGGCGTTCAAGCCCGAGAGCGAGCCGCGCCGCCGCTCGCGCCGCGAGGCCGAGGAGGCAGCGCCCAAGGCCGAGGTCAAGAAGCGGGCCGTCCAGCAGGAACGGCCGCGCGACAGCGACTTCTTGCAACGCGAGGGCGGAATCTACTAGCGGGCGTTGATGACCAACCCAAATCTCATCGTCACCCCGGCCTTGTGCCGGGGTCCACGGTGCCCGAAGGGATGGATTTAAGCTTCTTGCGCCTCGCTTGCGTCCCGGTGGCCCCCGGACAGAGCCGGGTGACGAATAAAAGGTCCGGTTCTGCCGTGGCCCGAAAGGTTTGAAAGGTTACGA
Organism: Sphingomonas sp. MS122; assembly: GCF_049532975.1. Taxonomy (GTDB): domain Bacteria; phylum Pseudomonadota; class Alphaproteobacteria; order Sphingomonadales; family Sphingomonadaceae; genus Sphingomonas. The sequence continues at coordinate 1,808,221 of NZ_CP186695.1, read as the reverse complement.
CAATGCGCGCCGAAGCGCAGGCACATGCCGACAAGATCAACGACGCGCTCGCGCTGCTCCGCCGCTTCCTCGACTGGGACAAGGCGCTGCGCCGGCTCGACGAGCTCAACGCGCGCGTCGAGGACCCGACCTTGTGGGACAATCCCAGGGAAGCGCAGGACGTGATGCGCGAGCGCCGCCGGCTCGACGAATCGATCACCGCGACGCGCGCGATCGAGCGCGAGCTCGCCGACACGTCGGAGCTGATCGAGATGGCCGAGGCCGAGGGCGACGAAGCCATGGCGGTTGAGGGCACGCAGGCGCTCGCCGCGCTCGCCGCGCGCGCCGACGAGAACAAGGTCAAGGCGCTGCTCTCGGGCGAGGCCGACGCCAACGACACCTATCTCGAAGTCCATTCGGGCGCCGGCGGCACCGAGAGCCAGGACTGGGCCGAGATGCTCCAGCGCATGTACACGCGCTGGGCCGAGCGCCACGGCTTCAAGGTCGAGCTGATGGACTATCACGCCGGCGAGCAGGCCGGGATCAAGTCGGCGACGCTGCTGATCAAGGGCGAGAACGCCTATGGCTACGCCAAGACCGAGAGCGGCGTGCACCGGCTGGTGCGCATCAGCCCGTACGACAGCTCGGCGCGGCGCCACACCAGCTTCTCGTCGGTGTGGGTCTATCCGGTGATCGACGATTCGATCGACATCGAGATCAACGAAAGCGATCTCAAGATCGACACCTACCGCGCTTCGGGCGCGGGCGGGCAGCACGTCAACACCACCGATTCGGCGGTGCGCATCACTCACGTCCCCTCGGGCATCATCGTCGCCAGCCAGCAGGACCGCTCGCAGCACAAGAACCGCGCGACGGCGATGGGCATGCTCAAGGCGCGGCTGTACGAAGCCGAGCTGGCGAAGCGCGAGGCGGCGGCGATGGGCGAGTACAGCTCGAAGACCGAGATCGGCTGGGGGCACCAGATTCGTTCCTACGTCCTCCAGCCCTACCAGCTGGTCAAGGACCTGCGCACCGGCGTCACCTCGACCGCGCCGTCGGACGTGCTCGACGGGGCACTCGACCCGTTCATGGCGGCTGCGCTATCACAGCGCGTGACCGGCGAGACGGTCGAGGTGGAGGACGTGGATTGAGGCCAGCGGGCGCCCCGTTGCTGCTGCTGATCGCCCTCGCGACGGCGGGGTGCGACGCGACCGAGCCGCGCCCGCAGCCGACGCCGACCCAGGACCTGCGCTTCCCCGCCGCCGACCGGCCCGTCGCCACGATCGTCTCGGCGCGCTGGTCGACCGAGGAGGCGCGCGACCGGCTCAACGAAGCCGATACGGTGATGGACCTCGCGCAGATCAAGCCGGGCACCACGGTCGCCGATATCGGCGCGGGCGAGGGCTATTACACGATCCGCCTCGCCGCGCGCGTCGGCAAGGACGGCCGCGTGCTGGCCGAGGACATCATCCCCGGCGTGCGCGACGCGCTGGCGCAGCGCGTCTCGCGCGAGCGGCTCGACAATGTCAGCGTGCGCCTGGGCGAGCCCGAGGATCCCAAGCTCCCGGTCAACAGCTTCGACCGCATCCTGATGGTGCACATGTACCATGAGATCGAGGAGCCGTACGAGTTCCTGTGGCGCATGCGCCCCTCGCTGCGGCCGGACGGGATGGTGGTGGTGGTCGATGCCGATCGCGAGACGCAGAACCACGGCACCCCGCCCGAACTGCTCAAATGCGAGTTCGCCGCGGTCGGCTATCGGCTCGTGACGATGCGCGACATGCCCTCGGCCGGCGGCTATCTCGCGATGTTCAAGGCCGAGGGGCCGCGGCCCGAGCCGGGCGCGATCCGGGCCTGCCGCCACCAGCCCGCGCCCAGGAAAGCCGGCGCGCCGAAGCCCGAATCGACGACGGACGAATAGCGCTAGAGCAGCCCCGCGGCGCGGAAGCTCCACGCGCCGCCCTTCGCGTCCACCACCAGATGCTCGTGCAGCCGCACGCCGAGCGCGTGCAGCGCACCGGCCAGGCGCCGCGTCGCATCGCGGTCGGCGCGGCTCGGCCAGGCCTCGCCGCGTGGGTGGTTGTGCGCCATCACCACCACCGCCGCCTCCAGGCTGAGCGCGTCGATCGCGACTCGCCGGACGGGCAAATCCACCGCGTCCGCCTCGGTCCCGCGCGCGTGGCGCAGCCCGAGCATCCGTCCCGCGCCGTCGCAATAGGCGAAGGCGGCGACTTCCACCGGTTCCCCGGCGACGCTGTCCGCGACGATGCGGCCGATCGCCTCGAACGGCGCGCCGGGGGATGGGAGAGACGCTTGCGACGCCATGACGTCAACGTCGCCGCAAGCGCCGAATCCGTCGAGCCGAACCGCCTCCGTGGCGGCGCGGCTTTGCTCCATTTCGGAGGAAGGACGATCCACAGCTTCACGGGCGCCCGCGCTTGGCGGGGCACGGGCACTCGGCTAGGTTGGCGTCGATGCGGCAATATCTCGACCTCATGGAGCGGGCGCTGGCCCATGGCGCGGTGCAGATGGACCGCACCGGCGTCGGCACGCGCAGCGTGTTCGGCCACCAGATGCGCTTCGACCTGAGCGAGGGCTTCCCGGTCCTCACCACCAAGAAGCTGCACCTGCGCTCGATCATCGTCGAGCTGCTGTGGTTCCTGCGCGGCGACACCAACGTCAAATGGCTGCAGGAGCGCAAGGTCAGCATCTGGGACGAATGGGCCGATGCCAATGGCGATCTCGGCCCGGTCTATGGCAAGCAGTGGCGCGACTGGGCGGCGCCCGACGGCAGCCATGTCGACCAGATCAAGGAGCTGATCGAGACGCTCAAGACAAACCCAGCCTCGCGCCGGATGATCGTCTCCGCGTGGAACCCGGGCGAATTGGGCGCGATGGCGCTGGCGCCCTGCCATTGCCTGTTCCAGTGCCATGTCGCCAACGGCAGGCTCTCGCTCCAGCTCTACCAGCGCTCGGCCGACATCTTCCTCGGCGTGCCGTTCAACATCGCGAGCTACGCGCTGCTGACGCACATGCTCGCGCAGCAATGCGACCTGGAGCCGGGCGAGTTCATCTGGACCGGCGGCGACTGCCACCTCTATTCGAACCATCTCGAACAGGCCGAGCTGCAGCTCTCCCGCGCGCCCGGCCCGCTGCCGCGGCTCGAGATCCTGCGCAAGCCGGCGTCGATCGACGCGTACGAGTACGAGGATTTCGTCCTCCACGACTATGTCGCGCAGCCGCACATCAAGGCCGAGGTCGCGGTCTGATCAGCTTCCATCTCGCGCGGGCCGACAACGGCGTGATCGGGGTGGACGGGAAGCTGCCCTGGCACCTGCCCGCCGACCTCAGGCGGTTCAAGGCGCAGACCATGGGCAAGCCGATGGTCATGGGCCGCAAGACCTTCGAGAGCTTTCCGAGCCCGCTGCCGGGGCGCCGCCATATCGTGCTGACGCGCGACGCCTCGTGGCGCGCCGAGGGCGCGGAGGTGGCGAATTCGGCGGAGGACGCGCTGAAGCTCGCGGGCAACAGCGACATCGCAGTGATCGGCGGGGCGGAGATCTTCGCGCTGTTCCTCGACCGCGCGGATCGGATCGAGCTCACCGAGGTGCACCTTTCGCCCGAGGGCGACGCCATCGTCCCGCCCTTCGGCCCCGAATGGCGCGAGGCCGCGCGCGAGGACCATCCCGTCGACGGCGGCCGGCCGGCCTACAGCTTCGTCACGCTGGAACGCCGCACCTGACGTGATCGTCACCCCGGCCTTGTGCCAAGGTCCACCTTGCCGCACACAATGCCGCGACTGGATGTGCGGCACCATGGATGCCGGAACGGGTCCGGCATGACGGGAGGGGTAACGATGAAACGCAAATGGTGGCTCTGGGCGCTCGCCCTCCTCATGATCGCCATCCTCGCCTTCTTCGCGCTCGCCCCCGGGATCGTCGAGCGCGACATGAACAAGGTCGTCGCGACCAAGCTTCCGACCGTCACCCCCGAGACCCGGAAACTCCACGCCAGCCTGCAGATCGCCGACCTGCACGAGGACACTTTGCTGTGGAAGCGCAGCCTCAACGACCGGTCGAGCCAGGGCCAGGTCGACCTGCCCCGGCTGATCGAGGGCAATGTCGCGCTCCAGGTCTTCTCCTCGGTCACCAAGACGCCCAAGAACCAGAATTACGACGCGAACGGCGCCGACACCGACAACATCACCCTCCTCACCTTCGCCCAGCTCCAGCCGCCGCGCACCTGGACCTCGCTGCTCGAGCGCTCGCTGTTCCATGCGCGGAAGCTCGAGCGCGCCGCCGCGGCGTCGAACGGCCAGCTCCGCGTGATCCGCACCCCGGCCGATCTCGACGCGCTGCTCGCCGCACGCGCCAGGGGCAGCAAGACCGTCGGCGGGCTGCTGTCGATCGAGGGCCTCCAGAACATGGAGGGCAAGCTCGCCAATATCGACCGGCTCCACGCCGCGGGCTTCCGCATGGCGGGCCTGACGCACTTCTTCGACAACGAGCTCGGCGGGTCGATGCACGGCATCGCCAAGGGCGGGCTCACCCCGCTCGGCCGCGCGACCGTGCGCCGCATGGAGCGGCTCGGCATGGTCGTCGACATCGCGCATGCCAGCCACAAGTCGGTCGCTGAGATCCTGGCGATGGCCCGGCGGCCGGTGGTCTCCAGCCATGGCGGGGTGCAGGCGGTGTGCAAGGTCAACCGCAACCTCTCCGACGACGAGATCCGCGGCGTGGCCAAGACCGGCGGAGTGATCGGCATCGGCTATTGGGACGCGGCGATCTGCGGCACCGAGCCGGCAAAGGTCGCCGCGGCGATCGCGCATGTCCGCGACCTCGTCGGGATCGACCATGTCGGGCTCGGCTCCGACTTCGACGGCGCGGTCACCACCGGCTTCGACACGGCGCAGCTCGCCTTCGTGACGCAGGCCTTGGTCGACCGCGGCTTCACGCCCGGGGAGGTCCGCAAGGTGATGGGCGGCAACGTCCTGCGCCTGCTGCGAGCGGGGATCGCGCCGGGCCAGTGACCAAGCCAGTGAGTTGGCACGTGCGGACAGCCCCTCTATAGGCGCGGCAATGGAGCGGCTGGACGGGGCGGCTTCGGTTCCGGCGCATTTGCGCGGCGGGATCGTGGCGCTCGGCAATTTCGACGGATTTCATCGCGGGCACCAGGCGGTGGTGGGCCGCGCGGTGACGCGCGCGCGCGCCGAGGGCCGTCCGGCGATCGTCGCCACCTTCGATCCCCACCCGATGCGCTATTTCAAGCCGCAGACGCCGCCCTTCCGCCTGACCACGCTCGACCAGCGCCAGCGGCTGTTCGCCGAAGCGGGCGCCGACGCGATGCTGGTGTTCGGCTTCGACGCCGCGCTCGCCGGGCTCCCCGCGCGCGCCTTTGCCGAGCAACGGCTGGTCGAGCTGATCGGTGCGGGCGGGGTCGTCACCGGCGCCGACTTCACCTTCGGCAAGGGCCGCGACGGCGACGTGAACGTGCTGCGCGCGCTGGGCGAGGAGCTCGGCTTCAGCGTCGATACCGTCGCGCCGGTCGAGGATACCGGCGAGGTCATCTCCTCCAGCCGTATCCGCGAGGCATTGCAGGCGGGCAAGCCGCGCGACGCCGCCGCGCTGCTCACCCGCCCGTTCGCGATCGAAGGCGTGGTCGAGCCCGGCGCCAAGCTCGGCCGCGAGCTCGGCTATCCCACCGCCAATATCCAGCTCGGCAACTATCTGCGCCCGCGCTACGGCATCTACGCGGTGCGCGGGCGCCTCCCCGCCAATGGTCCTTTTGGGGGCCGCATCCTCGACGGCGCCGCCAATCTCGGCATCCGCCCGAGCATCGAGCCGCCCGTCGAGCTGCTCGAACCCTATTTCTTCGATTTCTCGGGCGACCTCTACGGCCAGACGATCGAAGTCGAGCTGATCGAGTTCCTCCGCGACGAGGCGAAGTTCGATTCGCTCGACGCGCTGAAGGCGCAGATCGCCGCCGATTGCGAGGCGGCCAAGGCGGCGTTGGCTTAGCTCGCGCGCGAAGGCGCTACCCCGCCCAGTCTCCCCTTCCAATGTTGGATTTCATCTGCTCCATTCTGGTCGATGAAGCCCAGCCCGAATCCTCCCGCCAATCGCTCGGGCGCCGCCCGCCTGCCGCAGGGGCGCGCAACCGCCGCGCACCCGCGGCATCGCCGCCGCGCCGCCGGCGCGCAGGCGCCGCGTCGGTGGCGCGTTGGTGCCGCGTCAGCGCCGCGCGGGTGCCGCGTCGCTGCCGCGCCGGTGCCGCCAACCTGCCGCGTCGCTGCGGCGTTTCCGCCGCGTTCCCGGCGCGGTTGCCGCGAACCCCGGTTTCCGCGTCAACATCGTCAGGCGGGCGTCAACGCAGCTTCCACTTCCCCCATCGCCCCGCACCAGCTAATCCCCGCCGCCAAATGACCGAAACCACCGATTCCTCGCGCGCGGCACAGCCGGATTACCGCGACACCGTCTTCCTCCCGAAGACCGACTTCCCGATGAAGGCGGGCCTCGCCGCCAAGGAGCCCGCGATCCTCGAGCGCTGGGCGAAGATCGGCGTATACCAGCGCCTGCGCGAGCAGCGCGCGGGCCGCGAGCGCTTTATCCTCCACGATGGCCCGCCCTACGCCAATGGCGACCTGCACATGGGTCATGCCATGAACAAGATCCTCAAGGACGTGATCGTCCGCAGCCAGTCGCTGCTGGGCAAGGACGCGCCTTATATCCCCGGCTGGGACTGCCACGGTCTGCCGATCGAGTGGAAGATCGAGGAGCAGTATCGCGCCAAGAAGCAGAGCAAGGACGAGGTCCCCCCGGCCGAGTTCCGCGCCGAATGCCGCGCCTATGCCGAGAAATGGGTCGGCATCCAGCGCGAGCAGTTCCAGCGGCTGGGCGTGATGGGCGACTGGGACGATCCCTATCTCACGATGAAGTTCGACGCCGAGGCGACGATCGCGGGCGAGCTGCTCAAGTTCGCGACCAGCGGCCAGCTCTATCGCGGCGCCAAGCCGGTGATGTGGTCGCCGGTCGAGAGGACCGCGCTGGCCGAGGCCGAGGTCGAATATGAGGACGTCGTCTCGACCCAGATCGACGTCGCGTTCGAAATCGTCGAGGCGCCCAACGCGCCCGAGCTGGTCGGCGCGCATGCGGTGATCTGGACGACCACCCCGTGGACGATCCCGGTGAACCAGGCGCTCGCCTATGGGCCGGAGGTTGAGTATGTAGCTGTCACAGTCGAGCAGGGCGAGTTTTCTGGACGTCGCTTCGTTGTCGCATTTGATCTTCTCGCTGCGTTCCTGAACAAGATCGGCGCGCTTCCTTCAGTCGGTGTGTCCTCTGACAAGCGCGGCGCTTCGCTTGGTAACCACTCCGTGCCCTTCAAAGGCTCGGAACTCGCCGGCGCCACCGCCCGCCACCCGATGCACCATCTCGGCGGCTTCTTCGCCAGGCCCCGCCCCTTCCTGCCCGGCGACTTCGTCACCACCGATGCCGGCACCGGCCTCGTCCATATGTCGCCCGATCATGGCGAGGACGACTTCCTGCTGTGCAAGGCGCATGGCATCGACCCGGTGTTCGCGGTCGACGATGCGGGTTTCTACCGCCCCGACTGGCTGTGGCTCGGCGGGCAGGGATCGGTGATCAACAAGAAGTTCGTCGCGTCCGACGGCCCGATCTGCACCGACCTCAAGGAAGCCGGCGCGCTGCTCGCCGCGTCGGACGACTTCGCGCACAGCTATCCGCACTCGTGGCGGTCGAAGGCGAAGATCATCTTCCGCTGCACGCCCCAGTGGTTCATCCCGATGGACCGTCCCGCGGGCAGCGCCGCGCAGGCCGAGGACGAATCCGCCGCCGGGGCGGCCGATTTCGCGGGCTTCATGCCGCTCGCCTCGCACAACAACGCCCCCACGCTGCGCAACCTCGCGCTCGACGCGATCGAGCGGACGCGCTGGGTGCCCGAGCGCTCGATCAACCGCATCCGATCGATGGTCGAGGGGCGGCCGGACTGGGTGATCAGCCGCCAGCGCGCCTGGGGCGTGCCGATTCCGCTCTATGTCCACCGCCAGAGCGGCGACTATCTGCGCGACGAAGCGGTCAACGCGCGTATCCTCGACGCCTTCCGCCAGGGCGGTGCCGACGCGTGGTTCGGCGCGGACCATCAGGCGCTGCTCGGGCCGGACTACGCGCTGGCCGACTATGAGGTGGTCAACGACATCCTCGACGTGTGGTTCGACAGCGGCTCGACCCACAGCTTCGTGATCGAGGCACGTTACGGGGAAGGCACCCGCGCGAACCTCTATCTCGAAGGCTCCGACCAGCATCGCGGCTGGTTCCAGTCCTCGCTGCTCGAAAGCGCCGGCACCCGCGGCCGCGCGCCCTATGACGCGGTGCTGACGCACGGCTTCGCGCTCGACGGGCAGGGGCGGAAAATGTCCAAGTCGCTCGGCAACGTCGTCGACCCGCTCAAGATCATCGGCGAGAGCGGCGCCGACATCCTGCGCCTGTGGGTCGCGCAGACCGACTATTTCGAGGACGTGCGCATCGGCAAGGAGGTGCTCGCCGGCACCGGCGACGCCTACCGCAAGATCCGCAACACCTTCCGCTATTTGCTCGGCGCGCTCGACGGCTTCACCGACGCCGAGAAGGTCGCGGTCGGCAAGATGCCCGAGCTCGAGCTCTACATCCTCCACAAGCTCGGCCAGCTCGACGTCGAGCTGCGCGCCGCGGCGGAGGCGTTCGAGTTCAACCGCTACGCCCGCGCGCTGTCGGACTTCATGAACGAGGACCTGTCGGCCTTCTTCTTCGATATCCGCAAGGACTGCCTCTACTGCGACGCGGAGAGCGATCCCAAACGCCGCGCCTATCGCACCGTGCTCGACGTGCTGTTCCATGCGCTGGTGCGCTACGCCGCGCCGATCCTCGCCTTCACCGCCGAGGAAGTGTGGCAGGCGCGCTATCCGAGCGAGGACGGGTCGGTCCATTTCCTCGAATGGCCCGAGCTGCCCGCGCTGCCCGGCGACGACGCGATCTCGACCGAATGGGCCGATATCCGCGCGCTGCGCGAGAAGGTGACCGAGGCGATCGAGCCCTATCGCCGCGAGAAGACGATCCGCTCGAGCCTCGAGGCGAACGTCACCGTGCCCGAGATGCTGCGCCCCGCCGCCGAGCTCGCCGAGATCTTCATCGTCGCCGACGTGAAGCTGCAGGAGGGCGAGGTCACCGTCTCCCGCACCGACCACGAGAAGTGCGGCCGTTGCTGGCGGCTGCTGCCGGAGGTTGAAGCCGAGGGCGCGCTGTGCCACCGCTGCGCCAAGGTGGTTTCATGAATCGCAATCGTACAATCGGCTTCGCGCTCGCCGCGCTGATCTTTGTCGCGGACCAGGCGATGAAGGCGTTCGTGGTCGAGGGCCTCGACCTTTCCTATCCCGGCGCATCGAGGGAAGTCCTACCCTTCTTCGACCTGCGCTTCGTCGCGAACATCGGCGTCTCGCTCGGGCTGCTGCCCGCCGACACGCCGACGATGCGCTGGCTGCTCGTCGCGCTGACTGCCGCGATCGCCGCGGGCGTCGGCTGGTGGATGGTGCGCGAGAAGAGCCGGCAGGACATGTTCGCGCTGGCGCTGGTGCTGGGCGGAGCGCTCGGCAATATCGTCGATCGCGTGCGCTTCGGCTATGTCGTCGACTATGCCGATCTGCACTTCGGCGAATGGCGCCCTTTTTTGGTCTTCAATGTCGCCGATGCTGCGATTACCATCGGCGTCGTGATCCTGCTCATCCGGGCGCTGTTCGTGCGTGACAAACAAAAAGCCGAAGCAAATGCCGACGCTGCCCCTGTGGAGAATGCCAATGCGTAAATCCGTGCTGATCGCCGCCATCGGCGGTTCGGCGATGTTGCTCGCCAGCTGCGGCAGCGGCGGGCTGTTCAACCGCAAGCGGCCCGACGAGTTCGCGGTGGCGCGTCAGGCGCCGCTGGTGATCCCGCCCGATTTCGCGCTGCGTCCGCCCCAGCCCGGCGCGCCGCGCCCGCAGGATTCGGGCGGCCCCTCGCAGCAGGCGCTCGAGGCGCTGTTCGGCGGCCCGGCGCAGCGCAGCGCCTCGGAAGCCGCGGCGGTGCAGTCGGCCGGCGGCGCCAGCGCCGCCGAGACCGGCGTGCGCTCCGCGGTCGGCAGCCCCGACACCAATGTCGTCGACAAGGGCAGCACGACGCGCGACATCGTCGCCGCGCCGCAGGGCGACGGCCGCGACGCGCGTACGGGCGCGGGCACGCCGCCTGCCCCGGCTCCCACGCCGACCCCGACGCCGACGCCGCAGAACTGATCCGGGCTCGGCAAGAAAAAGGCGGCCACGCCCGGCGCGGCCGCCTTTTCCATGTCCGGTGACCGGGAAGGGAACCCCCGGGGGCTCCCTTCCCCGATCGATCAGAACGAGAAGCCGATATAGGCCAGCACGGTCGAGCCGCGGCCGCGGCGCTGCGCGAAATTGCCGATGCCCACGACATTCTCGTTCGAGATGTCGGTGTCGACATAGGTCACGCCGCCCTTGATCGGGCCGCCGACCCACTCCGCGCCGACGCTCCAGTCGAAGTAGTTGTTGTCGAGCACGCCCGGCACGTTGAGCGAGCCGAGCGAACCGGCCGAATAGCCGAGATGGCCCTTGACCGTGATCGGCGTGGTCGGAATGGCGACCGACGCGTCGCCATAGACATAGATGTTGTCGTCGTTGCCGCCCTTGACGTCGAAGCCGGCGAGGCCGTCCTGTCCGCCCCAGGCATAGGCCGCGCCGAGCTTGGTCGAGACCGGGCCGATCGTGTAGGTGATCGCGGCATAGGGCTCGAAGAAGTCGGTCTTGAGGCCTTCGGCGCCGTCCGGATAGAGATAGTAGAGCAGGCCGACGTCGAAGCCGAGGCCGCCGCTCAGCGTCTTGGTGAAGCCGGCATAGAGATCAACCTCGGCATCGCCATAGCCGGTCAGCGCGGGCGTGCTGCCGTCGAGGCCGCCGTCGATCGTCGAAGCCCACACGCCGGCATAGAAGCCCGATTCGTGATTGAAGTTGATCGTGCCCTGGATCGCCGGATCTTCGTTGGTCTGGGTGACGCCGCGGAAGCGATAATCGGTGATCAGCGTGACGCCGCCGGTGACGGTCAGCGGCGGGCTGGCCTCGGTCTCGGCTTCGGCCGCGGGCTCTTCCTGCGCGAACGCGGGTGTTGCGGTGACGGCGAGCAGCAGCGCGCCGGCGATGGATTTGGTGAGACGCATGGGATCCCTTTCGTTTGGATGCGATGGTCCCCGCCTGCCGCGAAAGGCATGCCGCTTTGGCTCAGGGCGCGGGCCCCGGCGCGGCTATTTCCTTCCACGGACCGAAACTTGCCGCATCCCGCTGCGCCGCACAATGATCTTTCGCGGAAAGCGCGCAATTGCGCCGCCGCTGTTGCCGCGGCGCAACAGAATTGTCACATCCGCAACAGCTTCAGCGCAGCGCGACGATCGCGTCCACCTCCACCGCCGCGCCGCGCGGGAGGGCCGCGACGCCGACCGCGGCGCGGGCATGGCGCCCGGCCTCGCCGAACAATTTCTCCATCAGCTCCGACGCGCCATTGGCGACCTGCGGCTGCTCGGTGAAGCCCGGCGTCGAGTTGACGAACACGCCGAGCTTGACGATCCGCGCGACCCGGTCGAAGCCGCCCAGCGCCTTGTCGATCTGCGCGACCAGCATCAGGCCGCAGCGCTCCGCCGCTTCCTGGCCATAGGCAAGGTCGCGGTCCTCGCCGAGCCGCCCGGTCATCACCGCGCCATCCTTGAACGGCAGCTGGCCCGAGATGTGGAGCAGCCCGCCGGCTTCCACCGTCGGCACATAGGCGGCAACCGGCGCCGCGGCTTCGGGCAGCGTCAGGCCGAGTTCGGCGAGCTTGGCGTGGACGTCAGAATCAGTTGGCGTCATTGGGTCTCTCCCAGGGGTTCGAGTTGGTCAGCCGGCCGGCCGGCGGCGAAGCGGGCGGAAATCCACGCCTCGGCCTCACGCCAGTCGTCGATCCGGGCGTGCGCGTAGGGCGCGGGCGGAACATGCGGCGCCATCGCCGGCTCCGACACCATGTGCAGCCGGTGGACGTGCGGCGCATTGCGCGCGACCGATTCGTGATGCTGGGCAAGGTCGTCGACGAACACCGCGACCTCCGCGCCATGCTCCTCGACCAGCTGCGCCACCGGCCGGCCCTTGCCGCCCTGGTTGCATTCGACGCGATGGACGATGCCGTGGGCGTCGAGCTGCGCGATGCGAGGCTCGCGGCAATGATCCTGGAGGTTGGTGAGGATGACGATGTCGGCCGTCCGCGCCAAAGCCGCCAGTGCCTCGCGCGCGTGCGGCACCAGCGTCTGGCGCCCCATCTCGCCCGGGAAGAAGCCGCCGAGAAAGCCCCAGATCTCCTCCACGCTGAGCGCATCGCCGCCGCGCCGCTTCATCGCATTGGCCCAGTCGTGATTCGACACGTCGAACTCGACGTCGTGCGCCTCGTCGAGCCAGGCGCTGAAATGCCGCACCATGTGCAGCAGCACCTCGTCGCAATCGCAGATCAGCAGCGGCTTCATGGGCTCTCCAGCCTGGCGTGCGCCGCAACCAGCGCCGCGGGCGCGACGCCAATCGCTTCGGCGCAGGCGACCAGGTCGGGCTCGTGCGCTTCGAGGAAACCGAGCACCGCCCCGAGCACGGCGGGCTCGGCCGCCCGCGCGCGCAGGTCGGCGGGGGCGAGGCCGGTCACGTCGAGCAGCCGCTGCGCGCGACTGCCGTCCGACACGGTCCAACCCAGCGCCGCCAGCGCCACAGTCGTTGCGTCCTCGTTTGTATCGCCCGCGTGCATCGCCTAGGGTTTTCGCGACCTCTTCGGTGGAAAGCTGCGCGTGGCAAAAAGAGTGCTGGTTGTCGAGGACAACGAACTCAATCTCAAACTTTTCTGCGACCTGCTGCGCGCGCACGGCTTCGAGACCTCGCCGGTGCGCGACGGACGCGAGGCGGTGGCGACCGCGCGCGCCTTCAATCCCGACCTGGTGGTGATGGACATCCAGCTGCCGCACATCTCGGGTCTCGACATCATCGGGCGGATGCGCGGCGATCCGGCGCTCAAGGGCATCCCGGTGATGGCGGTGACCGCCTATGCCGGGCAGGAGGACGAGGCGCGGATTCGCGCGGCGGGCGCCAACGCCTATGTCACCAAGCCGATCTCGGTGATGCGTTTCGTCGAGGAGGTACAAGCGCTGCTGTGAGGCGCGCAAACGGAAAAGGCCGCCAGGCGTATCGCCCGCGGCCTTCAGCTCCGTCCGTGCGGAGCGGCGCGATCCGGCCGAAGCCGGATTACTTGATCTTCGCTTCCTTGAACTCGACGTGCTTGCGCGCGACGGGGTCGTACTTGCGGAAGCTCAGCTTCTCGGTCTGGGTGCGCGGGTTCTTCTTGGTGACATAGAAGAAGCCGGTGTCAGCCGTGCTGACGAGCTTGATCTTGACGGTTGTCGGCTTGGCCATCGCCCGAATCCTGCAGTCTGGTTCAAAAGAATAAAGCGGCCGCGCGCTGGCAGGCCGCTGTCAGGGGTGGGCGCATGCCCCGTGAGCCGCGGAATGTCAAGCGCGGAGGCGGATTAGCGGCCTGTTAACCATGAAGGGCGCAGCCTGTTCGGGAGGATCGCAGGGGGAACCGCGATGACGGACGCACGCAACTGGGTGCTGGCAAGCGAACTGAACCGCCGAATCGATTCGCTCGACGCGCGCGCCGCACGTGCGGCGACCGCCGATCTGGCGTCCGACCTCGACGCGATCCGCCGAATCGCGCTCGCCAACGGCATCACGCCGGCCCTGCCCGTGGTCCATGCGCTCGAAGCCGCGCTGGCGGCGGGGCAGCGCGGGCCGATGATCGCCGACGGCCTGTCGCTATTGCGCGACGCGGTGAGTTGCGGGCGCGACGATGCGCGCACCGGCGCGGCCTTCGCCGCCGCGTGCGCGATTCGCCTGGCCTGATGGACGCACTCGTCCCCGCCTTCGTCGCGGTGCTGCTGACCCAGGCGGGCGACCGCTCGCCCTGGCTGGTCGCGCTCCTTGCCGACCGCTTCGGCAAGCCGTTCCTGGTCGCCCTCGCCGCGGTCCTTGCGCACGCCGCCGGCAATGCCGTCGCGGCGACCGGCGGCCTGCTGGTCGCGCCGATGCTCACGCCCAACGCCAGGCAGCTCCTGCTCGCGCTCGCGCTGGCGTTCGCCGCCGCGGGCGCGCTGTGGCGCCTGAAACCGCCCGACCGGCTCGAGGGCTGGAAGCTCGGCGCCTTCCTCACCCCATTGCTCGGCGTGTTCATCCTTGCCGCGGGCGACACGACGCAGTTCTTCACCCTCGCCTTCGCCGCGCAGGGGCCCGCGCCGGTGCTGGCCGCGACCGGCGCGACCGCCGCGGTGCTGGTCGTCAACACCGCCGCCGCGCTGCTCGGCGAGGCGGCGTGGCGCAAGCTGCCGGTCCGCGGCTATCGCATCGGCTTCGGCCTGCTGTGCCTTACGGCCGCCTTCCTCCTCGCAATCGGCGCGCTGCGCCTGATCTAATGCCTCGATCGCTCTGATCGGGCTTTTCGCAGCGCAACACGGGACCCTATATGGCAAGGGATCGTTTCATTGCCGACTCAACCGATGGGGACCCACCATGGCCGAACCGAATGCCGCGCTGAAGACGCCGACCGACCTCAACCGCAACGAGACCAGGACCGTGGCCGATGCGCTGAACGGGATCCTGGCGGACAGCTATGCGCTGTATCTCAAGACCAAGAATTTCCACTGGCACGTCTCGGGCCCGCACTTCCGCGACTATCACCTGATGCTCGACGACCAGGCGACGCAGATCCTCGCCACCACCGACCAGATCGCGGAGCGCGTGCGCAAGACCGGCAACACCACGCTGCGCTCGATCGGCGACATCGCGCGGCGCCAGACGATCACCGACAACGACAAGGATTTCGTGTCCGCCACCGACATGCTGGTCGAGTTGCGCGAGGACAATCTCAAGCTCGTCGAATCGCTGCGCGAGGCGAAGGACATCGTCGACGAGGCCAAGGACAATGCCACCAGCGGCATCCTCGACGACTGGACCGACCAGGCCGAGGAGCGTGCCTGGTTCCTGTTCGAGGCCAGCCGCAAGGGGTGAGGCCGTCGCCCCCAAGCGCAAGCTGGGGCCTCGTGCGGCAAGCGGTTCGCTTTATGGCTTAACACCCCAGCTTGCGCTGGGGTGTCGGCTGGAGGTTGTCCGTTTGAAGTTGAACCGCCGTCATTCCGGCGAAGGCGGGAACCCATTCTGGCTGGCCAGGGGTGGACTCACCAGCTTCAGCGGCAATGGATCCCCGCCTCCGCGGGGATGACGACTTAATCTTTGACGGGCAAGCCTAGCGGGGCGTCGGCGCGTCCCGGCGGATCAGCTGCGCTTCCTTGAGCTCGCTCCACAGCGCCGCCGGGATCGGCTGGGCCATCAGCGCCAGCGCGTCCTCGACCTGGCGGACCGATCCCATACCCGGCACCACCGACGCGACCTGCGGATGCGCGAGCGGGAATTGCAGCGCCGCGGCGGCGAGCGGCACGCCGTGGCGCGCGCAGATATCCTCGATCGCCCCGACCCGCTCGACGATCGGGGGCGGCGCGGGCTCGTAGTTGAAGTTGGGGATCGCGCCGCCATGGCGCACGCCCTTGGCGAGAATGCCCGAATTATACGGTCCCGCGATCACCAGCCGCACGCCGCGCTCGGCGCAGAGCGGCAGCAGGTCGTCGAGCGGGCCCTGCTCGAGCAGGGTGTAGCGCCCGGCGAGCATGATCAGGTCGATCTCGCCCTCGCGGAGCATCTCGATGCACACCGCCGTCTCGTTGACCCCGAGCCCGATCGCGCCGACCGCACCCGAATCCCGCAGCTCGCGCATCGCGCGATAGCCGCCGTCGAGGAACTCGCGGAACAGCCGTGGATGCGACGCGCCATGCGCGAAGCTCCCCACATCGTGCGCGTAGAGGATGTCGACGCGGTCGCGCCGCAGCCGCGCGAGGCTGCCCTCGTAGGAACGCATCACTGCGTCGTAGCTGTAGTCGAACACGCTCTCATAGGGCTCGGGCGAGACGAAGGCCTGGCGCACGGCCGACAGGTCGGCGTCCGGCCGCGGATCGAGCCGCCGGCCGACCTTGGTCGAGAGAATGGCACTCTGCCCGGGATCGAGCTCGGCCAGCGCCGCGCCCAGCCGTTTCTCGCTGAGCCCGAAGCCGTAATGCGGCGCGGTGTCGAAATAGCGAATCCCGGCGTCCCACGCCCGAGCCACGACCTCGCGCGCGCGGTCGTCCGGCACCGCGCGATAGAGATTGCCGATCGACGCCGCGCCGAAGGCGAGATCGCCCAGCTGGATCATGCGAGCGTCCGCACATCGCCCGTCGCGATCCCGCTGCTGCCCTTCGCCACGATCGCGGTCTCGCGCGGCTTGTCCGAGACGAGCCCGTCGATGATCGCGCCCTCGACATTGCGCAGCGCCACGGTCGGCCGCGCATCCGCCTTCTCGACGCTGAAACGGCAGTCCTTGATCGTAAGCCTTTTGGCGTGGCGCGCCCAGAAGCCGGACGCGGGCAGCGTCTTGAGGTAGCTCACCTCGAGGCTGGTCTCGCGGCGATATTCGGGCTCGCGCGCCGCGTCCGCCGCGGTGCCGCCGCCGGGCGAATGCACCTCGACGCCGTGGAAGGTCACGTCCTCGATCGGCCCGTCGGCGAAACCCTCGACCCCGCACGGCTCGCGCCAGTCGCCGCCCGAGACCTGCACGTCCTCGAACCGGATCCGGCGGATCTTGCCGACCGGCGTGCCCTTGGGCGCGCGCATCCGCGCGCCGTGGTGCACGAACAGCGGGTGGTTGACCGGGTCGCGCAAGGTGATCCCGCTCACCGACACATCCTCCATCGTGCCCCCGTCGACGATACCGATCAGGATGCCGCGGCTGTTGGTGCAGATGCAATCGGCGATGCGCACGTTGCGGAACCCGCCGACGGTCTCGGTGCCCATCTTGATTCGCCCGAGCACGCCGTTGCCGTCGGGCGAGCCATAGTCGGACGGGCGATAGCTGCCGTCGAGCAGCGAGCCCATCAGATAACCGCTGGTCTTGCAGCCCTGGACGAGGATGTCCTCGCAGATCACCTTGCGGCCGAGCGCGCCGCTGCTCTTGAGCACGATCGCATCGTCCTTGGGCGCGTTGACCGTGCAGTTGACCACGCGCACGTCGCGGCAGCAGTCGATATCGATCCCGTCGCGGTCGGTGTCGATGACGATCCCCTCGACCGCCATGTTGGTGCAGCCATGCGCGATGATGCCGAAATGCCCGGCCTGGAGGATGGTGAAGTCCTGCAGCCGCACGTTGCGACAGTTCATCAGGCCGACCGTCTTGTTGGCGCGCCCGACCTGCTCGGCTTCCTTGGGATCGCGCAGCATCAGCTCCCTGGGGGTGATGCCGAGCGCCCTGGCCGACTTCCAGTGCGCGCGCTGCCACCAATGGTCGCCCGGCCCCTCGCGGTCGAGGCCGAGGCCGTGGAGCATGCCAGGGCCGACCACGCCGATGTTGGACGCGCCGTCGGCGTAGATCAGGCTGTTGTGGACATGGGTGATGCCGAAATCCTGGAACTGCTCCTCCAGATAATTCTCGGGCGGATCGTAGTCGCGGCCATGGATATCGGGGTCCGCCGCTTCGATCACCGCGCCGGCGGACAGCGCGAGCGTGATATTGTCGAGCAGCCGGATCGAGAAGCTGAGATACCGCCCCGGCGGCACCAGCACCACGCCCCCGCCGCGCTTCGCCGCGGTCTTGACCGCGCGGTTGATCGCCGGGCTGTCGATCGTGCGCCCGTCGCCGCGCGCGCCATGCTTGCGAATATCCTCGATTCCGCCATGGTCGAGCGCGGCCTGGGCATGGGCCGGCGTGCCGAGCAGCATCGCGAGGAGCCCCAGCGTCGAGCGGCGATCGAGGGGCAAGTCGAAGCTTGCATGTGCGTCAATCATAATTCATCATACGAATACGCGCGGCGATGTCCACCGCCGCGACAACCCCTTGGGAGAATTTATGGGCCGTCTCGAAGGCAAGATCGCACTGGTGACCGCGGCAGGCCAGGGCATCGGCCGGGCCACGGTCGAAGCGTTCGTGCGCGAAGGCGCGCGCGTGATCGCCACCGACATCCGCGCCGACGCGCTCGAAGGTCTGGAAGGCGCCGAGACGCGCCAGCTCGACGTGACCAGCAAGGACGAGATCGCGGCGATCGCGGCCGACTATCCCGAGCTCAACGTGCTCTACAATTGCGCCGGCTTCGTCCATGCCGGGACGATCCTCGATTGCGACGAGGATGCGTGGGACTTCTCCCAGGCGCTCAACGTCACCGCGCAATACCGCATGATCCGCGCCGTCCTGCCCAACATGATCGCGCGCGGCGGCGGGTCGATCATCAACATGTCGTCGGTCTGCTCGAGCATCAAGGCGGTGCAGAACCGCTTCGCCTATGGCGCGACCAAGGCGGCGGTGATCGGCCTCACCAAGTCGGTCGCGATCGACTATGTGACCCAGGGCATCCGCTGCAACGCGATCTGCCCGGGCACGGTCGAGACGCCGTCGCTGATCCAGCGCCTCCACGACACCGGCGATTTCGAGAAAGCCTATGCCGAATTCACCGCGCGCCAGGCGATGGGCCGCTTCGGCCGCGTGACCGAGCTGGCGGCGCTCGCCGTCTATCTCGCCTCGGACGAGAGCGCCTTCACCACCGGCACCGTCAACGTGATCGACGGCGGCTGGGTGAACTGAAGAAGAACGACAGGAGAGGTTCTCGATGATCGCACGGACGCTGGCGCTGGCCGCCGCGCTGCTTTCCGCTTCGACCGCGTTGGCGCAGGTGACGGTGCACGTCGCGCCCGGCGGCGACGATCGCAATCCGGGGACTGAGGCCAAGCCGGTACGCAGCCTCGAGCGCGCCCAGGCGCTGGTGCGGGCGAGCAACGCCAAGGACGACGTCACGGTCGTCCTCGCCGACGGCACCTACAAGCTGACCAAGCCGCTGGTGTTCCGACGCACCGATGGCGGGCAGAACGGCAAGAGCGTCGAATGGCGCGCTGCCGACGGCGCCAAGCCGGTCATCTCCTCGGGCATCGAGGTCACCGGCTTCGCCTCGTACGACGAGGAGCGCCGCATCCATGTCGCGGCGACGCCCAAGGGGCTGGACACGCGCCAGATCTGGGTCAACGGCACCACCGCCGAGCGACCCTGGGTCGAGCTCAAGGCGTCGGACGTCAAGTTCGGTCCGAACGGCTTCGAGATCGTCAATCCGAAGTACGAGTACATTGCGAAGCTCGCCCGCCCCGACCGGCTCGAGCTCGAGGCCACCGGCTTCTTCACGGACCGCTATTCGCCGGTGAAGTCGATCAGCGGCATGACCGTGACGATGCAGCAGCCCGCCTGGGACAACAACACATGGGGCTATGACACGATCAGCAAGCCGATCTTCCCCGAGGATTCGCGGCTGTTCCTGGTCAACGCGCTCGAACTGATCGGCAAGACCAACGACTGGCACTCGCGCTATCACCAGTGGGTGATCGATCCGCAGGCGGGCAAGCTCTATTTGCGCACCGGCATCGACGAGGACATCAAGGACCTCAAGGTCGTCGTCCCGACGCTGGAGACCCTGGTCTCGATCAGCGGCACGCCCGCCGCGCCGGTCGAGCGCCTCACGTTCCGCGGCCTCACGTTCGCGCACACCTCCTGGATGGGGCCGAGCAAGCCGACCGGCTATGCCAACCAGCAGAGCGGCGCCTATCTCAGCGACGTCTCGCCGATCCGCCCCAGGGACGCGTGGGACAAATGCGGCTGGGGCTGCGTCGAGTTCGAATCGATGCGCCTCAAATGGCACCAGATGCCCGCCGCGGTGCAGGTCTCGGCGGCGCGCGACGTGACGTTCGAGGGCAATCATTTCACTCAGCTCGGCCAGATCGCGCTCGGCATCGGCAACGAGCCGGTCGCGCATTTGACCGGCGTCGGCCTCGCCACCAGCGGGGTCCGCGTGGCGCGCAACCGCTTCTCGGTGCTCGCCGGCGGCGCGATCATGGCCGGCGGCGTGCGCACCGACGCGCACCATCCGACCGATCCCAACCTCATCAACCGCAACCTCGTGATCGAGGACAACACGGTCGTCACCGTCAGCCAGGACTATAAGGACAACGCTGCGATCCTGACCACTTACGTGGACGGCGCAACGATCCGCCACAACGACATCTCGGACGCGCCGTACGACGCGATCGCGGTCGGCTGGGGCTGGGGCTATAACGACGCGGGCGGCAACCCGAACTATGACGAGAACCAGAAGGGCTATGTCCACAACCCCAGGTTCACCACCCCGACGACGCTCCGCAACACGCTGGTCGAGGGCAACCGCATCCATGGCGTGAAGCTGTGGTACGAGGACGGCGGCGCGATCTACAACCTCTCGGCCAACCCCAATTCAGTGATCCGGGGCAACCACATCTTCGACATATCGAACCGGATCGGCATCTATCTCGACGAGGGCAGCAAGCACTTCACCGTGACCGGCAACGTCGTCGAGACCGGCGGCAAGTGGCTCAACATCAACACCGCCGGCAAGATGTATCGCCGCAAGATCTCGACCGACAACAAGGCGTCGGGCAACTGGCACAATTCGATGTCGACCGGCGGCCGCTGGCTGCCCGAGATCGGCAACGATGCGCGCGGCAACTTCCTCGTCCCCGATCGCGACTGGCCGGCCGATGCGCGCAAGGTGATCGAGGCGGCGGGACCGCGAAACTAAAGCGATCCCCCGGGCGGGACGAGGCGAGGGCCGGCGATCAAGCGAAGCGGAAGGGGTGACGATGGCGGGGACGAGGATCGATCGGCGGCGCCTGCTGCAGGGCGCGGGGGTCGCCGGGGCCGCGCTCTCCACACGCACGCCCGCCGCAGCGCTGGCACCGGGCGCGCTCGAGGTGACCGGGCTCAAGGCGCACGGCCTCACTGATCCGATCGGCCTCGACGACCGCGCTCCGCGCCTGTCGTGGCGGATCGAGAGCCGCGACCGCGGCGTGCGCCAGACGCACTACCGGATCGAGGCCGCCAGCAGCGCGGAACTGCTCCGCGCGGGCAGGCCCGACCTTTGGGACAGCGGCGAGGTGGCGAGCGCCGCCTCGCTCGACATTGCCTATGCGGGCAGGCCGATCGCCTCGCGCGCGATCGTGCACTGGCGAGTCACCGTGCGCGACGCGCGCGGGCGCACCGCCACCAGTCCCGCCGCGCGCTGGGAGATGGCGCTGCTCGCCACGGACGACTGGCAGGCCAAGTGGATCGCGGCCGAGACCGCGCTGGCCAAGGGCGACCGCGAGGCGGGGCTGCTGTGGGTGCGCGGCGACCGCTCGAAGGACAAGACCCCGCGCTATTTCCGCCTCGCCTTCGACTTGCCGCAGGCCGGGCCGGTCACACTCATCTCGGTCTGCAACTTCCCCGCGACCATCTGGGTCGATGGCGAGCAGATCAACCGGGGCCCGAACCGCGATACCCGCTCGGGCAGCGAGCCGCCCGCGGTCACCACGCACCAGCTCGCCGCCGGCCGCCATGTCGTGGCCGTCGCGGTCAAGGACCCGCGCGGCTTCAACGAGCGCAAGCTCCACGAATGCGCCACGGCGCTGATGCTCCGCGCCGGAGATCTGCGCATCACCACCAAGGGCGCCCGGACCACGCTCCACGCGCCCGAGGGCTGGCAGGCCGTCGCCTTCGACGACAGCGCCTGGCCGGTCGCCGAGCCGAGCAAATACCAGCTCCAGGCCTTTCCCGGCTGCGGCGCGTTCCTGCTGCGCCGCGAGTTCGAGGTGAGCAAGCCGATCGCGCGCGCGCGGCTTTACGCCACGGCGCTCGGCGCGTTCGAGGCGGAGATCAACGGCAGGCGCGTCGGCGATGCGCTGATGACGCCCGAGAGCACCGACTATCGCGACACCGTGCTCTACCGCGCCTATGACGTGACGCCGCTGCTGCGGCCCGGCGCCAATGCGATCGGCGCGATGCTGACCGACGGCTGGTACGGCAGCTTCCACGGCCTCGCCGGGCGCTTCGCCTTCGGCCCGCCGCCGCTTCGCCTGCTCGCGCAGCTCGAGCTGACCTATGCCGACGGCTCGACGCAGACCGTCGCCACCGACGAGAGCTGGCGCCTGTCCGAAGGCGCGCCGGTGGTGAAGAGCGAGATCTATTATGGCGAGGACTATGACGCCCGCCGCGCGCAGCCGGGCTGGTCCTCCGCAGGCTTCGACGAATCCGGCTGGCGCGCTGCCGAGATCGGCGCGGTGCCGCCGTGCGAAGTCAAGGCCAATGCCGGTCCGCCGCTGCGCCGCGTCCGCACGGTGCCGCTCAAGATCGTCAAGCAGGTCGGGCCCGACAGCTACACGCTCGACTTCGGCCAGAATTTCGCGGGCTGGGTGCGGATCAAGGCCAGGGGCGAGGCGGGGCGCAAGGTGACATTGCGCTTCGCCGAGATCCTCAACCCCGACGGCAGCGTCAGCCGCAAGAATTTGCGCACTGCCGAGGCGACCAACACCTATGTCTTCCGCGGCGACCCGGCGGGCGAGACCTACGAGCCGCACTTCACCTATTTCGGCTTCCGCTATGCCGAGCTGACCGGGCTCGGCCGCGCGCCGACCGCGGACGAGTTCGAGGGCATCGTCGTGTCGAGCGACCTCGGCGAGACCAGCCTGCTGCGCGTCGAGAACCCGATCATCACCGGCATGTGGCGCAACACGCTGTGGAGCCAGCGCAGCAATTTCTTCGGCATCCCGACCGATTGCCCACAGCGCGACGAGCGGCTCGGCTGGACCGGCGACGCGATGGTGTTCTGGGACGCCGCCGCGTTCAACATGGACGTCGCCGCCTTCACCCGCCGCTACCTGCGCGACATGCGCGACGCGCAGGGGCCGCAGGGCGAATATCCCGACTATGCGCCGTCGGGCTGGCGCGACTATTCGAACGGCACCTCGCCGGGCTGGGCGGACGCAGGGGTGATCCTGCCCTGGACGGTGTGGCAGCGCTATGGCGACACCGCCATCATCGGCGAGCATTGGCGATCGATGACGCGCTATCTCGACTATCTCCGCGCCAACAACCCGGACCTGATCTGGCGCAACAAGCGCGGCTATGACTATGGCGACTGGGTCGCGTTCGACGCCAGGGAAGCGGGCGACGAGACCACGCCCAAGGCACTGATCGCCACCGCGATGTGGCAGCGGTCGGCCGCCAAGCTCGCCGAGATGGCGGCCGCCACCGGCCGCGCGGACGAGGCCAAGGCCTATGCCGCCCTCGCCGCCGACATCGCCCGCGCCTTCCAGCGGGAGTTCGTCCGGCCGGACGGCAGCGTCGGCAACGGATCGCATTGCGGCTACATTCTCGCGCTGCATTTCGGGCTGGTGCCAAAGGAGCTGCGCGCCGCCGCCGCGGCCAAGCTCGCCGCCGACATCCGCCGCCGCGGCACGCTGATCTCGACCGGCTTTCTCGGCACGCCCTACAGCCTCGATGCGCTCGCCGACACGGGGCAGGAAGCGCTGGTCTACGATCTGCTGCTGCGCACCGCGCTGCCTTCCTGGGGGCATATGATCGCGGCCGGCGCGACGACGATCTGGGAGCGGTGGAACGCCGACACCAGCAATGCCGAGATGAATTCGTACAACCATTATGCCCTCGGCGCGGTTAACGGGTTCGTGTTCCGCCGCATCGCCGGGATCGATCCGATCGCCCCAGGCTTCGCCCGCTGGCGCTTCGACCCGGTGCTCGATCCGCGCGTGCCCCGCGGCGGGGCGCGCTACGACAGCCCGATGGGGCGGATCGAGACGGCATGGGAGCTGGCGCAAGGCGGCGGCTTCACGGCTCGCCTCCACGTGCCGCCCAATACCGTCGCCGAGCTCCACCTTCCCGCCGCGTCGGCGGACCGGGTTCGCGAGGGTGGCCGGCCGCTGGCGCGTGCCGCGAACGTCACGGTCAAAGGCCTGCAAGACAGCCGGCTGGTGGTCGAGACAGGGTCAGGTGATTACGCTTTCTCAATGACCTAGCCCCGGTTCGCACCGGCGAAGCCATTGGAACCAGAGCGCTTCTCTCCTGTTCTTCCCGCGACAGGAGACATGACGACATGGCAACCCGATTCATCCGCGGCGATGCGCCTGCGGGATCGCAGTTTCTTACCCCGAGCTTCCAGCGCGGGCTCGCGCACTGGAATCGGGAACGGCTGAGCCCCGGGCTTCCCGACCCCGACTGGCAGCGTGCCCTGGAGCGCGACACGCGCATGCAGCGGCTCGAAGGCGCCTTCCTCGAGGAGCTGCGCGCGCAGGTGATCGACGAAGCCGCCGCCGCGCCGACCGATCCGGATGGCTTCATGGCCTGGTTCGAGGAACTGGAGCATTCGGGCCCCGGCCAGGGCGACCCGCTCTTCCCCTGGCTGCGCGACACCGCCGATATCGACCAGTTCCGCTGGTTCTTCGAGCAGGAAGCGGCGGGCGAGGCCGGGTTCGACGATCTCGTCGCGCTGACTCAGGTCAAGTTGCCGGTCCGCCCCAAGCTCGAACTCGCGCGCAACTATTGGGACGAGATGGGTCACGGCACCTTCCAGGGGATGCACGGTCCGATGCTCGACGCCTTGGTCGAGACGCTCAAGGTCGACCCGTCGATCGAGCGCACTCTATGGGAGAGCCTTTGCCTCGCCAATGCGATGACCGCGATGGCCACCACACGCCGCTACGCCTGGCATTCGGTCGGCGCGCTCGGCGCGATCGAGCTGACCGCGCCGGGCCGCTCGGCGATGGTGGCCGAGGGCCTCAAGCGACTCGGTTTCTCGGGCAAGGAGCGGCGCTATTTCTCGGTCCATGCGGTGCTCGACATCAAGCACAGCGCCGCCTGGAACAAGGAAGCGATCCGTCCCGCGGTGGAGGAGGACCCGGCGCGTGTCACCGCGATCGCGGAAGGCGCGCTGATCCGGCTGCATTGCGGCGCGCGCTGCTTCGACGCCTATCGCGCGACCCTGTGGAGCTGATCCTCAGGGCGTCGCGTAGGTCCAGCTCACCGCGTCGTTCAGCATCGCGCCGCCCGCGGTGCGGGCGCGCGCCTCGACGCGGTTCTCGCCCCTGGCGAGCTCGATCGTCCAGGTCGCGATGCGGTCGGCCACCGGCACGCTGCGCCAGGCGCCGCCATTGAGCCGGAATTCGACCAAGGGCTGGTTCGAGAACGCCATCACCTTGACCTGACTGGTGCGCCGGTTGACGTCGCGGCGGCTGGCGAGATGCAGCATAGGCTTGTCCGACCAGTTGGCCTGATACCAGAAATAGGCGTCCTTGGGCTTGCGGTCCTCGGTCACCAGCCCCTTGTCGTTGATTCCGGGCCGGTCGCCCTCGTTGCGCTTGAAGGAGGGGAAATCGATCCCGACCCACACGAAGGTCGACCACAGGAAGGGCCGCTGCTTCATCGCGAGCCAGTATTTGATGTGGAAATCGGTCTGATATTGCTCGGGATGCCAATCGCCATTGTGTTTCGGGGGCTTCACCACCGGGTCCTCCTGGTGGAGGATCGAGGCGCCGGCGCCATATTCGCTGACCCCGATCGGGCGTCCCGGCAGCCTGGCGTGCAGGTCGTCCGCCCACGGGCCGAAATCCTCCGGCTTGCCGAGATACCAGCCGAAATAGCGGTTGTAGGACACCGTGTCGCTGTGCAGCGCGATCGGATCCCTGTCGTCGATGCAGCAATGTGCATAGGTGGTCGGGCGCAGCGGATCGAGCGTCTTGGCGGTCGAATTGAGCTCGGCGAGGATGCGATTCGACGCCGGATCGGACTTGCGGATCTCGTTGCCGAGCCCCCACAAGGCGACCGATGGATTGTTGTAATGCTGCGCGATCAGCTCGCGCATCTGCTGGACGACATTCCCGCGAAATGCGTCCGACTGATCATGATCGTCCACCAGGGGCACTTCGGTCAGGATCAGGATGCCGAGCTCGTCCGCCCGTTCATAGACGCGCGGCGGATGCTGCATGTGCGCGAGGCGGATGCCGGTGACGCCCATGTCGGCGAAGAGCTGCAAGTCCTCGTCGATCTCGGCCCGCGTCACGATCGGCCCGCGCCCGAACCGCGTCGGGTGCTGCAAATTGACGCCGTGAAGGCGATAGGGCTTGCCGTTGAGCAGGAAGGTGCCGTCGGGCGTGATCGCAACGGTGCGCACGCCGAGCGGTACCGACTGGCTGTCGACCACCTGCCCGTTCGCCACCACGTCGCTCTTGACGCGGTAGAGATAGGGCGACTTGCGCCCCTCCCACAGCTTGGGCGCCTTGAGCGCGAAGCGCTGTTCGGCGGTGCCGCGGGCGCCGGGGGCGAGAGTCAGCGGGCTGCGCTGGATGGCGACCGCCTTGCCCTGAACGTCGAGGATGCGGGTGACGACCTGGAAGCTGGCCGGCACCGCGCGGTCGTTGAACACCGCGACGGTCGCGCCGATCGTCGCGCTGCCCTTGCCGAGCGCCTCGGTGCGCGCCTTGATCCCGGGCCCGGCATGGTCCAGCCGGTCGAGATGGAGCTCGGGCGTCGCGATCAGCTTCACTTCGCGATAGAGGCCGCCGAATATGTTGAAGTCGCCGTTGAGCGGCGGGATGTGCGGGTTCCTGGCATTGTCGACCCGCACCGCGAGCAAATTCCCGCCCGCGCGCAGCTTTCCGGTGACATCGAAGCGGAACGCGGCATAGCCGCCGGCGTGGCTGCCGATCTTCTCGCCGTTGAGCCAGACATCGGCCTTGAGCGTCGCGCCGCCGAAATGGAGCAGGTAGCGCGTGCCGGGCAGCGGCTTGTGCTCCAGCTTGAGTCGATACCAGGCCGGGCCGCGATAATAGTCACCCGCGGGCTCGCTCCGCGCCTTGGTGCCGCCACGCCGCGTATCCCCGGCATTATAGGTGTGCGGAACCGCGACGCGCGCCCAGCCGGCATCGTCGAATCCGGGCCGCTCGGCACCCTTCGCGTCTTCCTTGAGGAAGCGCCAGCCCTGCGCGAGCGGCAGCTCCTGCGCCAGCGCCGCCGGCGTGATCGTCATCGCGGCGAGCCACAGCAGGCCCTTCTTCAGATACCCCGTCATGCCCCTGCTCCCGTGACGATCGTCTATGTCGATTCGACCACGATGTTAGCGCTACCCGATGTCGCGCGCACCCTGGTTTCGATCGGCTTGGGCGATGTCAGCCCATCGACCACGGCGCCGTTCACATTCTCCAGCACCACCGCCGGGCGCGCGTCGGGCATCACGACATCAAAGCTGCAATCGGTAAGGGCAAGGTTGCGTACATGCCGCGCGTACAACCCGTGCGCCGGCAGCGTGCCCATGAAGCTCGGCTCGAGGCTCGAGTTGCGCCGCTCGGGCACCTGGCGCGCGGCGTCCTCGGCCGTGCCGCCGCCCGCCGCGGTGACGTGCACGCCGCGGAAGCTCACATCCTCGATGATCCCGTCCTCGATCCCGACCACGCCGCACGGATATTCGCGCCGCGCGCCCGAGACCTGGATGTCGGTGAAGCGCACCCGCCGCACCTTCGCGATGCCCGCCCCCTTCGGCGCGCGATTGCGCGCGGACAGGCGCAGGAACACCGGGTGGTTGACTGGGTTCACGAGGTTGATGTCGCGGAAGGTCACGTCTTCCAGCACCCCGCCGTCGATCGCGCCGAGCTGCAGCCCGCGCGAATTCTCGCACACGCAATCGGCGATCAGGATATTTCGAAAGCCCGCGATCGAATCGGTGCCGAGCTTGATCCGCCCGAGCACGCCGACCTTGTCGGGCGCGAGATAGGGCGACTTCCGGTAGGTCCCGTCGAGCACCGTGCCGAGCAGATAGCCGCTGGTTTTGCAGCCGATCACCTGCACATCCTCGCAGAAGCGCGCTTCCTGCAACCCATAGCTGCTCTTCAGGACGATCGCGTCGTCCTTGGGCGCGTTGACCAGGCAGTTGGTGACGCGTGCATCGCGGCAGCAGTCGAGATCGATGCCGTCGCGGTCGGTGTCCACGGTCAGGCCGTCGATGCGGACGTTGCTGCAGCCGAGCACATAACAGGCGAAATGCCCGCCCTGCAGGATCGAGAAGTCCTTGAGCAGCACGTTGCGGCACCGGATCAGCCCGATCGCCTTGTTGCCGCGCCCCTCATATTTCATCTCTTCGGGATTGGCGCGCCGCGCGGCATCGGCGCTCAGGCCACGCTCGCTCGGCGATTTCCAGCCCGGGACGCCGTGCCAGCCCTGCGGCGGCCCCTCGCGGTCGAGGCCCAGGCCGTGGATCAGGCCGTGCCCGATGATGGCGATGTCGGTGACTCCGTCGCCGTAGATCAGGCTGTTGTGGAAATGAGCGAGCCCATAGTCGACGAACTGCTCCTCCCACACGCCTTCGGGCAAGTCGTACTGGCCCTTGTGCTTGTCGGGGCTGGCCGCCTCGATCACCGATCCGGGACTGAGCACGAGCGTGATGTGGCTCTTCAGGCGGATCGAGAAGCAGAGATAGCGGCCCGGCGGCACCACGATCGTGCCGCCGCCCGTGGCGCTCGCCGCCTCGATCGCGCGGTTGAAGGCAGGCGAATCGATCGCCTTGCCGTCACCCTTGGCGCCATAGTCACGGACATCGTGGAAGCCGCTGAGCGCGCCCGTCGCGCGCACCGGCACGGCGCTCGCAGCCAATGCCGCCCCTGCCCCCAGCAATGCCGTCCTGCGGCTGAATTCGGCCCGCGCCTCGAGCAATGTCTCTCTCCTGTCGCTGTTTATCGTGGTGATGAATTAGCGAGGCAGGGATCGCAAGCTGTAAGTCAGCTTTCACCGATCACCTCGCGATCGGGGCCGAGCCGCAGCGTAAGGTCCGCGCGCGCGGGCATCTCGGCGAGGATCGCGCGGGTGATGCGCTCGTAATGCTGGATGAAGCGCGCGACCTGCGCATCGGTCATCGCCAGCGCGGGATCGCGCCCCTGCTCGGCGAGGGTGGTGCGAAGCTCCGCTTCTTGCTGCGTGCGCCAGCCCTGCACGACCTCGAACCCGGGCGCCGCAAGCAATGCCAGTCGGTCGATACGGGCGAACAGCGTCTGATAGGGACCGGCCAACGCATCGTTGACCGCGCGGCGCCAGGTGCCGTCGGGGTCTTCGGTGCGTTCGAGATCATTGACCGGGGCGTTGAGATAGGCATCGGCCTGGGCGGCGGCGCCCACGCACCAGCCCTCGAAGATCAGCAGGTCAAGTGGTCGGTCGACCCATTTCCATTGCGCTTCCGGCAGCGGCTCGTCGCTCGCCTTGTCGAAGCGCGGCAGGCGCACCTGCTGCCCCGCCTTCACCGCATCCAGGACTGAGCAGCCCAGCGCGACATCGTGGGTCAGCGGCACGCCCCGCGTGGCGAGCAGCGAGTGGACGTCGCGCGCCAGCACCGCCCGCGCCGCCTTGCCGAGATAGAGATCGTCGAGCGACAGTATCGCGGCGGGCACGCCGAGCCGCTCGACCAGCCCGCGCGCCAGCGTCGATTTGCCGCTGCCCTGCGAGCCGCAGATGCCGAGGATCAGCGGTCGCGGGCCGGCTTCAAGCCAGGCCGCGACCGCTTGCGCGACGATCTCAAGCGACGCGGTCAAACGGCTCCCGCCCGGCGAAGAAGGCATCGAGATTGTCGGCGACCTTCATCCCCATCGCCTCGCGCGTCTCGAGCGTGGCTGAGCCCAGATGCGGCAGCAACACCGCGTTCGGCAGGCCGGCCAGCGCCGCCTCGACCGCCGGCTCCCGCTCGTACACGTCGAGACCGGCGGCGGCGATCGTCCCGTCCTTCAATGCCACGGCCAAGGCCGCCTCGTCGATCAGCGTGCCGCGCCCGGTGTTCACCAGCACAGCGTCGCGCTTCATGATCTCGAGCGCCGCCGCGTCGATCATGTGGCGCGTCGCCGCGCCGCCCGGGGCGTGCAACGAGACGATGTCGGCGACGCGCAGCAGGCCATCGAGCGACGCATGATAGGCGTCCTCCGGCACATCGTCCGCACGGCTGCGGCTGTGCACCACCACCTCCATCCCGAACGCCTTGGCCCGTTCGGCCACCGCGCGCGCGATGCGGCCATAGCCGACCAGCCCCAGAACCTTGCCCCCCAGCGAGCGGCCGAGCAGGTGCGTCGGTCGCCAGCCGGTCCACTCGCCCGCACGCAGCTCGCGCTCGCCCTCGCCCGCGCGGCGCGTCGCCATCAGGATCAGCGTCATCGCGATGTCGGCGGTGGCATCGGTCAGTACGTCGGGCGTGTTGGTCACCACGATCCCGCCCTCGCGCGCCGCATCGAGATCGATATGCTCGAACCCCGCGCCGTAATTGCCGATGACGCGCGCCCGGCGGCCCTCCGTGAGGATGACGTCGCGGGTGATCTTGTCGGTTACCGTCGGGCACAGCGCGTCATGCTCGCGCATCGCTTGGACCAGCGTGGCGGCATCCATCGGCGAGTCCGACTCGTTGCGTGTCACCTCGTAGCTCGCGGCGAGGCGCGCCTCGACCGCTTCGGGCCAGCGGCGGGTGAGCAGGATCCTGGGCTTGGTCATGCGTCGAGCCTAGCGGCGGCGGAAGACGGGCGCACGCTTCTCGGCGAACGCCGCGCGCCCTTCCCTCGCGTCCTCGGTCGCGAAGCAGATCGCCTGCAGGTCGCGCTCGTACTCGATCGCCTTTTCCCACGGCATCGTGTGGGCGGCACGCAGGTTGAGCTTGGCCGTCTCCGCCGCGATCGGCGCGCGCGCGGCGATCGTCGCGGCGATTTCCTGCGCGCGGGCGAGAAGCGCGTCGGGCGCGACCACCTCGCTCACCAGCCCCCAGGCCAGCGCCTTCTCCGCATCGATCATGTCGCCGGTGAGCAGCATCAGCGCGGCGTTGGAGGCGCCCATCGAATAGGTCAGCCCCGCCGCCATCCCGCCCCCGCCGATCCAGCCGAGCTTGATCTCGGGCGCGGCGAACTTCGCGTTGGTCGAGGCGATGCGGATGTCCGCCGCCATCGCCGTCTCCAGCCCGCCGCCCAGCGCATAGCCGTTGACCGCGGCGACTACCGGCTTGCGGCAGGCGCGCAGCGCATCGCAATAATCGTCGCGATTGCGGAAGTCCCACGGCGTCGCATAGCCGTCGAGCGTGGTGATGTCCGAGCCGGCGGAGAATGCCTTCTCGCCCGCGCCGGTGATGACGACGCAGCGCACCGCGTCGCTGGCGTTGCACTCGCTGACGGCGGCGATCAGTGCGGCGGCCATCTCGGGCGTCAGCGCATTCAATTTGGCGGGGCGGTTGAGGGTGATGGTGGCGACATGGTCGGCCACGGTGAACAACAGGTCGTCGGTCATGTCTCGGCTCCGGCCGGATGGTGCGTGCGATACAGGATTTCGAGATCGTCGAGCAACGGATCGACCGCGTCGCCGTCGAGCAACGCGGCGCGCAGCCGCGCCGACGCCGCGGTCTGGAAGGCGATCGCGCCATCGTGACGCGGGCGCAGCAGCGCCGCCCCGACCGTGGCCAGCGTCGCCGCGAAGAAGCCGCCCGTCGCGGCGTTGACCGCATCGTCCCGCCATGCCGAGCGTAGCGCGGGCTGACCGTGATGCTGCGGGATGAAGCCGCGCTGCACCGGCTCCGACATCAGCCAGCGAAGGTGATCGAGCAGCTCGGGCGCGGCGCGGCAGCGCTTGGAAATGCCGATCCCGGTGCCCCCGAGCGTCGAGCCGATCCGCCCGTCAGGCCCCGCGGGCGCATCGGCGAAACCCACGCCTCGCGTCGCGTAGTTCACATAGCCGTAGATCAGCGGGCAGAGGTCGATCCCATCGCCGCGCTCGATCGCGCCGAGCATCGCGATCGGGTTGAGCCCGCACGCACGGCGCGTGACGTCGCCGGTCAGCGCCGCCATCAGCGTATAGGCCTCGCGCCCGATCGCGCGATCCATGAAACCGTCGCGCGGTGCCGCCGGCGCGAACCCGAACGCGCCGCAGATCGATTGGAAGCTCAGGATCGCATGCGGCCCCGCCAGCGACAGGGCAACCGCATGCCCGGTGGCGAAGGCCGGAAGCTGCGCCCATTCGAGCGGCGGCAGCGCGACGGTCTCGCGGCGATAGGCCATTACCTGCGTCGCGGCGTCGAGCGGCAGCGCCCAGTGCTTGCCGGCATAAAGGTAGCTGGCGAGCGACGGCCCCGCGACCGCGCTGCGCCACGCAGCGATCTCGTCCCCGCCGAACAGCGCCTCGATCGGCACCAGGCAATCCGCCGCCACCGCCTCGCCGACATGCGGATGGTCGAGCACCACCAGATCATAACGCGCGCAGAGGTCGCCGATCGGATGCGATTCGAACCCTTCGAGCGGGTGCCTGTCCCAGGCCAGCGCCAGTCCCTTGGCCTGCGCGGCGGCCGCGGCCAGCGCGTTGTAGCCGCGTGGATGGTCCCAGGTCAGGCCGCGATACGAGGGGCCGCTCATCCGTGCTGGCGCACCACGCCGGATTCGATCAGCGCCTCGATCGCCTGGTCGTCCAGCCCGGCCTCGCGCAGCAGCTCGCGGCTATGCTCGCCGACCAGCGGCGCGCCCCGCTCGACCACGGACGGCGTCTTGGAGAAGCGGATCGGAAAGCCCGGCGCCTTCACCCGGCCCTCGGTCGGATGATCGTATTCGACGAAGGTGCCATTGTGCTTGATCTGCGGGTCCTCGACCAGATCGGCATAGCCATAGACCGGCCCCGCCCAGATATCGCGCGCGCGCATCGCCTCCAGCCACTCGGCGCTGGTCCGCGCGGGGAGATGCTCGCGCACCTTGGCGAAGATCTGGTCGCGCAGCGCCCAGCTGTCGCGTTCGTCGTCGAGCCCGTCGAAGAATGGATCGCCGAACAGCTCGCCGAGCTTCCGGAGCGAGGCCATCGCGACCGTGATATACCCATCCCGGGTCGCGAAGACGCCGTACGGCGCGCGGATATAGCTGTGCGCGTGCGGCTCGGCCGAGCGCGCTTGCGGCTTGCCGCCGACGGTGAACACTGACAGCTCCTGCATCTGGATCGTCGTTATCGCGTCGAGCATGTTGACCTGCACCAGCTGCCCCTCGCCGGTGCGCTCGCGGTGGAACAGCGCGGCGAGCGCGCCTTCGAACGCCGAATAGGCGGTGATCGCGTCGACCAGATACTGCCCCGCGGGCGAGGGCGGCGCACCGTCGGCGCCGGTCGACATCATCGCGCCCGACATGCCCTGCAGCAGCAGGTCCTGCCCGGGATAGTTGCGGTACGGCCCGTCCTCGCCATAGCCCGACATCGAGACATAGATCAGGCGCGGGTTGATCGCCGACAGCGTCGCATAGTCCACCCCCAGCCGCTCGGCGACGCCGGGGCGGTAGTTCTGCAGGAACACGTCGGCATCCTTGACCAGCTCGAGCAGCAGCGCCTTGCCCTCGGGCGCCTTCAGGTCGACCGCGAGACTGCGCTTGTTGCGGTTGAGCGAGAGGAACGAGACGTTGACCTTGTTGCCATGCGCGCCGCCGGCCGAGGCGTGGCGCTGCCACTCGCCGCCGGTCGGCTCGACCTTGACCACGTCGGCGCCCATGTCGCCCATGCGCTGCGCCGCGAACGGCCCGGCCATCGCGATCGAGCAGTCGAGCACGCGGATGCCGCTCAGGATATTGGTCACAGTCGTTTCTTCCTTTCAGGCCATCACCCAGCCGCCGTTCACGTGCAGCGTCTGGCCGGTGACGAAGCCGGACTCGTCGCTCGCGAAGAAGGCGATGGCGTTGGCGATGTCGTGGGCGGTGCCGCGGCGCTTGATCGCCTGCGCGTCGAGCACCATGCGGTTGTATCCTTCGGGATCGGGGTGGATCTTCTCGGCGTCGGTCGGGAAGGCGCCCGGCGCGATCGCGTTGACGGTCACGCCATAGGGCCCGAACTCGCGCGCCCAGGCGCGGGTCAGGCCGACCAGCGCCATCTTCGACGCGACATAGGGCGAGAGGTTGGCCCAGCCGCCCGACAGCGTGATGCTGGAGATGTTGACGATGCGGCCGAAGCCCTTGTCGCGCATCCCCGGCAGCGCCGCCTGCACCGCGACGATCCCGGCGTCGACATTGACGCGCTGCACCGCCTGGTGCTCCTCGATCGAGTACTCCTCGAACGGCTTGGACGGGTAGATCGCGGCGTTGTTGATCACCACGTCGAACCCGCCGGTCGCGGCGATCAGCCGGTCGAGCGTCGCCCGGAAGCCAGCGAGGTCGGAGAGATCGGCGGTGGAGACGACCAGCTCGCCCGGCCCCTTGCCTTCCGCCGCGGCCTTGAGCGCGTCGACCTTGGCAAGGTCGTTGTCGATCGCCACCACCGTCGCGCCGCGCTCGATCAGCAGCAGCGTGGTGTCGTGCCCCAGGCCGCCCGCCGCGCCGGTGTAGAGAACGGTGCGGTTGTTCATGATGCCGCTCCCAGAACGGGGGCATCTTGTATCCTCCCCGGCACGGGGAGGGGGACCATGCGAAGCATGGTGGAGGGGGAGCAAGGCAAGCGAGTCCGGTGCGGATAGCCCCCTCCACCACCGCTTCGCGGCGGTCCCCCTCCCCGTGCCGGGGAGGATACAAGATGCCCCTTCACTTGGCGCTTCCGATCGGCGGAAAGTTGCCCGAGGGCACGGGATATTCGTCCGCCGGCTGCACCGCGACTCCCTCGATCCGCTTCACCGCATCGGCGACCGCGCCGGCATCGGGCAGGATGCGGAAGACGCTGTCGTAACGCCGTTCCTCGCCATGCTCGAGCCAGATCAGCTCGCCGCGCTCGCGCGCGAAATCCTTGCCCATGACATGGTTGGTCGAAGGCTCGATGCCGATGGCGTAGTGGCCGGCATGGAGGTTCTGCCATTCGTACATCGCCGGGAACTGGTCCTTGCGCGTCTCGACCTCGAAGCCGAAGCCTATGCCCTCGTTGACCACCGCGACATTGACCTTGCCGTTCGCATCCGCGGCCATGTCGTGCTGCCACACCTGCTCGTGGAAATTGACGATCGGCGCAGGGAAGGTGCGGTAGCCGGTATCCTGGTCGCGATATTTGTCCTGGTGCGCCGCCCAGATCACGTCCCTGATCGGCGCGACGTAGCGCGAGCCTTCGGCCACCACCGGATGGCTGACGTTGATATGGTAGCAGTACATGTGCGGCGTGCGGTAGAAGCCGTGATTGACCACGCGGTCGTGCAATCGGATCTCGTCCCCGCCGACATCCGCCTCGATCCGGCGGATGAGGTGAAGGTCCTCGCCGAACACGGTCGATTGCTGGACGACCCCTTCCGCCCACAGCACGCATTCGTCGCCGTTCCAGGTCTCGCCATAGCCGGTGAGGCGCGCCGGAATCGTCCCGATCCGCCCGTGGAGCGACGACGACACCTTCTCGCGCGGTCCATAGTGATAATGGCCGGCCGGATCGTCGTGCATGAACAGCACATGGTCGAGCCCGCAGGTGATCAGCAGGCCCGACATCGAGCGGAACCAGCCGAGCCCGCCCTCGCCCTCATAATCGTGGAGCCCGGGATGGCGGAAGCCCGAGGGCGAGTGCCAGCCCACCGCGCGGCCATTATGCTCGCACTCGGCGATGTCCATCGCGCGATCGACGAGGACGGTGAAGCGCAGGCCCGACCCGGTGCGGAACTCGAGGCAGCGCACGCCGCGCTCGACCCCGTCGCCCAGCGTCGACAGGCGCACGCCCGCGAATTGCGAGAGCGAACCCGATCGCGCTGCCAGGTTGCGCCGGTTAAGGGTCTCGCCATAGAGCCTCGGCACCGTCCCGCTCCATCTCATGTTGTAAGACGTATGATGTTTAGGGCAGGATGGTATCGCGCGTCAATCGACGTTGCAGGAGAAACTGCCCATGCCAACCGTCCGCCGCTGCTTCGCCGTCGACCTGCATGACGATCCCGAGTTGATCGCCGCCTATCGCCGCTGGCACGAGCCGGGTGGCCCGCCACCGGCGGTCAACGCCGCGATCCGCGCCGACGGCGTGGAATCGCTCGAAATCTGGCTGGTCGGCGACCGCATGTTCATGATCATGGACGTGGATCCCGATCGTGCGCCCAGCCCCGAGCTCAAGCTCGCCCGCGACGCCGCCAATCCCGACGTCGTCGCCTGGGAGAAGCTGATGGGGGGCACCTTCCAGAAATCGCTGCCCTTCGCGCCGGACCGCAAATGGGTCGAGATGGAGCAGATCTATTCGCTGGCGGAGCAGCCCTAGCGCCACCCTCGAAAGACGTCATTCCCGCGAAGGCGGGAATCCATTGCCGCGGCCCGCTAAGGCTCCATCCGACAGGCTAGCCGGAATGGATCCCCGCCTGCGCGGGGGATGACGGGAAGGAAAAGTAAGGTCCTACCCCCGCGGCTGCGCGCGCCGCTTCGCCCAGGACCCGGCGATGTGGTCGTGCATCGCCTGCGACGCCCGCGCGGGATCGCGCGCCGCGATCGCCTCATAGACCTTGCGGTGCGCGGCGTGCGTCTCGCGGACATGCTCGACGCTGAGCTTGCCCGAATAGCCGTGGGTGCGCAGCGCTTCCGACTGGATGCCGTCGATGATCGCCTTGCTAAGACGGTCGCCCGACATGCGCATGATGATGTCGTGGAACTTCAGATCCTCATGGACATAGGCCGAGGGCATCGTCACCAGCCCCTCGAGCTTCTCGATCTGGTCGCCGAGTTCGGCGATCGCATCCGGCGTCGCGTTCGCCGCCGCCTTGGCCGCCATCGTCGATTCGAGCAGCGTGCGGATCTCGGAGAGGTTGTCGAGATAGGCAAGGCCCTCCTCGCCCTGGAACAGCGCCGAGAGGATCATCGGATCGAGCATGTTCCATGCGCGGCTGTCGCGCACGATCGTGCCGCGGCCCTGCTGCGACACGACCAGCCCCTTCTCGGTCAGCGCGGTGGTCGCCTCGCGCACCACGGTGCGGCTGACGTCGTACATGTCGCACAGCATGTTCTCGGGCGGCAGCGCGGTGCCCACCGGATAGGTGCCCATGACGATCGCGTTGACCAGGTCCTCGACCACCGCCGTCGACAGGCGCGGACGGCGGCGGACCCGCTGATGCGCGGCCGTGGTTTCGTTCATTCGTCTCTCTCGCTCACGCCGTTCACGCTACCAAGGGTGGAACCGCAAGCCCCGCAGCGTCAAGGCTTTAGAGTCGGATTCAGCTGCGCCGAATCGCGGTGCCGGCCCGCGACCGGTTCAGCCTTGCTGAACCAAACTCCAAATTCACGGGGTTGCAGATTTGGAAAGATAATACATACTATGTTTCTACGCCGGGTAAGGGCTTGCCTGGACAAAGGGGCGTCGCCGAGCATGAAGATTACCGGATATCGCAGCCTGACGACCACCCATGACTGGGGCCGGCCGGTGGGCGACGTCAACGGTGTCGTCGCGAGCGGCGTGACCGAGGTACCGATCCTGTTGCTCGAGACCGATGGCGGGCTCACCGGCATCGGCCTCGGCCAGCATGGCGATATCGACCGCGTCTTTCCGGCGGTCGAGGGGCAGGATCCGCGCGCGGTCACCGCGCTCTACGATTCGATGCTGGCGCATGTGTTCAAGAGCGGCCATGCCGGCGCGACCTATGGCGCGATCGCCGCGGTCGACATGGCGCTGTGGGATCTCAAGGCCAAGATGGCGGACGAGCCGCTGTGGCGCACGCTCGGCGCGCTCGACCGGTTCGTGCCCGGCTATGCGTCGGGGCTGTGCTACGGGCTCGACGACGAGGCCTTCGCCGCGCTCTATCGCGGCTGGGCGGCGCGCGGCTACAATTCGGCCAAGGTCAAGGGCGGGCGCGACATCGGGCGCGACATCGCCCGGCTGCTCGCGGCGCGCGACATCCTCTCGGCCAACACCTCGCACCCGGCGCTGATGCTCGACGTCAACGAGGCGTGGAACGTCAAGCAGGCGGTGCGCCACCTCGCCGAGATCGAGGCGCGGCTCGACCTCACCTGGATCGAGGAGCCGGTGCGGCGCTGGGATGCCGAGGGCCATGCCCGCATCTCGCGCGCCTGCCGCGCGGCGGTGGCGACGGGCGAGAACCTCACCGGGCTCGACCAGTTCGCACCGCTGTTCGACGCGCGCGGCGTCGACGTGGTGCAGACCGGGAGCGTGTGGGGCATCACCCATTTCCTGCGCGTCGCGACCGCCGCGCACGCGCGCAACCTCCCGGTCTCGCCGGTCGGCTACAACGCCAATCCGGTCGCGCACGCCGCCGCGAGCCTGCCCAACATGATCGGGATCGAGGTGCAGGACTGGAAGATGCCCGCCGGGCTCACTGTCGACCAGACGATCGCCGATGGCGGCATCCGCCTGGGCGATGCGCCGGGGCTCGGCATCGCGGTCGACGAAGCGGCGCTGGTCGCGCGCACCGCGCCGGGCTGGAACAGCGCCGGCGGCCCGCACCGCCGCCCGCGCCAGGCCGGCCTCAGGCTGGTGCCCGACGGACCGCAGGCTGCAGAATAACGAGACGAGATCACCGGAGAGAGCATGGCCAGCGTCGCCGACACCAATCCGTCCCAAGCCCCGTCCTATGTATTCGGGCCGCAGCGGGCGAAGCTCCAGCTGTCGCTGATGGTCAATTTCTTCCTGCTGATGGCGCTGTACAGCGGCGTGATGGGCGTCCTGCTGCCCAATCAGATCGCCGAGTTCGACGAGGCATCGAAGGTCGGCAATCTCGCCTGGATGTTCACGATCACCTCGGTCTTCTCGACGCTGACCACCCCGATCGCGGGCGCACTGTCGGATCGCACCCGCAGCCGCTGGGGCCGCCGCTCGCCGTGGATCGCGATCGCCTCGCTGATCGGTTCGGCCGCGCTGTTCGGCGTGTCGTGGATGACGAGCTTCTGGTCGCTGATGGTGCTGTGGGTGATGGCGGCGGTCGCCTACAACTCGATGCAGCCGGCGATGACGACGCTGATCGCCGACCGCTTCGCGCCCGAGACGCGCGGCGCGGTCTCAGGTATCGTCGGCGCGGGCATGACCGCGGGCCTGACCGCCGGCACCGTCGTCGCCGGCTATCTCGCGGGCGAGCGGGTGCTTGCCTATGGCCTGTTCGCAGGGGCCATCGCCGCCTCGTGTCTCGCCTTCGTCGCGATCAACCGCGAGCCGCCGAGCGACCATCTGCCCCGCCGTCCGATGCACTGGTGGGCGTTCCTCAAGGGCTTCTGGATTTCCCCCCGCAAGCATCCCGACTTCGCCTGGGCGTTCGCCAGCCGGTTCTTCATCTATATGGGCTATCAGGCGGTCGCCACCTACCTGCTCTACATCCTGCGCGACTATATCGGCCTCGGCAACGACGCGTCGAACATCGCCATCGCCAACATGGCGATCGTCACGCTGATCTGCCTCGTCGCCTCCTCGCTCCTCTCGGGCTGGCTCTCGGACAAGTATCAGGCGCGCAAGCCGTTCGTGATCCTGGGCAGCCTGATCATGGGCTGCGCGATGGTCGCGCCCCTCGCGATCCCGACAATGCAGGGGATGTGGGCCTACGCCGCGATCATCGGCATCGGCTACGGCATGTTCATGTCGATCGACATGGCGCTGATGACTCAGGTGCTGCCCAAGAGCGCGCTGGGCGACGAGGGCAAGGACCTCGGCATCCTCACCACGGCGGTGAACATCCCCCAGATCATCAGTCCGGTGATGGCCGCCATTCTGCTCGGCTTCTTCGCCAACGACTATCGCACGATCTTCTGGGCGGCGGTGATCTTCGTGTTCGGCTCGGCGCTGTGCGTGCTCCCGATCCGGAGCGTGCGCTGACTCCATCATATTTGTAATACATATGATGATAACTTGACATACAGGGAGGCGTGCGCCATCCTCCCGTCAAACACATTCTCAGGGAGAGAGAAGATGAAGATTCGCCGTGCCATGCTGCTGTCCGCCGTCGCGGGAAGCGCATTCACGCTCGCCCAGCCCGCGCTCGCGCAGGAGACCGCGGCCCCAGCAGCCGAGGAAGCCGCGCCCGCCGAAGAGGAAATCCTCGTCACCGGCATCCGCGCCTCGGAGCGCGCCGCGATCGACATCAAGCGCAACGCGGTGGCGGTGGTCGACTCGATCGTCGCCGAGGATCTCGGCAAGCTGCCCGACCAGAATGTCGCGGAATCGCTCCAGCGCGTCGCCGGCGTGACGATCGAGCGCAACCGCGGCGAGGGCCGCTACGTCACCGTCCGCGGCTTCGGCCCCAAGTTCAACGCGGTCACCGTCAACGGCCGCACGCTCGCGACCGACAATAACGGCCGCGAATTCTCGTTCGACGTGATCCCCTCGGAGGTCATCTCGGGCGCCGACGTCTACAAGTCGCCCCAAGCGAACTTCAACGGCTCGTCGATCGGCGCCACCGTCGACGTCAAGACGCTGCGCCCGCTCGACCAGCGCGAGGGCTTCAAGATTGCCGGCGCCGCGACCGGCATGTGGTCGGAGATCGCCGACAGCTGGAACCCGGAATTCTCGGGCGTGGCGAGCTGGAAGAACGACGCCGGCACCTTCGGCATCGCGCTCGCCGGCGTCTATTCGGAGCAGGAGAACCGCATCGACGAGTTCACCATCGGCGCAGGCCATGTGAAGCGCTCGGCAGGCGACAGCTACTACAACCTCGCCGGGGTGCCGCGCGGCCGCATCGGCGCGGGTGTGCAGAATTTCAGCGGCGTGTCGATGCCGTCCAACCTCTCGCCCTTCTTCTTCGAGCGCAATCTCAAGCGCTGGGCGGTCAACGGCTCGGTCCAGATGCGCCCGAGCGACAAGCTCACCGTGACGATCGACACGCTCTATTCCAGCGCACGGTTCCGCGAGCAGCAGACCGGCCTCGCCTATGACTTCGCCGGCGGCATCCTCGCCGAGCAGGTCGTCGAGGGCGGCAGCGTGGTCAACGGCGTCCAGACCGGTGGCGAGGCCGTGTACCAGCGCTATGTCGGCGGCTTCGTCGACCAGATCATCCAGTATGACGACCGCAACGTGACCACCGACCAGTTCGGCATCAACGT
The DNA here is from genome assembly GCF_049532975.1 of Sphingomonas sp. MS122. Taxonomy (GTDB): domain Bacteria; phylum Pseudomonadota; class Alphaproteobacteria; order Sphingomonadales; family Sphingomonadaceae; genus Sphingomonas. The sequence goes on along the minus strand of NZ_CP186695.1, from coordinate 1,767,255 downwards.
CGACTGGCGCCCGACTGACACGCTGCGGGTCCGTCTCGACGGATCGCTCTCCGACGCGCGCCGCCGCGGCAAGGAGAACAACCTCTTCACGACGATCCGCCGCAAGAACATCGATCTGTGGTTCGACCGGCGCAGCGGCAGCCCGATCTACGACTATGGCTTCACCAGCCCCAACTACGCCAACGCCGCGACCAACCCGCAGGGCATCACCGCGCACTATTACATCTGGGGCGGCGGCTCGAACATCGATGACGAGATCGAGGAGTACAAGGCGGACATCGAGTGGAAGCCGGGCAACGGCAACCTGACGCTCTATGCCGGCGCGCTCGCGCAGAGCCGCATCAAGACGATCACCGCCGACGAGACGCCGTTCGGCGAGCAGTGCACCTATTGCGACTCCAACCGCGCGCTGCCGCAATCGCTGTTCTCGCCCACCAACCGCTATTTCTTCTCGGGCGGCGGCGGCGACATCATCCGCGACTGGGTGATCTACAGCCCGCAGGAGCTGATCCGCACGATCGACGAGTTCGCGGCGCAGGACGGCAGGACGTTCAACCCCGCGGTCTTCTCGCCCTCCGGGTCGTCGATCGTCAACGAGAAGGTCAAGGCCGCCTATGCCATGGCGGCGCTCGAGACGCAGATCGGCGGCATGCCGCTCGCGGTCAATGTCGGCCTGCGCTACGAGGATACCGACTACACCTCGTCGGGCGCCTCGCGCCAGGTGTTGAGCGCGCGGCCGACCGGCGGCGGCCAGAACACCATCGTCGTCTCGCCGGTCCAGCCGATCAGCTTCCGGGGCAAATATCATGACTGGCTGCCTTCGCTGAACGCGCGCCTCAGCGTCACCGACGACGTCATCTTGCGCTTCGCGGCGTCGAAGGTGCTGACTCGCCCGACCCTGTCGGACCTGTCGCCGCGCCAGACGATCCAGACCAACCCGGGCAACGAGACGATCCGCCGCGGCAACCCCGATCTGCAGCCGTTCCGCGCCAAGCAGGTCGAGCTCGGCGCCGAATGGTATTTCGCGCCCGGCTCGCTGCTCTCGGCGGCGGCGTTCTACAAGGACATCGAGTCCTTCGTGACGCTGGTCACCACGCCGCAGCTGGTCGATCAGGTGACGTTCCAGGTCACCGTGCCCGACAATGGCGAGGGCGCGACCGTCAAGGGCTTCGAGCTCGGCTATCGCCAGTCGTTCGACAACTGGCTGCCCGCCCCGTTCGACGGCTTGGGCGTCCAGGCGAGCTTCAACTACACCGACTCCAACGCGCAGTATCGCAACGCAGTGGCGAACGTGACCTTCGGGCTCGAGGGGCTGTCCAAATATTCGTACAGCCTGGTCGGCTTCTACGAGAAATACGGCGTCCAGGCGCGTGTCGCCTACACCTATCGCGACAACTTCCTGCAGGTGGCTTCGGGCCGCAACGGCGAGCCGGAGTATTTCGACGCCTATGGCCAGCTCGACGTGAGCCTGTCCTATGACGTGGGCAAGCACTTCACGATCTTCGCCGACGCGATCAACCTCAACAACGCCAAGGAGTTCATCTACTCGGTGAGCGAGGACCGCACCAAGGAGTATCGCAAGACCGGCCGCCGCGTCTCCGCCGGCGTCCGCGTCCGCTTCTGACGGCCGCCTGCCCTCCCCGGCGCGGCCAAGGGGCGCTCCGTCGCGGTCGAACGGCCGCAACGGGGCGCCCCGCTTCGTTTGGGCGGCGCGCGCATGAAATGCCGATGGAAATGCGGGACGCTTCGCCGCATACAGGGGAATTGGCCGCGCCATCGCCCCCGCAGGCGGCGAGGCGCCGGCCGCAACATGGGGGCGGCAATCGGGTGCAACGGGTGAACCAGCAGACAGCGATCGAGGAGGAGCCCCGCTTCGGCCGGTTCGCGCGCAACGTTCGCTCGAGCCACGACCAGGTCGCGCAGGTGCTGGGCCACGAGATCCTCTCCGGCGCGATCCTGCCGGGCACGAAGCTGCCCCAGGAGGCCGAGATCCTCGCCCGCTTCGGCATCTCGCGCACCGTGCTGCGCGAAGTGTTCAAGACGCTGACCGCCAAGGGGCTGATCGTCTCCAAGACGCGCGTCGGCACCACCGTGCTCGACAGCTCGCACTGGAACTATTTCGACGCCGACATCCTCGCCTGGAAGTCCAGCCAGGGTTTCGACATGGCGTTCCTGCGCGATCTCGCCGAGATCCGCGTCGCGATCGAATCCGCCGCCGCCCGCGCCGCCGCCGAACGCCGCACCGACGAGGATCTCGCCGAGATGCGCCGCCATCTCGCCGGGATGCGCGACGCCACCGACAGCGCGCGCGACTTCGCCGAGGCCGACCTGCAGTTCCACAAGGCGATCGGCCGCGCCTCCGACAATGCGCTGATGCGCTCGCTCTCGGCGGTGATCGAGACCGCGCTGATGGCCTCGTTCCGCATGAGCTCGCCGGTCAACGAGGCCGAGGAGCATTTGACCAGCGTGCGCGGCCACGCCCAGATCGTCGACGCGATCGAGGCGCGCGACGGCGAGCGCGCGGCGCGGGCGATGCGCGACATCATCGGCCACGGCGTCTCGCGGATCGAGAAGAGCACCACCCCGCGCAAGCGCGGCAAATAGCGTCGATCTGGTCGGCTTGGATCGTTCCCCTGCGAAAGCGGGGGCTAGATTGGGGACTCATCTTCCCACGTCGTCATTCCCGCGAAGGCGGGAATCCATTCTGGCTGACCGGGCGGATTGAGCCGTACCGGCAGCGGCAATGGATCCCCGCTTGGCGGGGATGACGACGGGATTTGGATATGGAAGCGCGGCCGAACCCGGTTCGGAAAAAAAGCAAAGCGGGCACCCGGCTCCACCCTCCGGCCGGTTGCGCCTCGCAAATATTAGTATTATTATATTTTCAATTCCCGGCGAATCCGTAAAAATTCGCAAGGGCTGGAATGAGCGTGGAGGGATTGGATGACTGACGGCCCGGTGACCGACGGCCTATCGCGGCGGCACTTCATGCATTGCGCCGCCTGCGCCACGACGGCTGCCGGGATGGGGGCGCTGCCGGCAAGCGCGCTCGCCGCGGCCGAGGCTTCAGGCTCGGTGAAGGGCAAGGAAGCGATGCACGAGTTCGCCTATGGCAAGGTGAAGCTCACCGGCGGCCGCATCAAGCGCCAGTTCGATCATATCCACGCGCATTTCCTCGCGCTCGACAATGACCGCATCCTCAAGGTCTTCCGCGAGAATGCCGGCCTCCCCGCGCCCGGCCCCGACATGGGCGGCTGGTACGACCGCAACGGCTTCGTCGCCGGGCTGACGCTCGGTCAGTATATCTCCGGCCTCGCCCGCTACGGCGCCGCGACCGGCGACCGACAAGCGCATGAGAAGGTCGCGCTGCTGGTCAGCGAATGGGGCAAGGCGCTGGTCGCCTCGACCACCCCCTATGCGGGACCGCGCGCGCAGGCGCAGTGGGCCGCCTATGTCATGGACAAGTACGTCGTCGGCCTGGTCGACGCGTACCGCCTGAGCGGCGTCGAGCAGGCCAAGCCGCTGCTGCCGATCGTGATCGAGAAGTGCCGCCCGTACATCTCGCCCGTCTCGCGCGACCGCGTCGGCAAGACCGAGCCGCCCTATGACGAGACCTATGTCCTCTCCGAGAACCTGTTCCACGTCGCCGAGATCACCGGCGACAAGAAGTATCACGACATGGCGGTCCACTATCTCCTCAACAAGGAATGGTTCGACCCGCTCGCCGCGGGGCAGGACGTGCTGCCGACCAAGCATGCCTACAGCCACACGATCGGCAATGCCTCGGGCGCGCAGGCCTATCTCCATCTCGGCGACGAGAAGTACAAGCGGGCGCTGGTCAACGCGTGGAAGTTCATGGAGCCGCAGCGCTTCGCCTCGGGCGGCTGGGGGCCGGAGGAGCAGTTCGTCGTCCATGGCCAGGGCAACCTCGCCAAGAGTCTCAAGAGCTCAAAGGCGCATTTCGAGACGCCGTGCGGGGCCTTCGCCGACTTGAAGCTCGCGCGCTACCTGATCCGCTTCACCGGCGAGGCGCAATATGGCGACGGGCTCGAGCGCTCGCTCTACAACACGATGCTGGCGACGCGCCTGCCCGACAGCGACGGCGGCTATCCCTATTATTCGGACTACGGCGCGCAGGGGCAGAAGCGCTATTACCACCAGAAATGGCCGTGCTGCTCGGGCACCTTGGTCCAGGGCGTCGCCGACTATGTCCTCAACGCCTATTTCCACGACGACGACAATCTGCTGGTCAACCTCTATACCCCGTCCGAAGTGACCTGGGACCGCCCCGGCGGCGCGGTCGAATTGGTGCAGGAGACCGACTATCCGGTCGCCGACACGGTCAAGCTCAGGGTGCGCAAGGCCGGTAACGGCCGCTTCGGCATGAAGCTGCGCATCCCGCACTGGACCAGGGGCGCGAAGCTGCTGGTCAACGGCAAGGCGCAGCCGGCGACGCCGGGCCAGCTCGCGACGATCACGCGGACGTGGAAGGCCGGCGACACGGTCGAGCTGACCATCCCGCAGCCGCTGCGCACGCTGCCGATCGACCCGGAGAACCCGAACCTCCAGGCGGTGATGCGCGGCGCGGTCATGTATGTCGGGCTCAACCCGTGGGAGGGGATCGACAACGAGACGATCGCGCTCCCCGGCGCGCTCGAGCCGATGCCCGGCAATCCCGAATCCTATCGCGCCAAGGTCGGCCAGCGGAACCTCGTGTTCGTGCCTTACTATGCGGTCGATACCGAGCGCACGACGACCTATTTCAAGACGGCGTGACGATCGGAATGCCTGTCTCCTCCCTCATCCGTCATCCCCGCGCAGGCGGGGATCCATTCTGGCTGACTTCCCGCATCGAGCCGCGACGGCAGCGGCAATGGATCCCCGCCTTCGGGGATGACGAAAGGGGAATATGAAGGCCTCGGACTGAAATGACCGACCCGCGCGTCACCGCCACCTACGAGATCGAAACCGCGTTCCCATTGCACCAGGCCGCGGAGACGATGGCCGGCGAGCAGTCGACCGGCACGTTCGTCCGCGTGCCCGGCGAGACCGACGAGCTGCGCGAAGCCCACGCCGCGCGGGTCGAGGAGCTGGTCGAGCTGGGCGAAGTCGCCGAACCCTCGCTCCCCGGATCGGGTCTCCCCAAGACCTGGGACGGCAAGCGCCGCCGCGCGCGCGTGCGCCTGTCGTGGCCGACCTCGAACATGGGGCTGTCGCTCCCCAACCTGCTCGCGACGATCAACGGCAACCTGTCCGAGCTCAAGGCCTTTTCCGGGCTGCGCCTGATCGACGTGACGCTGCCGCCCGCCTTCCTGACGCGCTATCAGGGCCCGCAGTTCGGCGTCCCCGGCACGCGCGAGCTGGCGGGCGTGTTCGGCCGCCCGATCATCGGCACGATCATCAAGCCCAGCGTCGGCATGTCGCCCGAAGCCACCGCCGCGCAGGTGAGGACGCTGGTCGAGGCCGGGATCGACTTCATCAAGGACGACGAGCTCCAGGCCGATGGCCCGCACTGCCCGTTCGACGCGCGGATCAGCGCGGTGATGCGCGTGATCAACGAGCATGCCGACAAGACCGGCAAGAAGGTGATGTTCGCCGCCAACCTGACCGGCGAGATCGACGAGATGCTCGCCCGCCACGATCATGTCGTCGCCGAGGGCGGCACCTGCATCATGGCGAGCATGAACTCGATCGGCCTGCCCGCGATGAAGGCCCTTCGCGCGCACTCGCAGCTCCCGATCCATGGCCACCGCAACGGCTGGGGCATGCTCGGCCGCTCGCCCGCGATCGGCATGAGCTATGTCGCCTTCCAGAAGCTCTGGCGCCTCGCGGGCATCGACCACACCCACGTCAACGGCATCGACAACAAGTTCTGCGAGAGCAACGAGAGCGTGATCGCCTCGGCGCGCGAATGCCTGACCCCGATGTTCCCGGCGCCGCACAAGGGCTGCGAGATCATGCCCGTCTTCTCCTCCGGTCAGTCGGCCCGGCAGGCGGCGCCGACCTATGCCGCGCTCGGCTCGGTCGACTGCATGTTCGCCGCCGGCGGCGGGATCATGGCGCATCCAGGCGGCCCCGCGGCAGGCGTGCGGGCGCTGCAACAGGCCTGGGAAGCCGCCGTCGCCGGCATCCCCGCCGAGCAAGCCGCGAACGACGCGCCCGAACTCAAGGCGGCGCTCGGGGCGTTCGGCGCGTGAACACGCTTGCAATGTTGGAATTGATTTGCTTGCGTGCCGATACGACCCGTCCGGCGTCGGGGTGCGATCCCGTGCCCTCTCGCAATCCCGGATCGCCCGCCGCGCCGACACGCGCCGATAGTGTCAAGCTAGTGTCAACTTCCGCGGCATGACCGGCGCGCCGCTCTACGCGTTCGTCGGCGACGACTTCACCGGCTCGACCGACGTGCTCGAGCAGCTCGCCGAGGGCGGCGTTCCCGCGGTGCTGTTCCTGCGCACCCCCGGCGCCGCGCTCCGCGCCCGCTTCCCCGAGGCCCGCGCGATCGGCATCGCCAGCGACGCACGCAGCCGTCCGCCCGAATGGATGGACGCCGAGCTGCCCGCGATGTTCGCCGCGCTCGGCGACGCCGCGCTGGTCCACTACAAGACCTGCTCGACCTTCGACAGCGCCCCCCATGTCGGCTCGATCGGCCGCGCGCTCGACATCGGCGTGCGCAGCTTCGGCGCGCCCGGCGCGATCGTCGTCGCCGCGCCGCATCTCGGCCGCTACGTCGCCTTCGCCAACCTCTTCGCGGCAGCTGGCGCGCAGGTCCACCGCATCGACCGCCACCCGACCATGTCGCGCCATCCGGTCACGCCGATGCACGAGGCCGACCTGATCCGCCACCTCGCCGCGCAGACCGATGCGAGGATCGGCCATGTCCCGCTCGACCGCATCCAGTCGGGCGACGCCGAGGCCGCCTTCGACGCGTTGCGCGATGCCGATGCGGTGCTGTTCGACGGCACGACCTTCGCCGATCTCGCCGCGACCGGGGCGATCCTGCGCTCGCGCGGCGTCCGCTTCGCCGCGGGCAGCTCGGGCGTCACCCGCGCGCTGGTGCTGGCGTGGCAGGCCGAGGGCGTCGTCGACGGCACGCCCGCTGCCACCCGCGCCGCCGAGGCCGCTCGCCTGCTCGTCGTCAGCGGCAGCTGCTCCCCGGTCACCGCCCGCCAGATCGCCCGCAGCGCCGCCGATGGCTTCACCACCGCGCGCGCCGACGTGCCCGCGCTGCTCGAAGGCTCGATGGCCGAGGAAGCGCGCCTCGCCGACGCCGCCCTCGCCGCGCTGGCGCATGGCAACCGCGCGCTCATCGCCTCTGCCGAAGGCCCGCTCGACGCCGGCGCCCCCGCCGCGGGCGAGAAACTCGGCCAGGCGCTCGGCCGCGTCACCCGCGAGGTGGTCCGCCGCGCGCACCTCACCCGCGTGCTGTTCGCCGGCGGCGACACCTCCAGCCACGGCGTCGCGCAGCTCGGCATCGACGCGCTGACCTGGGCGGCTCCGATCGAGCGCGGCGCGCCGCTCGTCCACGCCCACGCCGCCGATCCGGCGATTGACGGGCTCGAGCTGGTGCTCAAGGGCGGCCAGATGGGCGGCGAGGATTTCTTCGAAACCGTCCGCCGGGGCGGCTAAGGAAGGCCGCGAGGAGAGCGGAATGTCACGGGCTGCGTATTGGGCGTTGGGAACGGCACTGGCGGCGCTGGCGACCGGCGGCATCGCCCAGGAGCGCAAGCCGCAGCCCGCGCCGGATCCCGAAGCGTTCCGCAACCCGCCTGCGGAAACCCGCCCGCACACCCTCTATTTCTGGATGAACGGCAACGTCACCAAGGAAGGGATCGACGCCGATCTCCAGGCGATGCGCGACATCGGCATCGGCGGCGTGCTGATGTTCGACGGCAGCAGCGACGTGCCCAAGGGCCCGGTCGATTATTTGAGCCCCCAGTGGCTCGACCTGATGACTCACATGATGGGCAAGGCCGACGAGCTCGGGCTCAAGGTCGGGCTGCACAACGCCCCGGGCTGGTCGTCCTCGGGCGGCCCGTGGATCAAGCCCGAGCAGGCGATGCAGCAGATCGTGTGGACCGAAACGCGCGTCACCGGCGACGGCACGGCACCGGTCGCGGTGCAGCTGGCCCAGCCCTATACCAAGCAAGGCTATTATCGCGACGCCGCGGTGGTCGCCTTCCCCGCCTCGCTCGGCGACGAGAGCCAGTATCGCGCGGCGGTGGTGGCGATGGACGCCGGCACCGCGGTGCAGCCCGCGACGCTGACCGATCGCGACCTCCATACCGCGGCCGAGGTTTCGCCCACCGCGCCGCTGGTGGTGACGATGAACGCGCCCTTCGCCGCGCAGGCGATCACGCTCTACGCGGTCAAGGAAGCCCCGGGCTTCTCCGCCACGGTCGAGGCCTCGGTCGATGGCGTCACCTGGTCGCGCGTGGGCAAGGTCAATGTCGGCGCCGAGCGCGGGATCGAATCCCCCGGCACGCTCAACTTCCCCAAGGTCGAGGCGATCTATTTCCGCATCACGCCCTCCGCGCGGGTCAAGCTCGCCGAGGCCTTGCTCTACACCACGCCGCGGATCGACAATTGGGACCTCAAGGCCGAGCACGACTTCGTCATGGCCGGGCCGACCGAGAAGCAGCCCGCCGACCTCAAGGCGCAATATGCCATCGACCCGGCGCAGGTGATCGACATCACCGCCAATCTCGACACCGCCGGCACGCTCAACTGGACCCCGCCCGCGGGCGAATGGACCGTGCTGCGCTTCGGTCACACGCCCACCGGCAAGCTCAACGTCGCCGCGTCGGATTCGGGCCGCGGGCTCGAGGTCGACAAGCTGAGCAAAGCGGCGGTCGACCACCAGTTCGACAGCACGCTCGCCAAGGTGGTCAAGGCCGCCGGCCCGCTCGCGGGCAAGGCGTTCGACATGATCGAGATCGACAGCTTCGAAGCCGGGATGCAGAACTGGACCCCCGCGCTTCCGGCGGATTTCCAGAAGCGCAACGGCTATGCGATCACGCCCTATCTGCCCGCGCTGACCGGCCGCATCGTCGGCGATCTCGACGTCTCCAACCGCTTCCTGTTCGACTTCCGCCGCACGCTCGCCGACCTGATGGCCGACAACTACTACGGCCGGATGCAGGATCGCGTGAACCATGCGGGCCTGAAGTTCCATATCGAGGGCTATGGCCCCGGCCCGTTTGATGCGCTTCAGGTGTCGGGCCGTGCGCAGGTGCCGATGACCGAATTCTGGTCGCGCACGCCCTGGACCGACAACCGCACCGTCAAGATGGTCGCCTCCGCCGGGCACGTCTACGGCAAGAACGTCATCGCCGCCGAGGCCTTCACCGGCGAGGCCGAGACCAGCCGCTGGCAGGACTATCCCTATGCGCTGAAGACGCTGGGCGACCAGATGTTCGCGCAGGGCTTCAACCAGATCTTCTTCCACCGCTGGGCGCACCAGCCCAACCCCAAGGCGCTGCCCGGCATGGCGATGGGGCCGTGGGGGATGAACCTAGAGGCCTCCAACACCTGGGTGCCGCAGGCCAGGCCATGGATGGAGTATCTCGCGCGCAGCCAGTACATGCTGCGCCACGGCACCTATGTCGCCGACGTGCTCTATTTCGTGGGCGAGGACAGCCCCAACCAGGCCGAATATGTCCGCCCGCAGGTCTCGCCCGACACCAACCCCAGGATCGGCGTGCACTTCGACCCGCAGGTCCCCCCCGGCCACCAGTACGACCTCGTCAATGCCGAGGTGCTGCTGACTCGCGCCAAGGTGAAGGACGGCCGGGTCGTGCTCGCCAACGGCGCGACCTATCGCCTGCTCGTCATCCCGCAGGACATCACGACGATGACGCCGAAGCTCGCCGCGAAGATCCGCGAGCTGGTCGAGGCAGGCATGGCGGTGCTCGGTCCCAAGCCGGACCATCCGATGACGATGGCGGGCAAGGCCGAGGGCGACGCGGCCTTCCGCAGCGCGGTCGACGCGGTGTGGGGCAGCGGCAGCGCGGCGCGCAAGGTCGGCAAGGGCCGCGTCTTCCCCGGCGGCTCGGTCGGGGACGCGCTCGCCGCGCTCAAGGTCGCGCCCGACGCCGATTGCCGCACCGCCACGCCCGACGGGCAGGTCGTATGGCTGCACCGCAAGACCGACGCCAACCACATCTACTTCGTCGCCAACCGCCAGCGCCGCGCCGAGCGCGTGACCTGCACCTTCCGCGTCGGTAGCGCGGCGCCCTCGCTGTGGGACGCCGAGACCGGCACCATCACCCGCCCGGCCCTGTTCCGCACCGAGCGCGACTTCACCGAAGTGACCTTCGACCTCTCGCCAGCGGGATCCACCTTCGTGACGCTCGACTTCGCCGCCGGGGCGAAGCGGATCGACTGGGTGGCGAAGGACGGCCAGCGCTTCGTCGACACCACCGCCAAGCCGGTCGCGACGCCGACCCCCTCGAACAGTTTCACCATCTCGCTCTGGGCCAAGCCGGACATCGACCTGCGTCTGATGCCCGACGAGAGCGTCGAGGGGCGCATCAACGAGACCGGCAAGCAGTATCTCATCCCCGCCCGCTCGGGCCGCGACATCCATGGCCCCAAGACCGCCATCGCCGGGCTCGCGCTCGGCCGCAACGGCGCCTTCGTGATCGAGCGCGTCGCACCCGACAGCGTGCCCGCGGTGCTGGTCAGCCACACGCCCGTCGCCGGCTGGACGCATGTCGCCCTGGTCTATGACAAGGGCACACCACGCCTCTATCTCAACGGCAAGCTCGTCCGCACCGGCAAGAAGAGCGGCCGCACCGTCTATGCCGGCGGCAACGACGCCCCCGCGCCGGTCGGCGTCACCTATTTCTTCGAGGGCAATTTCACCCCCGCCCGCACCGAGGCACGCGTGCGCTCGGCCGAGGAGATCGCCGCGGAAGCCGCCGCCGGACCGCCGGCACCTGTCCTCGCCACCGCCCCTGCCGAGATCACCCGCGACCGCTATGGCGACCTTGAGGCGCTGGCATGGGAGAGCGGCAGCTACACGCTGAGCGACGGCGGCAAGTTCAAGGCCGAGCTGCCCGCCCCGATCACCGTCCACGGGCCGTGGGAGGTCGCGCTCCAGTCCGGCCGCGGCGCGCCGGCCAAGATCACCCTGCCCAGCCTCTATTCGCTCAGCCGCCATGCCGATGCCGGCGTGCGCCATTTCTCGGGGACCGCCACCTACACCCGCACGATCGACGTGCCCGAGCACATGCTCAGGAAGCGCCGCCGCGTCTTTCTCGATCTCGGCCGGGTCGAGGTGCTCGCGGGCGTCACCGTCAACGGCAAGGATCTGGGCGTGACGTGGAAGGAGCCCTATCGCGTCGACATCACCGATGCCGTGCGCCCCGGCGCCAACCAGGTCTCGCTCGCGGTCACCAACCTCTGGGCCAACCGCATGATCGCCGACGCCGCGCTGCCCGAGGAGGGCGAGTTCGTCGACGGCGACTGGTCGATCGGCCAGAACTTCCTCGCCGACGGCCGCAAGCAGGACGTGATGGCACGCAAGATCACCGAGCTGCCTGACTGGTACAAGGCCGGCCAGGCCAAGCCCGCCGGCGGCCGCGTCACCTTCACCCCCTGGACCTTCTACCAGGCGCACGAGCCGTTGCTCGACTCCGGGCTGCTCGGCCCGGTGCGCGTGGTGTTCGCCGATCAGATCAAGGTGGAGTGAAGCGGCGCGCGCTTCGCCACGGGCTGGAGCGCGCCACCGAGATGCCGCGAACCTCGTCGGGCCAGGTACCCGCGACCGCGCTCGCGCACAGGCCGGCGAGCGCGGTGCGTGACCCCAAAAAATTTCCCCGCCGCCGGCGCGGCGGGGAGGAGGGGGAGCTCAGAGCGTGAAGCGGACACCGGCCATGATCGTCCTTGAATCCTGCTCGTAATTGCCCGGCCGCGTCGGCACGCCGAAATAGGTTCGGGTCTTCGAACGCAGGAGGTTGCCGCCTTCGACGGTCACCGTGATCCTGTCGGTGATGTCGTAGCCGATCGATGCGTCGAGCCAGTCGCGCGCGCGGGTATAGACCGGCACGTTGGTCACGATGTCGTTGCTCAGCAGGCTCGAATAGAATTTGTCGCGCCAGTTATAGGCGAGCCGCGCGGACAACCCGCCCTTCTCGTAGATCAGGCCGGTGTTGAAGCTGTGCTTCGAGAGGTTGGCGATCGGCGTCTGCAGGCCGGCGACCGAGGTGTCGGTCTTGCTGTCGACGAAGGTGTAGTTGGCCTGGACGCCGAACCCGCTGAGCAGGCCGGGAAGGAAATCGAAGAAGGTCTGGCCGCCGATCTCGAACCCCTTGATCTTGCCGCCGAGCTCGTTGGTCGGGCGGCTGATGCTGTAGTCGATGCCGTCGATCGTCTGCGGGCTGGTGCGCGTGACCAGGAAGTCCTCAATCTCGCGATAGAAGCCCGCGACATAGAGCGAGGTCGTCGCCGACGGGTAGTATTCGAGGCTGGCGTCGAGCTGGTCGGCGCGCAGCGGCCGCAGATCGGGATTGCCCGCCGAGCCGGTGCGCTGGCCCGGGACCAGCGACAGCGTCGGCGACAGGCTGCTGAAGCCCGGGCGTGTCAGCGTCTTGGCCGCGGCAAGGCGCAGCTGCAGCGTGTCGGTGAAGCGGACCCGGATGTTCGCGCTCGGCAGCACGCTCACATATTGCGAGTCGATCTGCACCGGCGCGTAACCGGTCTGGTCGAACACCGGCGGATTGTTCGGCCCGGTGCCGGTGCCCGGCCGCTGCGTGAACAAGGCGCGCGTACCGTTGACGTTGAGGTTGGTGCGAATGATGCGCGTGCCGATATTGCCGTCGATCCGGATCGGCCCCTGGGTCTCGAACTTGCCCATCACATAGCCGGCGAGCGTGCTTTCGCCGATCTGGTAGCCGAACAGCGGGTTGAACGATGCTGGCGTGGTGATCCCGAGCCGCGTGCGCACCGCGTCGAATCCGTCGCCGTCGAGCAGCTCGTGGTTGGCGGCGTAGAAATTCTGCTCGATCAGGTCGGTCCCGCCGAACATCTGGTTGAGCGGGTTGAGGATGAACAGATCGGCATAGGCCGAGGCCGCGAGCGGCTGGTTCGCCGCGTCGCGCGGTGTCTGCGAGAAGCGGAGCTGGTCCTGCTTCACGTCCGCATCGGTCCAGCGGATGCCGAAATGCATCGATTTCAGGAAATTACTGTCGATCTCGAACCAGGCATCGGTGCGCAGCTGCTTGGATTCGGTCTCCGACAGGTTGATGTTGCGCGCGAGGCCGGCGACCGCGAAGCTGTCGAGGCTGGCGAGGTCGACCCCGCTGACCCGGGCCGATCCCGGCAAGGTCGTCACGTCGAAATCGACGCGCGGCGCCGTCGTGTCGAGATTGAGCTCGGTATAATAGAGCTGGCCGTTGCCGTGGGTATAGGCGGCGTCGATCGACAGATGGCTGGGGCCGGAATCGAACTTGACCCCGCCGGCGATCTGCCAGCTCTCCTCATAGGCGTCGCGATCCGCGCCGAAGGTCCGGACGGGCACGTTGGTGAAGGCGATCCGGCTGACGTCCTTGGTGCCGTCGAAATACGCCACCGAGGCCGGATCGAACGTCCGATTGCGCAGCGAGCGGATATAGACGCCATATTGCTGCTGGAGCTGGTTGGCGTCCTGATAGGTGCCCTGGAGATAGAGTTCGAGCTCGGGATTGGGCTTGTACTGGATCACCGCGTCGATGCCGATGCGACGGCGGTCGGCGTTGATCACCGGCTGGTACTGCTCGGAGAGCGAGGCCACGCCCGCACCGATGTTCGGCTGTCCCACCGGCGCGCCGACGCTGACCACATGGCTCTCGAACGCGCGCTGCTGGAACGAGCCGGCGACGAGGATGCCGAGCTCGCCGTCGCCCACGTCCCAGCTGTTGCTGACCAGCGCCGAGAACATCGGATCGACCTTGTCGGGCAAGTCCGAATAGCGCCCGCGCGCCGAGCCGCTGAGCGTGAAGCCAGGCTTGTCGAGCGGCTTGCGCGTGACGACGTTGATCAGCCCGCCGATGCCGCCCTCGACCAGATCCGCGGACGGGGTCTTATAGACGTCGACGCGCGCGATCAGCTCGGCCGGGATGTTCTCGAGATCGACGCCGCGCCCGCTGCCGCCCGAGCGGCCGTTGAAGGTCGAGGTGACTTGCGAGAGGCCGCGGATGGTGATGCCCGAACCCTCGCCGCGGTCGCGCCCGACCTGAATGCCCGACACCCGCTGCAGCGCCTCGGTCACGTTGACGTCGGGCAGCTTGCCGATGTCCTCGGCGACGATCGAGTCGACGACCTGGTCCGCGTTGCGCTTGAGGCTCTGCGCGGACTGGAGGCTGCCACGGATGCCGGTGACGATGATCTCGCCTTCCCCGGCCTCCTGCGTACTGCCGTCCGCCGGCGCAGGCGGCGCGCCCGCACCCTGCTGCGCCGTCGCCGGCGCCGCCGCGATTATCGCGCAGCCGGCCGCGCTTGCCAGAAGATTGCCGAGAATATGCATAACGCCACTCCTCTCCCTGTCCCGTCTGAAAGCGGGATTACATCACATATAATATGACTAATATGTATCGGGAGAGGACGTGCGGGATCAAGGCGAAAACGCAAGTTCTCGCAAATTTTTGTCAGACTATTGGATCATCTTGGCTATTCGTCGAAGCGGACCGTCAGCTGCTCGCCCGTCGGCTTGGAGCCCCATAGCGCGTAGAACAGCACGTAGAGCTCGCACACGACCGTCAGCCAGAAGCTGTTCTGCAGGCCGATCGTGTCGGCCAGCCAGCCCTGCACCACCACCAGCGCGCCGCCGGCGATCGCCATGATCAGCAGGCCCGACGCTTCCTCGGTCAGCGGGCCGAGACCCTTGATTCCCATCGCGAAGATCGCCGGGAACATGATCGAATGGCACAATCCGACCAGGATCAGGCACCACATCGCCAATGGCCCGTGCAGGGTGGCGGCACCGATCATCACCAGCACGGCGGCCGCGGCATAGACGGCGAGCACCTTGTCCGCGGGAAAGGCGCGCATGATGAAGGCCCCGGCGAAGCGGCCGACCATCATGCCGCCCCACAGCAGCACCAGGTAGTTGGCCGCCCGGGCCGGCGTGATGCCGGCGATCTCGGGCAGAATCGCGAAGTTGATGAAGAGGTTCGCGACGCCGATCTCGGCGATCAGATAGATGAAGATCGCCGGGATGCCGAAGGCGAGATTGCGATGCTTGTAGATCGGGTGCGCCCAGACCTTCCACAGCGGAATGGTGGTGCGCTCGGAGGCATCGGCGCGGCGAGTCGCCTCCCCCAAAGCCGGCAGCTTCGCGCGCCAGAAGACCAGGGCGATCAGGACCAGCACCATCGCGACCATGACATAGGGCAGCTGGGTTGCCTGCGCGTCGGCCAGCCGCTCCGCCGCTGTGAGCTGCGCGCCCTCGAGCGAGGTGCCCCCGGTGGTCCGGCTGAGGATGAGGTAGCCGCCGAAATAAGGCGCGAAGAAGGTGCCCATCGAGTTGAACGCCTGCACCAGCGTGAGGCGCGACTCCGACGATTCCGCCGGTCCGATCACCGCCACGTAAGGGTTCGCCGCGACTTGCAGCAGCGCGATGCCGCAGGCGATCACGAACAGCGCCACGAGCGTCACCTCATAGGACGGGATGCGGGCCGCCGGAACCATGCCCAGCGAACCCACCGCCATGACCAGCAGCCCGATGATGATCGCCTTCTTGTAGCCGACGCGCTCGATCAGAAACGCGGAGGGGATCGAGGCGACGCCATAAGCGATGAACCACACGCTCTCGATCAGCGTGGTCTGGGTATAGGTGAGCTCGAACACGCTGCGCAGGTGCGGCAACAGCGTGTTGTTGATGACGGTGATGAAGCCCCACATGAAGAACAGGCTGGCGAGCAGCGCCAGTGCCGGCCGGTAGTTGAACGACGGCGAAGCCGCCTTTTCCCCGATCGCCGTGTCGAGATGTGGAAGCGCCATTCAAATCCTCCGGGATGGTTTTATCCGTGCAAGCGGCTTGCTCGATTATTTCTCCGACTATATGCGGGGAGGGAACATCGTCAATGGCCGCCGGGCCTGATGCGAGGAGGCGAGTGAAATGCGAGCAATGCTGTACGCCGCGGCGCTGGTTGCGCCGATCGCCACCGGAGCTGCCTCCGCTGCCGAAGCGGAGCGCGCGCCGGCCGGCCGCCTGTCCGACGGCAGTGCGGTCGAGGCGGTGACGCTGAGCAATGCCAGGGGCGTCAAGGCGCGCATCCTCACTTATGGCGCGACGCTGCAGTCGCTCGTCGCGCCCGGCCGCGACGGCACGCCGGCGGAAATCACGCTCGGCTATGACGAGGCCGCCGATTACGAGGCCAAGCCCAACTATTTCGGCGTCACCGTCGGCCGCTATGCCAACCGCATCGCCGGCGGACGCTTCAAGCTCGACGGGCGCGACTATCAGCTGACCCAGAATGACGGCGCCAATTCGCTGCACGGCGGCAAGCAGGGCTTCGACAAGCGCAACTGGAAGATCGTGTCGGTTACGAGCGGGCCGGCGGCGAAGGTCGTGCTCGGCCTCACCAGCCCCGATGGCGACCAGGGCTATCCCGGCAAGCTCGACGTCACCGTCAGCTACGCGCTCAACGACAGCGGCGATCTCACGATCGAGTTCGAGGCGCGGACAGACAAGCCGACCATCGTCAACATGACCAACCACGCTTTGTTCAATCTCGCCGGCGACGGCGCGGCCGAGGGCACGTCGGGCCAGCTGCTGACGATCCCCGCCGCTGCCTATACGCCGGTCGACGACAAGCTCATCCCGACCGGCAAGCTCCAGCCCGTCGCCGGCACCGTATTCGATTTCCGCAAGCCCCGGCGCATCGCCGACGGGCTGCGCGACGGCCGCGACCCGCAGATCGTGATCGGCCGCGGCTATGATCACAATTTCGCGCTCGACAAGGGACTGACCGCGGCGCCCGGGCTCGCCGCACGGCTGGAGGATCCGGCGTCGGGCCGGGTGCTCGAGGTGCTGACCACCGAGCCCGGTATCCAGTTCTACAGCGGCAACTTCCTCACCGGCACGCTCACGGGCCGGCAGGGACGCGTCTATCGCATGGGCGACGGCATCGCGCTCGAGCCGCAGAAATTCCCCGATGCGCCCAACCAGCCGCGCTTCGCCGCCGCGCGCGTCGATCCGGGCAAGCCCTATCGCCACGTCATGATCTACCGCCTCACGGCGCTTCCCTGAGTTCCTGGAAACAATGACCGAAGACAGAAAACTGCGCTCCGCCGCCTGGTTCGACAACCCGGACAATATCGACATGACCGCGCTCTATCTGGAGCGCTATCTGAACTTCGGCCTCAGCCTCAAGGAGCTGCGCAGCGGCCGCCCGATCATCGGCATCGCGCAGACCGGCAGCGACCTCTCGCCCTGCAACCGTCATCACCTGGTGCTCGCCGAGCGCGTGCGCGAGGGCATCCGCGAGGCCGGCGGGATCGCGATCGAATTCCCGGTCCACCCGATCCAGGAGACGGGCAAGCGCCCGACTGCCGGGCTCGACCGCAACCTCGCCTATCTCGGGCTGGTCGAGGCACTGTACGGCTATCCGCTCGACGGCGTCGTGCTGACGATCGGCTGCGACAAGACCACCCCCGCCTGCCTGATGGCCGCCGCGACGGTGAACATCCCGGCGATCGCTTTGTCGGTCGGCCCGATGCTCAACGGCTGGTACAAGGGCGAGCGCACCGGCTCGGGCACGATCGTGTGGAAGGCACGCGAGCTGCTCGCCGCGGGCGAGATCGACGATGAGGAGTTCATCCGCCTCGTCGCCAGCTCGGCGCCCTCGACCGGCTATTGCAACACGATGGGCACGGCGACGACGATGAACTCGCTGACCGAGGCTTTGGGCATGTCGCTGCCTGGATCGGCGGCGATCCCCGCCCCCTATCGCGACCGCCAGGAAGTCGCCTATCAGACCGGCCTGCGCGCGGTGGAGCTGGTGCGCGAGGACGTGAAGCCCTCCGACATCCTGACCCGCGACGCCTTCCTCAACGCGATCGCGGTCAATTCGGCGATCGGCGGCTCGACCAACGCGCCGATTCACCTCAATGCGATCGCGCGGCACATGGGGGTCGATCTCAAGATCGACGACTGGCAGGCGTTCGGCCACGACGTGCCGCTGCTGGTCAACCT
This sequence comes from Sphingomonas sp. MS122, assembly GCF_049532975.1. Lineage (GTDB taxonomy): Bacteria > Pseudomonadota > Alphaproteobacteria > Sphingomonadales > Sphingomonadaceae > Sphingomonas. The sequence goes on along the minus strand of NZ_CP186695.1, from coordinate 1,749,080 downwards.
CCAGCCCGCGGGCGAGTATCTCGGCGAGGATTATTACCGCGCCGGCGGCGTCCCCGCGGTGGTCGCGCAGCTCATCTCGCGCGGGCTGATCCGCGAGGACGCGCTGACCGTCAACGGCCGCAGCATCGGCGCCAACTGCGCGAGCGCGAAGATCTACGACGAGCGCGTCATCCGTCCGATCGACACGCCGATCCTCGAACAGGCCGGCTTCGTCGTGCTGCGCGGCAACCTGTTCGACGCGGCGATCCTCAAGACCAGCGTGATCTCCGACGAGTTCCGCGCGCACTTCCTGTCCAATCCCGACGATCCCGACGCGTTCGAGGGGCCGGTCGTGGTGTTCGACGGGCCCGAGGATTATCACGCGCGGATCGACGATCCGGCGACGGGCATCACCGCCGACACGCTGCTGGTGATGCGCGGAGCAGGCCCGATCGGCTATCCCGGCGCGGCGGAGGTGGTCAACATGCGCGCGCCCGCACACCTGCTGCGCGAAGGCGTGACCGTGCTGCCGTGCATCGGCGACGGGCGCCAGTCGGGCACCAGCGGCAGCCCTTCGATCCTCAACGCGTCGCCCGAGGCGGCGGCGATGGGCGGCCTCGCGCTGCTGCGCGATGGCGACCGCATCCGCATCGACTTGCGCGAGGGTACCGCCGACGCGCTGGTCCCGGCCGAAGAGCTGGCCGAGCGCCGCCGCGCGCTCGAGGCCGAGGGCGGCTACCGCTATCCCCCCTCACAGACTCCGTGGCAGGAGATCCAGCGCAACCTGGTCGGCCAGATGGACAAGGGCGCGATCCTCGAAGGGTCCGAGCGCTTCCAGCGCATCGCCCAGGTCCAGGGCCTGCCGCGCGACAATCACTAGGGCAACCCTTCAATCCTCCCCCGCCGGGGGAGGATTTTGAACGGCCTTACAGCGCCCGCACCGTCACCGTTTCCGCCTCGGCCCGCGCCAGCCGGTTGCGCAGCGGCAGGCCGAACGGCGCCGCCTCGACCTCGAACACGTCGCCCGGCCGCGTCGCGATACCCTCGCTGAACGACAGCGTCGCGGTGCCGAAGAAGTGGACGTGCACGTCGCCCGGGCGGCGGAACAGCGCGTATTTGAAGTGGTGATGCTCGAGATTGGCGATGCTGTGCGACATGTTCGCCTCGCCCGACAGGAACGGCTTCTCCCACAGCACCGCGCCGTCGCGCACGATCCGGCTGGTGCCGCGGACATCGGCGGGCAGCTCGCCGACCAGCAGCTCGGGGCCGAGCGCCGCCTGGCGCAACTTCGAATGGGCGAGCCAGAGGTAGTTGTGCCGCTCGGTCACATGGTCGCTGAACTCGTTGGCGAGGCAGAAGCCGAGCCGCCACGGCGCGCCGTCGGGACCGATCAGGTAGATGCCGGCGATCTCCGGCTCCTCGCCACCGTCCTGCGCGAAGGCGGGCATCACCAGGTCGGCGCCGGGCGCGGCGAGCTGCGAGCCGTCGCCCTTGTAGAACCATTCGGGCTGCTGGCCGACGTCGCCCGGCGCGGGCTTGCCGCCCTCGACGCCCTCGAGGAACATGCGCATCGAATCGGTGAGCTTCTCCCCCGACGCGGCGGCGCGGTGCATCTTGTCACGCCCCTCCGCCGAGCCGAGATGGGTGAGCCCGGTGCCGCTCAGCACGACATGCGCGGTATCGGCATGGTCGACCGGCGCGAGCAGCCGCCCCTGGCCAAGCGCCTCGGCGAGGTCGATTGCATCTTCGATCCCCGCACGCGCCACCATCTCGCGCAAGCCGATGCCGCGCGCGATCGCCTCGTTCGCCAGCGCAGTCAGGCTATTCGCGCCGGCGACGAAGCCGGTCCGGCCGTCCATGTTGGCGACGAGGCGAGCGCTGCCATCCTCCGAACGATAGCGGGACAGCTTCAACATCAGACAACCTCCAGTTGGGAGCTACGGATTTAGTCCGACATTTAATTTTGGGCAATGGCGTGCTGTCGTTTGCTCCGGACCATGTGCTGTGCTTATGTTCACGAAGACGGAAACCCGGGAAAAGCGCGAATTGGACGACGAAGACCGAGACGACAGCCAGCTGCCTGGCGATGCCGGCCGCGCCGAACGCGGCACCGGACGCCGGTTGCGCGGCGCCGTCGCGCACTATCTCGGAACCGCGATCGTCGGCGGCGCGATCCGGCCCGGCGAGCGGCTGACCGGCGAAGTCGACAATTCCGCCGCGCTCAACGTGTCGCGCAGCGCCTATCGCGAAGCGGTGCAGGTGCTCGCCGCCAAGGGGCTGGTCGAAAGCCGGACCAAGGCCGGCACGCGCGTGCTGCCGCGCAGCCGTTGGAACCTGCTCGATCCCGACGTGCTCGCCTGGGCGTTCGCGGGCGAGCCCGATATCGGCTATGTGCGCGACCTGTTCGAGCTGCGCGCGATCGTCGAGCCGGCCGCCGCCCGGCTGGCGGCGGCGCGGCGCGACAAGGCCGATATCCGCGCCCTGCGCGAGGCGCTCACGGGCATGCGCCGGCACACGCTCGCGACCGAGGCCGGCCGCGCCGCCGACCGCGACTTCCACGACGCGATCCTGCGCGCCTCGCGCAACGACGTGCTGATCACGCTCAGCGCCAGCATCGGCGCCGCGGTGAGCTGGACCACGCAGTTCAAGCAGCGCACCCGCGCGCTGCCGCGTGATCCCGTTCCGGACCATGTCAGGGTCGGCGAAGCGATCATCGCCGGTGACGCCGACGAGGCCGAGGCCGGGATGCGTGTGCTGGTCGAGCTCGCGCTCCAGGACACGCGCTCGGTCATGCTCTGAGCCGCGCTCTTCTCCGACAAATTCCCCTGCCCCGCATTGCAGCGCGTACAGCTGTCTGATAGGTTAATAATCCTATTATATACATTATGAGGGGATGGCTGGGTGAACAGGCTCGGCATGCTTTCCGCGCTGGCGCTCGTTGCGAGCATGTCTGCGGCGCAGGCGCAACCGGCACGGCAATGGCCGATGGAAACGCCGAAAGCGGCCGTCGCCACGCAGCTCGCCAAGGTGAAGCAAGGCGTCGCCGCAGGGCCGTTCGAACCCGACTGGGATTCGCTGCGCGCCTATCGCACGCCTCAATGGTTCCGCGACGCCAAGTTCGGCATCTTCATCCACTGGGGCGTCTATTCGGTCCCGGGCTTCGCCAACGAATGGTATTCGCGCAACATGTATGTGCCGGGCAACAAGGCCTATGAGCACCACCGCGCCACCTGGGGCCCGCAGGACAAGTTCGGCTACAAGGACTTCATCCCGCTGTTCAAGGCGGAGAAGTTCGATCCCGCAGCATGGATCCGGCTCTTCGCCGATGCCGGCGCGCGCTATGTCGTGCCCGTCGCCGAGCATTGCGACGGCTTCGCGATGTACGCCTCGGACTTCACCCGCTGGGACGCCGCCGACATGGGGCCCAGGCGCGACGTCACCGGCGAGATCGCCAAGGCGGCACGCGCCCACGGTATGCATTTCGGCCTGTCCTCGCACCGCGCCGAGCATTGGTGGTGGTATCACAAGGGCCGCAGCTTCCCCTCCGACGTGAGCGACCCGAAAAATCGCGGCCTCTACGGTCCCGCCGCGCCGACCGGGCTGCCGGCCGACGATCCCGACACCTGGCCCGACAGCGGCCAGCTCCAGAACTGGATGCCGCCGAGCCGGGAGTTCCTCGACGACTGGATGGCGCGCACCTCCGAGCTGATCGACAAGTACCGGCCCGAGCTCATCTATTTCGACTGGTGGACCTCGGCCCCGCTCTACGAGCCGCTGATGCGCGACACCGCGGCCTATTATTACAACCGCTCGGCGGGGTGGAAGGCGCCCGGGATCATCGCCTACAAGGGCTCGCAATTCGCCGAGGGCTCGGCGATGTTCGACATGGAGCGCGGCAAGAGCGACGCGCTCAAGCTCACCCCGTGGCAGTCCGACACCTCGGTCAGCGTGCACAGCTGGGGCTATGCCCGGAACGACAGCTACCGCACGCCCAAGTCGCTGATCGCCGACCTGATCGACATCGTCAGCAAGAACGGCAACCTGCTGCTCAACGTCGGCCCCAAGGCCGACGGCACCATCCCCGACGAGATCGCGACCGTACTCAAGGGCATGGGCGCGTGGCTCAAGGTCAATGGCGAGGCGATCTACGGCACACGCCCGTTCAAATATTTCGGTGAGGGACCGACCAGCTCCGGCCAGGTGCGCGTCGGCGGGCAAGTCGAGGAATCGGCCAAGAAGGGGTTCACCACCGCCGATATCCGCTTCACCACCAAGGGCGACATACTCTACGCGCTGGGGCTCGAGCGGCCCGCCGACGGCAATGTGCTGATCAAGACGCTCTACGCCGGCACGCCGTACCTCGCCGCGCCGATCAAGCGTATCGAGCTGCTCGATGGCGGCAAGCTGACGTGGAAGCAGACCCCGCGCGGCCTGGAACTCAAGCTGCCTGCGGACAGCAGCGGCGGCATGCCCTACGCGCTCCGGATCAAGGTGCGCTGATGCGGCTGGCGCTCCTGCTCGCCGCAGCCGTCGCCGCTTTCCCCGCATCGAGCCAGGAGACCGCGCTCCAGCCCTATCCGGTGGACCATGAGGTGCGTGTCGACTCTCCCGCCGATGCGCGCTTCCTGCTCGACGGGCCGGCGGGCAAGCACGGCTTCGTCACCGCGCGCGACGGCAAGCTGTGGCGCGGCGACGGCAAGCGCTTCCGCTGCTGGGGCGTCAACATGACCGGCTGGGCGGTGGGGTCGGACCAGATTCCGGCGCACGGCGCGGCGACGGCCTATGCCAGGGCGCTGGCGCGGCTCGGCGTCAATTGCGTGCGGCTGCATTTCCTCGACATGCCCGATTCGATCGCGCCGGTGCGCAACGAGGGCGCCGCGCGAGGGCCCGCCGCCGGTCCGTTCACGCATCGTCCCCGCGGGTTGATCCGCGACGACCTCCCCGACAGCCGGAACTTCAATCCCGAGCGGCTCGACCGGCTCGATTTCTGGATCGCCGAGCTCAAGAAGAACGGCATCTACGTCAACTTCAACTTGAACGTGGGCCGCCGCTTCAAGCCGGGCGACGGCGTCCCCGACGCCGATCTGATCGCCCCGTTCAAGGCCTTCACCTATTTCGGCCCCGAGCTGATCGCGCTGCAGAAGGACTATGCGCGCAAGCTGCTCGGCCACATCAACCCCTATACCAAGCTGCGCTATGCCGACGATCCGGCGGTGATGACGGTCGAGGTGGTCAACGAGAATTCGCTGCTCGAATTCTGGATGCGCAACTGGCTGCGCGGCGAGCGCGTGCCGGGCGGCGAGAACGCCCAGCTCGACATGACCCCGCACTATCAGAAGCTGTTGGTCGGCATGTACAATGACTGGCTCGGCAAGCACCGCACCGCGAAGGAGATCGCCAGCCTGCACTCCCTGGCGGGCGTCGCCGAGGGCCAGCCGATCCCGCTGATGCGCCGTGGGGATCATCCCGCCGCGCCGCGCCTGCGCTTCGACGCCGAGCTCGAGTTCATCACCCAGGTTGAGCTCGACTTCCACGCCGACATGCGCCGCTTCCTGCGCGACGAGATCGGCGTGAAGGTGCCGATCGTGCCGACCGCGGATCACACCTATTTCATCGCCAACCAGCCGCTGATGCGCACCGCGCTCGCCGCCGACCTGCTCGACGCGCATGTCTATTGGCAGCACCCCGCGATCTATGGCCGCCGCAACGAGCCGATGGTCAACGCACCTGAGCTGTCGATCATCCAGAAGCTCGCGCGCAGCGCCGCGGTCGGCAAGCCGTTCACGGTGAGCGAGGTCAACCATCCCTTCCCCAGCGACTATGGCGCGGAGATGATCCCGATCCTCGCTTCCTATGCCGCGCTGCAGGATTGGGACGGCATCTTCTTCTACACGTTCGAAACCAAGATCGCGGGCGAATGGAAGCCGATGATCGGCGACCATTTCGACATCACGCTCGATCCGGTGAAGATGGCGCAGATGCCCGCGGGCGCGATGATCTTCCTGCGCGGCGACGTGTCGGCGGCGAAGCAGACGTTGACCCGGTCCTATTCGGCCGGGCAGATCAGCGACGCAGCGCGGATGCGGCGCGCGGCGATGCCCTATTACTCGCCGGGCTTCGACATGACGATTCCGCTGCGCCACGGCTCGCGCATCGCCTGTATCGACTGCAAGCCGTCGCTCCCAGCGCCCTTGCCCGCGGCAAACCCGATCGTCTCCGACACCGGCGAGCTGTCGTGGCAGACCCAGGGTGGCAAGGACGGGCTGGTGCGGATCGACACCCCGCTGAGCCAGGGGCTGGTCGGCTTCGTCGCCGCCAACCGCGACACGCAGACGCGGCACTTGGGCGCCGAGATCCGGAACCGCTTCGCCGCGATCACCTTGTCCTCGCTCGACGGCAAGCCGATCGGCATTTCCGACCGGATGCTGCTCACCACCACGGGCCGGGTCGAGAACACCGGCGCCAAGTGGGACGCGCGCCGCGCGATGCTCACCGACTGGGGCAGTGCGCCGACGCTGATCGAGCCGATCACCGGCTGGATCCAGCTCAAGGACCTCGAGGGCGCGGTCGGCGTGTTCGCACAGCCGCTCGACGGCTCGGCGCGGCCGATCGGGCCCGAGATCCGCGGCAAGATGATCGAGCCGGGCTGGGAGATCGAGGTCGGCACGCTCGCCGCGGCGTCCTATCTCGTTCGCGTGATCCGCTAGGGAGAAGGCAGATGATCGACCGGCGAAACCTGATCGGCGGTGCCCTCGCGGGCGTCGGCCTTGCCATGCTCCCCACCCGGGCCGCAGGCGACCCGCTCGCGCCCTATCGCACGCCGTACAAGCATCCGAGGCTGATCCTCGGCGGCTCGGGGGTGAAGGGCAGCTTCGACGAGAAAGCGGTCGACTGCCCGTTCGTCTTCTCCGCGAACGGCAAGTTCTACCTCACCTATGTCGGCTTCGACGGCACGGGCTATCAGACGGGCATCTGCGAATCGCGCGACTTGGTGAACTGGAAGCGGCTCGGCCTGATCATGGCGCGCGACCCCAATGATCCGGTCACGCGCCACAACATCGCCTGCGCCTCGATCCTGCGCGAGAACGACCTGCGCAGCCCGGCGCGGCTGGTGAAGGTCGACGGCCACTATGTCGCGGCGTGGCACGCCTATCCCAGCCCCGGGTACGAGGAAGGGCCGGCGGTGATCGGCCTCGCCTTCAGCAAGGACTTCATGAAGTGGGAGCGCGGACCCGTGATCCTGCGCGCCGAGGACGGCGCCGAATGGGAGCGCGGCGGGCTCTACAAGCCCTATCTGATCAAGGCCGGCGACACCTTCCACCTCTACTACAACGCCAAGACCAGCGGCTCGCCGTGGAAGGAGCAGACCGGCCTCGCCATCTCCAGGGACTTGAAGACGTGGACGCGCCACCCGGCGAGCCCGCTGCTGGTCAACGGGCCCAAGGGCTCGCCCGACGACCGCTTCGCCAGCGACCCGGTCGTGGTGACGCATCAGGGCAAATGGGCGATGTTCTATTTCGGCCTGTCCACCGACGGCTTCGCGCGCGACCTGATCGCGCTCGGCGCCAGCCCGACCGCCTTCACCAAGTCGAGCGAGGTGCTGATCGACGTCGGCCCGCCCGGCTCCATAGACGAGAAATACGCCCACAAGCCCGCGGTGATCTGGCACGATGGCGCGCTCTATCACTTCTACTGCGCGGTCAGCGGGAAGTGGCCGAACGACGTGCGCGGGCTGGCGGTGGCGCGGTCGAAGCCGTGGTGAGGTGAGGCAAGCGACTTTGCCCCGCCTCAGTCCGCCCCTTGCAATGTTGGAATTCGCCTGCTGCACTTCCGACTGCCGGAGTCCCGCCGCTGGAGCTTGTCCCGGCCGCTCTTTGAACCGTGGAACCCGCCGTGCGAACCCGTCAACTTCGTCAACGCCGCACGTCCGCGCGATAGCGTAAAGTTAGTGTCAACTTTCGGCGCGCGAGCCTCGATCGCTTCCCCTGGCCCCACTATCGGGTCCAAAATGCCATATGCGATTGCCGCCGTGCCGGGGAGGATCAAGCAGCCCCTTCTACCGCCCGCACCCCTGCCGCAGCACCACCGGCAGCGCGGTCTGCGCCATCGCCGTATAGCCCGCATCGTTCGGATGCAGGTGATCCCCGACCTGCCACGCCAGCCGCATCACGCTCGGTTTGCCGGGCTCCTGCATCGCCGTGTCGAAGTCGATCACCGCGTCATACTGCCGGGCATTCTCGCGAATCCAGCGATTGACGGCCCGGCGCCGCTGCTCGCCTGAGGCGTCGGCATAGGCCGCGCCCTCATAGGGCAGCAGCGTCCCCACGATCACCTTGAGCCCCGCCGCCTTGGCGCGCGCCAGCAGCTGGCGGTGCGCGGCGATGATCTGCGCCGCGCTCGCTTGCTCATGCGCGCGCGCCGGATCGGCGATCTTGCCGATGTCGTTGATCCCCTCGAGCACCACCACATGCGTCACCCCCGGCACGCCCAGCACGTCGCGCTCGAAGCGCGCCAGCGCATTCGGGCCGCGCCCGTTGCTGAGCAGCCGATTGCCGCTGATCCCGGCATTGGCGACCGACCAGCAGCGCCCGCGCGTGTTGGCCGCGAGCAGCCGCTGGAGCTGATCGGGCCAGCTCATCGCCTTGCCCTGCGTCGCGCCCGCGCCTTCGGTGATCGAATCACCGAATGTCACGAGCACGCGGTTCTCGCGGCTGCCCGTCACCTCGACGCCGGAGACGATGCCCGACGCTCGCGCCCGCCTGGCGTCCGCCAGCACGACCGCCCCGGTCTGGTTGCCCGGCGCGACATCGACCATCTGCGCATGCGCCGCGGCCTCGCTCTCGCCGGCATAGTGGACGGAAACGGCGAAGCGCTCGCCCGCCGCGACCGGGAAGTCGACCGGATCGCTGAGATACGGTGCGCGGCCCGGGATGATCACCTCCGCAGCACCTGCAAAGCGCAATGGTTGCAGGCTCCCCGGCACCGGCACGCCTGCGGCATCGAGCCGCACGATCGACGCGCCGCCCAGCTTCAGCGGCGCATCGCCCAGCTCGTTCGACAGGCGGATGCGCAGCGTGCGCCCGGCGATCCCGGCGCGTACGACCTGGCGCACCGTCTCGTCGCGATACGGCCGGCCGAGCCCGTCGCGGATCTTGGGCTCATAGCCGATCGGCGGCGCGGTCCACGCCGCGATCCAACGCTCGGGGGCGGCCGCGCCGATCAGCAGCAGCGCGGCGGCGGAGGCGAGGAGCACCCTCATTTGAGCTGGAACAGCGCCACGCCGTGCGCCTTCACCTGGCCGTCCGCCCAGTCGCCGCTGAGGAAACGCGCGCCCTTGGGCGGCGCCAGCGGCCGTGCGCCGCTGCCATGGTTGATCACGATCATCACGCGTTTCCCGCCTCCCGCACGTTCGCTGATCTCGAGGTCGGCATGCGCGCCGGGCACGAGCGGCGCGATCTTCGCCTCGCCCAGCAGCCGAGCCGCCAGCGCCTGCATCGTCGCCGGATCGAGCCACGCGCCGAAATAGGTGATCGTTCCGCGCCCCACCTTGCGCGTCACCACCGCCGGCTTGCCGTCGAGCCAGCCGCCGGGATCGGTATAGGTCGCGAGCACGCGCACGTCCGCCGCGTCGGGCCGGATGTCCTCGGCCCAGATCGCGACCTTGCCCTCGCCCAGCTCGCCCTTGATCCCGACCGGCACGTCCAGCGCATAATATTGCTCGACCGTCGCGCCGAGCAGTTTCGCGAGCGGCCCCGGCTGGCGCTGCGGCCACAGCGCATTGGCGTCGTCCTTCATCCCCGAGCGCGGCCCGAGCACGAGATGCCCGCCGCCCCGGACATAGGCCGCAAGCCGGTCGGCCTGCGCCTGAGTCACGACGTTGAGGTTGGGCGCGACGACCAGCGGATAGGCCTTCAGCTCGGCATCGGGCGAGACGACATGCACCCCCTGGCTCTGCACGCGCAGCGGGCGGTAGACATCAGTGAACGCATTGACCGGATCGAACTCGCGATGATGGCGCTGCAGGTCGATTGCCCAGCGGCTGTCGTACGACCACAGCATCGCCACCTTCGCCACCGGCCCGGTGTCCGCCAGCAACGGCCCGACGGCGGTCAGCTCCTTCGCGATCTGTACGATCTCGGCATGGATCGGATTGGGCGTGCCGTCCTGCCCCACCACCGCGCCGTGATAGGTCTCCTGCCCGTTCCGCGCCGGGCGCCATTGCCAGTAGAGCACGCCGTCCGAGCCGTGGCTGACCGACTGCCACGCCAGCTCGCGCACCTGCCCCGGATCGAGCGCGCGGTTGACCGGCACCCAGTCGACCCGCCCGGGCTGAGTCTCCATCAGCCAGAAATTGCGCTGCTTGTAGCCGCGGACGAGGTCGTGATTGGCGCCGTTCGCCACCCAGTCGGGCCGCCCGTCGGGGATGTAATTGTCCCAGCTCGCGATATCGAGATCGCGGTGCATCACGAAATGGTCGAAGCCCGCGTTCCAGAACATCGTGTTGGTGGTGATCCACGCGCGCGCGTCGATCAGCGGCCGGATCGCGCGCGCCTGGTTCTGGACGTAATCGGTCCAAACTGCGGTGGTGAAATGCCGGAAGTCGAGCAGCAGCCCGGGATTCTGCTGCCCGGTCTGGCGCAGCGGCACCTGGTCGAAGCCGTTGTAGGATTGCGACCAGTACTGCGTCGTCCAGCGCCGGTTGAGCTCGTCGATCGTGCCGTAGCGCTGCTTCAAAAACGCGTGCCACGCCGCGACCGATTCCGCGTCCCACGACGGCGGCCCGACCTCGTTGTCGATCTGCCAGCCGACCACCGACGGATGCTTGCCGTAGCGCTTCGCCATCTCCACCGCGATGCGGCGCGAAAGCTCGCGATAGCGCCGGCTCGCGAAGGAGAAATGCCGCCGCCCGCCGTGGCTCGCGCGCTGGCCGTTCTCGTCCACCCGCAGCGTGTCGGGGTATTTCTGCGTCAGCCACGCCGGCGGCGCCGCGCTCGGCGTGCCGATCACCACCATGAAGCCGCGCTTGACCGCCGCCGCGATCGCACGGTCCATCCAGGCGAAGTCGAACTTGCCTTCCTCGGGCTCCATCCGCGCCCAGGCGAACTCGCCGATGCGCACGGTGTTGAAGCCCGACGCCTTCATCAGGTCGAGATCGACCTCCCAGCGCGCCTCGGGCCATTGCTCAGGATACCAGGCGACGCCGACCGCGATCGCCGGCTTGTCCGCGAACGCGGTCGCGCGGTTGGGAAAGACGGTCTGCGCCGAGGCCGCAGGGACCAGCGCCAGCGCGGCGGCGGCAGCGAGGAGGGTCGTCCGCATCACTTCCCCCCGCGCTGCAGCACTGCGACGCCCTCGACGGGCAGCGCCACGCTCGACTTGGTGCCGCTCGCGAGGATGTCGGTCATCGGCTCGGGCAGCGTCACGGTCTGCGCCGTGCGTCCATGGTTGATCAGGATGACGATCCGCCGCCCTTGCCCCTCGCGCGTCATCAGCTCGACCTCAGCCGGCACGGCGAAGTCGCGCGCCACGCCCGCGCCCGCCAGCGCGCCGTCGATCAGCGCCTTCATCACCGAATCGTCGACCAGCGCCCCGACATAGGTGATGCGCCCCTTGCCGACCTTGCGGCTGATCACCGCGGGCTTGCCGTCGAGCCAGCCATTGGCCTTGCCGTAGCGCAGCAGCGTCTCAGTATCCGGCGCGCTGGTCGAGAGCTGCTCGGCCCAGATCGTCGCCCTGCCAGCATTTTGGCCGCCGCCGACCTCGATCGCCTCGTCGAGCGCATAATATTGCTCGACCCGCCCGCCGAGCAGCTTCGCCAGCGGCCCCGGCTGGCGCTGCGGCTCGAGCGCGTTGTACGAATCCTTCATCCCCGAGCGCGGCCCGAGGATCAGGTGCCCGCCGCCGCGGACATAGTCCGCCAGCCGCTTCGCCGTCGTCTCGCTGATGATGTTCAGGCTCGGCGCGACGACCAGCTTGTACCCGGCGAGCGGCGCCACCTCCGCCTCGACGATGTCGACCGCCCCCAGCGCATCCTTGAGCGGCTGGTAGTAATCGAGCAGCACCTCGATCTGGTCATAGTCCTTGTGGTGCAGCTGGAAATCGATCGCCCAGCGGCTGGCATAGTCCTGCAGCACCGCGACCGGGGACACCGGATGCGTGCCCGCGATCGCCGGCGTCGCCTTGGCCATCTCGCGCCCGATCTGCTGCACCTCCGCATAGACCGGCACCGGCTTGCCGTCGGCGCCGACCAGCGATCCGTGCAGCGTCTCCTGCCCGTTGAGCGCGTTGCGCCACTGCCAGTAGAGGATGCCGTCCGATCCGTGGCCGATCGCCTGCCACGCCATGCGCCGCGTCTCGCCGGGATAGAGCATGTTGCTCACCCCCGCCCAGTTCACATAGCCGGGCTGGATCTCCATCACCCAGAAATTCTTGCGCTTCCACCCGCGCACCAGGTCGTGCGTCGCGCCGTTGCGATAGGGCTTGAGATGCCCGCTGCCGACGTAATTGTCCCACGAGGTGAAATCGAGGTCGCGATTGGCGGCATAGCGGTCGAAGCGGTTGGCCCAGCCCAGCCCGCCGAAGTTCACCGTGATGAACTGCGACGGCGCGGCATGCGCGCGGATCGCGTCGAGTTGGTTCTTGTGGAACGCCACCCATTGCCAGGTGATGAAGCGCTTCATCTCCAGCATCCAGCCGGGATTGGCCTTGTCGTTGCTGAACGGCACCTGCTCCCACGCGGTGTAGCTCTGCGACCAGTACTGTGTGGTCCACGCGTCGTTGAGCTTGTCGAGCGTGCCGTAGCGCTGCTTGAGCCAGGCGACCCACGCCGCCCGCGCCTCGGGATCATAGCTCTCGTCGGTCGGCTCGTTGCCGATCTGCCAGCCGATGACATTGGGCTCCTTGCCCAGCGCCTGCGCCATGCGCGTCACGATCTCGCGGCAGAAGTCGCGATAGCGCTTCGACGAGATCGAGAATTGCCGCCGCCCGCCATGGCCGACCTTCCGGCCGTTGCTCTGGATCTGCGAGACATCGGGATATTTCTGAGTCATCCAGGCGGGCGGCGTGTCGCTCGGCGTGCCGATCACCGCCTTGATGTCGTATTTGGCCGCGAGCCGCACCGCGCGGACCAGCCAGTCCATGTCGTACTTGCCCTCTTCGGGCTCCATCCGGCTCCAGGCATATTCGCCGATGCGCACGACATTGGCGCCATGCGCCTTCATCAGCCGCAAATCCTCGGCCCAGCGTTCCTCGGGCCATTGCTCGGGATACCAGGCCGATCCGAGCCACAGCCTGTCGAACTGCTGCTGCCCCTCCGGCGCCCCGGTCTGCGCCAGCACAGGCGCCGCGGGAACGAGGCTGGCCAGCGCCAGCGCGATCGCCATTCGCTTCACGCGGTCGCCGCCTTCTGGTCGAAACCCTTGGAGCTGTCGATCAGCGCGAACAGCCCCGCCGCGATCAGCACCATCAGCGCGATGCCCTGCACCGGCAGGTCGTAGCTGCCGGTGCCCGCGATGATGTAGCCGGTCGCCACGGTGCAGATGAACCCGCCGAGATTGCCCAGCATGTTCATGAATCCGGTCGCGGTGCCGCCGTAGCGCCCGCCGATCGACATGCACATCGCCCACGCCGACGGCAGCATCAGGTCCATCACGGCGAAGCTCGCCGCCGCCAGCACGACCACCGCGGTCTTGTCGGGCGTCAGGCTCATCGCCAGCAGCAGCGCCGCGGTCACGCTCAAGCACACGCTGGTGATGAGGCGGTAAGCGAGCTTGAACCCGATCCGCGCGCCCAGCCGGTCGCTCACCACCCCGCCGATCAGGTTGCTGACGATGCCGAGCAGGAACGGGATCGCGGCATAAAGAGCCATCTCGGCCGGGGTGAAGCCGCGGCCGTTGGTCATCCATTGCGCGAACCAGCCGAAGAAGAACCAGCTGCCGAACGCGTAGAAGAAATAGGCGATGCCGATCAGCCAGAGCTGCGGCAGGCCGAGCAGCTTGCCCCACGGCGTGCCCGAATGGCCCGCGCCGGCATCGTCGCCGATCTCGGCCACTTCCTCCGCCGTGATGCCGGGCTGCTCGGCCGGGCGGTCATGATACCAGCGCCACCACAATATCGCCCAGACGAAGCCGACCAGGCCCAGGATCACGAACACCATCTCCCAGCCGAGATGCGTGTTGAGCGGCACCAGCAGCAATGGCGCCAGCGCACCGCCGAGCCGGCTCGCCGCCCAGATCACGCCCTGTCCCCGCGCGCGCTCGCGCTTGGGGAACCAGCGATAGAGCACGCCCGACATGTTGGGATAGGCGCCCGCGGCGCCGAGGCCGAACAGGAAGCGCGCCGCGGTGATCTGCCAGAAATTGACGCAGGCCGCGGTGATCGCGGTGAAGAACGACCACCACACGGTGATGCGGGTCAGTTCCTTGCGATAGCCGTAGCGGTCGCCGATCGCCCCCGACGGCACCTCGAACACCGCGTAGGCGAAGGTATAGGCGCCGAGCACCCAACCCCATTGCGACGGCGTGAGGCCGAGGTCCTTCTGGATCGCAGTGCCGGTGACGGCGATCGCCATGCGGTCGATGAAGGTGATGACCGAGAGCGCGGCGAGCAGGCCGAGGACGACATGCCGCTTCTTCATTTGCCCAGCCCCTTGAGGACTTCGGCCGCACGCAGCATGCCGAGCGCGGGGCTCGACAGCACCGGCGCCTTGACCGCGCCCTCGGGCAGGCTCGCGACGACGCGTGCCATCGACGCCTGCGCCAGCACGATCGCGTCGACATCGGCCAGCGCGTTGGTCAGCGCCTCGCCGACGATGCGGTCATGCGTCGCGCCGTCGCCCTTCATCACCGCCTCGAACGCACCTTCGCACAGATGCGCGACCAGCTCGATCTCCTTGCCCTGCTCGGCCGCGACGCGGCGGACGAGGTCAGCGGTCGGGTCGAGCGTGGTCGAAAGCGTCGCGACCACGCCGATCCGCGTCGCGCTCGCCACCGCCTGCTCGGCCATCGCGCGGTCGACGCGCAGCACGGGCTGTTCGTAGAGTTCCGCCGCCATCTCGACCGCGCGGCCGATCGACGAGCAGGTCACCATCGCGACGTCGCACCCGGCGTCGAAGGTCGATCCGACCAGCCGGATCACCTGGCGCATCGTCGACTTCTGGAGATGCCCCGCGGCGATCGTGTTCTTGATCGTGCTCTCGTCGACGAAGTGGAGGATGCGCACATCGGGCATCACCCGCGCCGCGATCTCGTTGAACACGCCCGCCAGCATCGGCGAGTTGTGGACCAGTCCCAGCGTCGGCATCGCAATCCTCTCGATTATCTTGTGAATTCGTATGTGCCCGCGCCGACTTCGAAGCGGGTCGATCCTTCATCCTCGCGGGCGTTACTCACGCCGCGCCAACCAATGCCCGGCAGTTCGACTTCGGCGATCGTGTTGGCCGGCACGGTCAGCGCGAACCGCTTCAACCCGTCGCCATCGCCGCCGGTCTCGGTCGCGATAAGTCCGACCGGTGAATCGAACCGCGCCTCAACGCGGCCAACCTCGGGCAGCCACACCGGCCGCACCGCGATGCGGCGGAAGCCGGGTGCTGCGGGCGCGATCCCCGCCAGCCGGCGATAGAAGAACCCGACCACCGCGCCGAAGGCATAATGGTTGTAGCTGTTCATGCTGAGGTCGCCGGTGTCGCCGTTCCAGCGCTCCCACACCGTCGTCCCGCCCTGCTCGGTCATGTAACCCCAGCTCGGATAGCCGGTCTGGAGCAGCAGGCCGCTGACTTCCTCCCACAGCCCGGCATCGGCGAGCACGTCGAGCAGGTAGGGCGTGCCGAGGAACCCGGTCGACAGCTTCATGCCGCGCCCGCGAATCTCGTCGGCCAGCACCTTCGCGGCGGCGGCGCGGCGGTCTTCCGGCACCAAGCCGAAGGCGAGCGAGAGTACCTGGCTGGTCTGGCTGCCATTGCCGCACACGCCGTCCGCGCCGACGAACTCGGCGGCATAGGCGTCGACGATCGCCGCGTGCAGCGCGCGGTAGCGGACCTCGTCAGCGTTACGCGCGGTCGCCGCCGCCATCTCGGCCATCAGCTCGGCCGACCACGCCCAATAGGCGGTCGCGCAGAGGATGCGCGGCGTGGTCTCGTCGTCGGGCTTGATCGCATCGACCGACAACCAGTCGCCCAGGTCGAGCCCGCGGTCGTTGCGCCAGACATGGTCGGGATTGCTGCGCGCGACATAGGCCATCCAGCCCTCCATCGCGTCCCAATTCTCGTCGATCACCGCGGTATCGCCATAGCGCTGCCACAGCTGCCACGGCAGGATGATCCCCGCCTCGCTCCACCCCGCCGTCACCACGTCGGGGAAGGACAGGGGCTGCGGCACCACGATCGGATAGGCCCCGTCGTCGCGCTGCGCCGCGCGCGCCTCGAGCAGGAAGCGGCGGATGAAGGGATCGACCTCCATGTTGAACGCGGCGGCGTCGAGGAACACCTGGATGTCGCCCATCCAGCCCATGCGCTCGTCGCGCTGCGGACAATCGGTCGGCACCGCGAAGAAGTTGCTGCGCTGGCTCCACAGCGCGTTGTTCCAGATGCGCTGGAGCAACGGCGCATCGTGGAAGGTCATCCGGCCGACCTCGCGGCACGCGCTATGGACGATCACGCCCTCGATGTCGTCGGAGGTCGGCGTGCCGGGATAATCCTCGATCTCGACGTAGCGAAAACCGTGATAGGTGAAGTGCGGCTCGAAGCTCTCGACCTTGCCAGTCCCCGCCAGCACGAACGTGTCCGTCGCCTTGGCGAGCCGCAGGTTGGAGAGGTCGGCGGTGCCGTCCGCGTTGAGCAACTCGGCGAACTTGGCCGTGATCGTCGTCCCCGCCGGCCCGGCCGCCCGGACGCGCACCCATCCGGGAAAATTCTGCCCGAAATCAAACACGTAATGACCCGGTACCGGCTCACTCACCGACACCGCGCGCCGCGTCCCGGTCCGCTCGAGCAGCGGGGAGGTCTGCGCGATGATCGCCATGTTCGGCGCAACGCCGATCTTCGCATCCGACCAGCCCGAGGCGTCGAACCCCTGCGCCGACCAGCCCGGCACGATCCGCCGAGCGTCGAACGTCTCGCCGTCATAGATCTCCGACTTGAGGATCGGCGACGCCGCGATCTTCCAGTCCGGCCCGGTCGTCACCCAGTCGTGCGAGCCGTCTTTATAGTCGATCCGCAGCATCGCCCGGAACCGCCGCGGCGCGGGTCCGAAGCCATAGCGCTCGATCCGCCAGCCAAAGGGCGAGGCATAAAAGCCGTCGCCGACCACCGCACCGAACGCATTCACGCCCTGTGCGATCAGGCCGGTCACGTCGTAGGTCTGGTAGAGGATATGACTCTTCGCCACGGTGATCTCGGGCGCGAGGATCGCCTCGCTCACCTTCTGCCCGTTGATTCGCGCGTCATATGCCCCGAGCGCCGTCGCGTAGAGCCGAGCGGATACCACCGGCTTCGGCACCTCGAACCGGGTGCGCAGCAGCATCGCCGGCTCGCTCGGCCGGGGATCGCCCTGCGCCCAGCTGGTGCTCGGCACGACCGGCGCCCAGCTGCTCGCGTCGTAACCGGTGTCAGTCCAGCCTTGCGGCGCATCGGGCATCACGCAGAAGGCGTTGCCCGTAATCCGCTCCACGCTGCCGTCCGCACGGTGCAGCCGGATCAGGGCGGCGAATGCGCCGCCATCGACCGGGAAGAAGCCGGTCGTGTCCGCCTCGACCAGCGCACAGACGCTGTTGCGGCCGGGCTTCACCTCGCCCGCGTACGGCCCGAGCGTGCCCCAGAAGGGCAAATAGGTGTCCCAGTCGAAATGCCAGTCCAGCGGCGACTTGGCCCCGTTGACCCACACGCCGCGCAGATGATCCTTGCCGGCGATCAGCACTTCCGCCGAGACCAGATCGGCCGGCGCATCGAAGTCGAGCCGGAAGGCATGCGGCCGCGCGTCGAGCGAGGTCTCGCTCCATACCCAGCTCACCCCAGCAGCACGATCGGCGGCGGCGAATTCGTCTTCCGCCTCGATCCAGTCGCCGCGCCAGTCGTCCGGCGACAGCAGCCCCGCCTCGAACCAGGCCGGGTCGGAAGTCGCGGCGCCATTGGCTTCGACCGTCCACCATACGCGCTGCATCGAGGCCAGCGCCGGACCGCCATAAGCGACATCGAACGTCGCATCGCTCGCGACCTCGCCGCTGTCCCACAGCAGCTCGCCCGCCGCCAGCGCCGCCTCGCTCGCCGCAGCGCGGATGCGATAGCTGGTCTGGTGCGCCGCCTCTTCGATCCGCCACGACAGGCGCGGATGCCGCACCTCCGTGCCGAGCAGGTTCACCGTATATTCGGCACGGAGATCAGTGACGCGCATGGCCTAGAGCTCGAGCCCCAGCCGGTAGATGCGGTTGGCATTGCCGCCGAACAACGCCGCCCGCTCGTCCGCGCTGAAATCCGCGGTGATCGCGTCATAAGCGTCGAAATGCTTGTCGAAGCTGCCGAAGAGCTTGTCGGTCGGGAAGTTGCTCGCGAACATCGCGCGCTCGGTCCCGAACAGCTCGATCGTCTCGAGCACATAGGGGCGAGCCTGCGCCTCGTCCCACGGTCGCCAGGTGAAGCCCATGCCCGAGATCTTTACCGCGACATTGGGCAGCGCCGCGAAGCCGGCCATGCCGCGCCGCCACACGTCCCAGCCGTCGGGATCGCCGGGGATCGCCATGCCGGTATGGTCGAGGATCACCTGCGTGTCCGGATGCCGGGCGATCAGCTCGGCGAGATGCGCGAACTGCCCGGGATAGGCCTGCAGGTCGAAGCTCAGGTCGAACTTCCTGAGCAGCCCGAACCCGCGCTCCCACGCGTCGCTAGTGGTGACATCGGCCGGCGAGTAGCTGCGCACCGGATCGGGATGCCAGTTGATGATGTGACGGATGCCGCGCACGTTGCGATGCCCGGCATGCGCCGCGAGCAGCGCCTCGACCCCCGGCTCGTTGAGCGCCGCGAACGGCACGATCCCCGTCGGCAGGCCACGCCCGTCGGCCATCGCCTGCAACCACTGCGTCTCCTTGAGCGCGTCTTCGGGATGTGCCCCAGCGTCGATATGCACGATCCCGCGCACATCCCATTTGCTCGCGTCCGCCAGATAGGCGTCGAGCGGATAGTCGACCGCGATCGGCTCGACGCTGCCGTTGGGGCCGTCATCGCTGAACGGCCCCGTCAGCCACGGGTAGCGGATATGCGCGAGGTCCCAGAGATGGACGTGCGGATCGACGAGGGGCGGGCGCCCAAGGGACTCAGGGGCGGCCATCTCAGAAGGTCGTCCGTCCGCCAGACGTGTCGAAGGTCGAGGCAGTGGTGAAGCTGCACTCCTCGCTCGCCATGAAGCAGACCATGGCGGCGCTCTCGTCGACTTCGCCAAGACGGCCCATCGGGATCTTCGAGCGCATGTAATCGACCTGGCTCTGCGGCAGCTGCGCGAGGATCGGGCTCTCGAACGTCGCCGGGGTCAGCGAATTGGCGATCACGCCCTTGCCCGCGAGCTCCTTGCCGAGCGACTTGGTGAGACCGATCACCGCCGCCTTCGACGCCGAATAGGCGCTGGCGTTGGGATTGCCTTCCTTGCCCGCGACCGAAGCGATGTTGACGATGCGGCCATAGCCGTTCTCGAGCATCAGCGGCACGATCGCGCGATTGCAGTAGAACAGCCCGTTGACGTTGATGTCGAACACGCGCAGCCAGCTGTCGACCGGATACTCATGCACCGGCGCGGTCGCCCCGGTGATGCCGGCCGAGCAGACCAGCACGTCGACCTTGCCGCCCAGCGCTGCGGCACTTGCCCCGGCCGCGGCCTCGACCGCCGCCTGGTCCGACACGTCGAGCGCCTGCACGTCGGCCGCCCCGACTTCGTCCTTCGCCGCGGCGAGATTATCGGCGCTGAGGTCCCACAGCGCGACCTGCCCGCCCTCGGCGACGATGCGCTTGGCCACCGCCTTGCCGAGGCCCGACGCGCCGCCGGTGATCACCGCCGTACGCCCGGCGAAACGGCCCGCATAGGGAGTCACGGGCGCGCTCACTTGGCCGGCGCCCATGCGACGAAGTCCTGGCGCTGCTCGCCGAGCTTCTCGATGCCGAGCTCGACCACGTCGCCGGCCTTCAAATACCAGGGCTCGGGCTTCTGGCCGAGGCCGACGCCCGGCGGGGTGCCGGTGGTGATCACGTCGCCCGGGAGCAAAGTCATGATCTGCGAGAGGTAGGAGACGATCTGCGCGACGTTGAAGATCATCGTCCTGGTGTTGCCGTCTTGGACCTTCTTGCCGTTGACCGACAGCCACATCGACAGGTTCTGCGGATCGCCGACCTCGTCGGCCGTCACCAGCCACGGGCCGATCGGACCGAAGGTCGGGAAGCCCTTGCCCTTGTCCCAGGTCATGCCGCGCTCGGCCTGCCAGTGGCGCTCGGACACGTCGTTGACCACGCAATAGCCGGCGACGTGGTTCAGCGCGTCGGCCTCCGACACATAATTGGCTGCGGTGCCGATCACGACGCCGAGCTCGACCTCCCAGTCGGTCTTCTTCGAATCCCTGGGGATCGTCACCGGATCGTTCGGACCCTGGATGCAGCTCACCCACTTGTTGAACACCACCGGCTCCTCGGGGATCGGCAGGTTCGATTCATGCGCGTGGTCGACATAGTTGAGGCCGATCGCGACGAACTGGCGCGTGCCGGCGACGCAGGGGCCGTAGCGCACGCCGTCCTCGACCAGCGTGAGCGTCGTCGGATCGACCGCGGCAAGGTTCGCCAGCGTTTCCTTCGACAATGTCTGCGCGTCGATATCGGCGACATAGTTGGACAGGTCGCGGATGCGGCCATCGGCGTCGATCAGGCCGGGCTTCTCGGCGCCGGGGGTGCCATAACGGCAGAGCTTCATGTCGGGTCCTTCAGTCTGAGAATCAGTTGGCGGGATAGGGTCGGTGTAGTGCGATGTTTTGGTTGAGGGTGACGCCGAAGCCGGGTTTGTCGAGTTCGGAGGCGCGGATGCGGCCGTTGCTGGGGACGGGTTCGCCGAGGAGCTGGGGGGCGAACATGGGGACGACCTCGGTGGGACCGGGGTGCATCATCAGGAACTCGGCGAAGGGGGAGTTGTGGCGGGTGATGACGAAGTGGTAGCTGTAGACCGACGAGCCGTGGGGCACCATGAGCACGCCGCGGCTGTCGGCATAGTTGGCGATCTTGATGAGCTCGGTCACCCCGCCGCACCAGCCGACATCGGGCTGGATGATGTCGCAGCAGTCCATGTCCATCAGCATGCGAAAGCCCCAGCGGGTCGCCTCATGCTCGCCGGTGGTGACGAGCAGGCCCTTGGGTGCGTTCTGCTTGAGCGCGGCATAGCCCCAGTAATCGTCGGGCGAGAGCGCTTCCTCGATCCACTTCAAGCCGCACTCGTTGTACGCGCGGTGCGCGAGCCGGGTCGCATAGTCGAGGTCGAGGCTCATCCAGCAATCGAGCATCAGCCAGAAATCGTCGCCGCACTTTGAACGCATGTCGGCGAGGTCGGCGATGTTCTTGTCCAGCCCCTCGAGCCCTTCGGCCGGGCCATGGTGCAGCGGCAGCTTGCCGCCGATGAAGCCCATCTCCCTGGCGAGATCGGGCCGCGCGCCGGTGGCGTAGAATTGCAGCTCGTCGCGCACCGCGCCGCCGAGCATGTGGTAGACCGGCTCGCCCCGCAGCTTGCCGAGCAGGTCCCAGATCGCAAGGTCGACCCCCGAGATGGCGTTCACCACCAGCCCCTTGCGGCCATAATATTGGGTCGAGAAGTACATCTGGTCCCAGATCTTCTCATATTCCGCCGGGCTGCGCCCGATCAGGAAGCGCGACAGATGCTTCTCGACGATGAAGCAGGCCGGCTCGCCGCCGGTGGTGACCGCAAAGCCCACCGTGCCGTCCTCGGCCTCGAGCTCGACCACCAACGTGCCCAGCACGTTGATCCCGAAGCTTTGCCGCGACTGGCGATACTCCGGATAGCGCGACATCGGCGTCGCGATGTGATCGTCGATCCAGTGCCCCTCGCCCTGGTCGTGATAATCCGCACCACCCCCGCGCACCGTGTACGCCCGCACTTGCCTGATCCTGGGAAGACCCACGAAATTCCCTTCTTTCATCGTGCCGTACCCGCATCATCGAGTACCAGCACCCAGTCATTGCCCGCCTTGGTCTCGCCCGGCGGATCGAAACGCCGCTCGCCGCGATTGGCGAACGTGCCTGCGGGCGTGAATTGGCCATCGCGCGGCGAATACCATTGCGCCTTCACCTGGCGGCCGCTGATCGCGCCGAGCTTCATCGTGAACGGGCGGCCGGTATAGGTGTAGGCGAAGGCATAGGACTTGCCCCGGCTCGCCATCACGCGGTCGTAGCGCACGCCATTGTCGACGATCAGCGACTGGTCGGGCACGCGCTCGAGCATCGGGCGCGCCTCGATCAGCGACCGCAGGTGCCGCATCTGGTTCGCGCCCGGCGCCTCGATCGCCTTGTCCCAATGCAGGTTCGGCTCGAAGTTCGCGGTGTCGGCACCGGTCAGGAAGAACTGCATCACATGGTTCTCGCCATAGGTGTGGCCGAACGCGCCCGCCATCACCGCCCACCAGCCATAGCGGCGAACGTCCGCCGCCTGCCAGCGCGGCTGGTTCGGCTCGTGCAGGCCGTGGGGGATGTTCTCGTAGCTAGGCTCGCCGTCGATCGTCGGCTTGGGCCGGGTGCGCGCCAGATCCTGCTCGACATAGCGCCAATTGTCCTCGGCGATCGCGTTGGCGCCTTCCTGCGCGTAACTGCGATGGCCCGACTGGAACATGTTGAAGTCGAGCCACGGCGCCTGGTGCCATTGCCATGACGAGGTGGTGCGGCCGATGGGGTGGAAGGTCATCAATTGCCTGGGCGCGATCCGCTTGATCGTGGTGCCGAGCGCGTCCCACACGGCATTTCGCATCTCGGAGCGCGTGTCGCCGCCGTTGAGCCAGACCACATTGGGCGCCTTGCCGTAGCGCTCGGCCATGAAGCGGCCATAGACCGGGGCGTTCTTCTCGTGGAGCTGCCGCTCCATCGCGAGATCGCCCCAGGCCGGCACCAGCGCGAGATACATGCCGTGCGCCTGCGCACGTGCGACCACCCAGTCGAGATGATCCCAATAGTCATATTCGCCGGCCTTTGCCGGATCCTTGCCCGGCGTGGTGCGCGGCCGCCCGGGGTCGCCGTCGACCAGCGCGGGCGCATCATAGCGGCTGGTCATCTTGTTGGTGTGGAGGACCATCACTTGGACGACGTTGAAGCCCTGGCGCTTGCGCGTGGTGAGATAGTGCTCGGTCTCGTCGCGATCGAGCCGGCTGAGCAGCAGCCAGGCGGTGTCGCCCAGCCAGAAGAAGGGCTTGCCGCCCGCCTCGAGGTAGCGGTGATTGGCCGAGACGCTGAGCGGCGGGGTCTGCGCCATGGCGGGCGTCGCCGCCAGCGCCGCAAGTGCGGTCAGCAAAAAACGCGCCCCAGAAATTCCCGATGGCATCCCCCAACTCTCCCAAATCTGCCGAAGGCACGGCCGGTCCTGCGCGGGACTCGAAGTCCGACAGCCGCAGATTCTAAATATAATAGTACTAATCGGTCAAGCGTTTCGATGCGCCAGGGCGGCCGGCGCGGGGCCGCCCGTCGCCCAGTCGAGCAGCTCGATCACATGCACCACCGGCGTGCCGCTGCGCTGGCCGATCTGCATCGCGCAGCCGACATTGCCGGTGGCGATCACATCGGCCTGCAGCCGCTCGAGATTGGCGGTCTTGCGGTCGCCGAGCCTGCCCGCGATCTCGGGCTGAAGAATGTTGTAGGTGCCCGCCGACCCGCAGCACAGATGCGCCTCGACCGGGGTGCGCACGACATAGCCCGCCGCCGCGAGCAATCGCCTGGGCGCCTCGGTCACCTTCTGCCCATGCTGCAGCGAGCAGGCGGAATGATAGGCGACGGTAAGCCCGCGCCCGTCGCCGCGCGGAAGGTCGGCCTCGACCAGCAGTTCGGAGATGTCCCTGGCCAGCGCCGACACCCGCGCCGCCTTGTCGGCATAAGCCGCGTCATTGCGCAGCATGAAGCCATAGTCCTTGATCGTCGTGCCGCAGCCCGATGCGGTGACGACGATCGCCGCGAGCCCCTCGCCCTCGATCTCGCGGGTCCAGGCGTCGACGTTGCGCCGCGCGGCATCGAGCCCGTCGGCCTCGCGCCCCATATGATGCACCAGCGCGCCGCAGCAGCCCTCGCCCGCCGCGAACACCGCATCATAGCCCGCGCGGTTGAGGAGCCGCACCGCCGCCGCGCGGTACTCGGGCTTGAGCACCGGCTCAGCGCAGCCCTGGAGCAGCGCGACACGGGCTCCGGCTCCGGGCACGGTCGAGTTCTTCGCAGCCACCGGGGCCGGCACCCGCCTCGGCGCCATCGCCAGCATCGCCGCCAGCGGCTTCACCCCGGCGATCAGCGGCGCGAACGGCCGGCCGAGCTTCGCCAGCGTCAGCGCGGCGCGGAACCGCGCGGGATAGGGCAGCACCCATGCCAGCACCTGCCGCATCGCGCGCTCGTGCCAAGGGCGCTTGTAGTTCTCGTGAATATACGCCCGCGCGTGATCGACCAGGTGCATATAGTTCACGCCCGACGGACAGGTCGTCATGCATGACAGGCACGAGAGGCAGCGGTCGACATGCTTGACCGTCTCCGGCCCCGGCTTGCGCTGCTTCTCCAGCATGTCCTTGATCAGGTAGATGCGCCCGCGCGGGCTATCGAGCTCGTCGCCGAGCAGCACATAGGTCGGGCAAGTCGCGGTGCAGAAGCCGCAATGCACGCATTTGCGGATCACGCCCTCGGACGATGCGGTCGCCGGATCGGCAAGTTGCCCGGGGGTGAAGCTGGTCTGCATCAGAAGCGCCCCGTGTCGAACACGCCGTCGGGGTCGAAGGCGCGGCGCACACGGGCCTCGATCGCCGCCAGCGCGGCGGGCTGCGGGTGAAGCGCTGGAATGCTCGCGCGCACCGCCTCGCTCGCGCGGACCAGCGTCGCATGCCCGCCCGCTGCCTCGGCCGCGGCGCGGACCACGGCGGGATCGGCGTTGCTCGCCAGCCAGATCAGACCCCCCGCCCAGTCGAGCAGCCACTCGGCCCCGGGCAGCGCGGCGACCGCACCGGGCGCCTTGCACGGCGCGACGCTCAGCCGCCACAAGGGCCATTCACGCGGCAACGGCACGGCACCGCGAACCGCCAGCCACAGCGCGTCGCCATCCTCGAGCGCCTCGAATTCCGGCAGCATCGCCGCGCGTGCCGCGACCGATTCCGCGAAGCCATCGAGCCGCAGCGCGGTCACCGCTTCGCCGTGCCAGTCGGGCAGATGCGCCGCCGCGGTCACCTCCGCCGCCGATCCCAGCGCGCGCGCCATCGCCGCGACCGCGCCCGTAGCGTCCAGCCCGCGCATCGCCAGCGTCAGGCGGGTACGCGGGGCGGGCAGCACCTTGAGCGTCAGCTCCGTCAGCGCCGCGAGCCGCCCCCAGCTCCCCGCCATCAGCTTGGGCAGGTCGTAGCCGGTGACGTTCTTGACCACCTTGGCCCCGGCGACGAAGCGCTCGCCACGCCCCGACACCGCAGTGAAGCCGAGCAGATGATCGCGCGCGCCGCCGCGCGACAGCCGCGCCGGTCCGGCCACGCCCGCCGCGACCACGCCGCCGATCGTCGCGCCGCCGTCGCTGCCGAGCATCGCGCCATGATCGAACGGGTCGAACGCCAGCATCTGGCCTTCGCTTGCGACCAGCGCCTCGACCTCCGCCAGCGGGGTTCCGGTGCGCACGGTCAGCACCAGCTCGGGCGGATCGTAATCCACCACCCCGGCGAACCCGCGCATGTCCACGATCTGCGCCTCGCACGGTGCGCCGATCGCATCCTTGGTGCCGCCGCCGCGCAGACCGAGCTTGGTGCCAGTGGCGCGTGCATGGGCCACGGTCGAACAAAGCGCGTCGATGGAGTCAGGGCGGATCATTGCCCTCTACTTTCGTCACCCCGGCCTTGTGCCGGGGCCCACCGCGCCGCAGCCGTTGCCGCCCGAAACGAAGCGTGGCGCGGGCGGCCGAGTGGACCCCGGCACAAGGCCGGGGTGACGGTATGTGTGGAGCGGGGCACCGTGCCCATCAGAAGCGCGGCAGGTCCGGGAACGGCACCTGCCCGCGATGCACGTGCATGCGCCCGAGCTCGGCGCAGCGGTGCAGCTCGGGGAACATCTTGCCGGGGTTGAGCAGCAGTTCGGGATCGAACGCGCATTTCACCCGCTGCTGCTGCGCCAGATCTTCCTTGGAGAACATGGTGTGCATCAAGTCGCGCTTCTCGACCCCGACGCCATGCTCGCCGGTCAACACCCCGCCCACCTCGACGCACAGCTTCAGGATATCCGCCCCGAACGCCTCGACCTTCTCCAGCTGCCCCGGCTGGTTGGCGTCGTAGAGGATCAGGGGGTGGAGATTGCCGTCCCCGGCATGGAACACATTGATCACGCCAAGCCCGTACTGCTCCGACAGCGCCGTCATCCGCGTCAGCACCTCGGGCAGCCGCCGCCGCGGGATCGTGCCGTCCATGCAGTAATAGTCGGGCGACGCCCGCCCCGCCGCCGGGAAGGCTGCCTTGCGCCCGGCCCAGAACGCCACGCGCTCCGCCTCGTCCGCCGACGCGCGCACCGACACCGCGCCGTTCGCCCGTGCGATCTTCTCGACTTCGCCAGTCAGATACCCGCACTCCGCGCCCGGCCCGTCGAGCTCGACGATCAGCAGCGCCTCGACATCGAGCGGGTAGCCGACGTTGACGAACGCCTCGGCGGCATGGATCGCCGGCTGGTCCATCATCTCCATTCCCGCCGGTATGATCCCCGCGGCGATCACATCCGCGACGCAGCGTCCGGCGCCCTCGACGTCGGGAAAGCCGATCAGCAGCGCCTTGGCCGTCTCGGGCCGCGGCAGGATGCGCACGGTGACCTCGGTCACCACGCCGAGCAGGCCCTCCGACCCCACGATCACGCCGAGCAGGTCGAGCCCGGCGGGCTCGAGCCCGCGCCCGCCCAGACGAACCACCTCGCCCTCGATCGTCACCAGCTCGACGCCGAGCACGTTGTTCGTGGTGAGCCCGTACTTCAGGCAATGCACCCCACCCGAATTCTCGGCGACATTGCCGCCGATCGTGCAGGCGATCTGGCTCGACGGGTCGGGCGCATAGTAGAAGCCCGCATCCTCGACCGCGCGGGTGATGGCGAGGTTGGTGACGCCCGGCTGCACCACCGCAACGCGATCCTGATAGTCGATCTCGAGCACGCGGTTGAACTTGGCCATGCCGAGCAGCACCCCGTCCGCCAGCGGCAGCGCGCCGCCCGACAGCGAGGTGCCCGCGCCGCGCGGCACCACCTTCACCCGGTTGGCGTGGCACCAGCGCAGCACCGCGGCGACCTGTTCGACCGTCTCGGGCAGCACCACCACCAGCGGCACTTGGGCATAGGCGGTCAATCCGTCGGACTCGTAGGGCCGCAGCGCCTCGGCGTCGTCGATCACGCCCTCGCCGGGGACGATCTTCCGCATCGCCGCCACGATCTCCGCCCGCCGCGCCAACGTCGCGGCATCGGGAACGGGCATGACGAGCGACACGCGAGAGACCCTATTGGAGGTTAACGAACGCGCCGCCGTCGACGAGCAAAGCGGCGCCGGTGACATAGGCGGCCATCTCGGAGGCGAGGAACACGATCGGGCCCGCCAGATCCTCGGACTCGCCGAGACGGCCGAGCGGGATGCGCGCGGTCATTCGGTCGCGCTTGTCCTGATCGGCGAGATCCTCCTTGTTGATCTCGGTCAGGATCGTGCCGGGCAGCACCGAGTTGCAGCGGATGCCGTGCTTGCCGAGCGCGATCGCGGCCGACTGCATCAGCGAGTGCACGCCCGCCTTGGTCGGGGTGTAGTGGGTCTGGAACTCGCCGCCGACCAGCGCCGAGATCGACGAGACCGCGACGATCGCCCCGCCCTCGCCCTGCTTCACCATCTGGTTCGCCGCCGCCTGAACCATGTAATAGGCGCCATGGAGGTTGACGCGGAAGGTGCGGTCGACCGTCTCGACCGGCATGTCGAGAAAGGCGTGGAATGGGCAGATGCCGGCGTTGGAGACCATCACGTCGACTCGGCCGAACGCCTCGACCGCCTTGCTGACGAAGTCGGTCGCGGTCTCCGGCAGCGCGACATCGCCCTTCACCGCCAGGCCCTTCCGCCCCAGCGCCTCGATCTCGGCGACGCACGACGCCGCCTTGTCGTCGCTCGAGGCATAGTTGATCGCGACGTTCGCGCCGTGCTGCGCGGCGCCGATCGCCGCCGCGCGGCCGATGCCGGTCGATCCGCCGGTGACCAGCACTGTCTTGCCTTCGAGAAGCTTCATTTCACGTCCTCGCCTAGGATCGAGCGGTCGATCGCCCCGATCCGGTTGACCCCGGTCAGCGTCATCGCGACCGTCATTTCCTTCGTAATCAGCTCGAGCAGCCTGGCCACGCCCGCCTCGCCCTGCGCCGCCAGCGCATAGACCCACGCGCGCCCGAGCAGCACGCCCTGCGCGCCCAGCGCCAGCATGCGCACCACGTCGAGCCCGTTGCGCACGCCGCTATCGGCGAGCACGGTGAGCTGGTCGCCGACCGCGTCCGCGATCGCCGGCAGCGCGCGCGCGCTCGACAAGACGCCGTCGAGCTGGCGCCCGCCATGGTTGGAGACGACGATGCCGTCGGCGCCGATCGCCGCCGCCTCGCGCGCATCCTCGGGATCAAGAATGCCCTTGATGATCAGCGGGCCGTCCCAGGCTTCGCGGATCCATTCGAGGTCCTTCCACTGGATCGACGGATCGAAATTGGCGCCGAGCCAGCCCATATAGTCGTTGAGCCCGCTGTCCTTGCCCAGCACCGGCAGCAGGTTGCCGAGCATGTGCGGCCGGCCCCACAACCCGACGTCCCACGACCAGCCCGGCTTGCCCATCGCCTGCAGCACGCGGCGCACCGCGGCGTTGGGTCCGGACATGCCCGAATGCGCGTCACGATAGCGCGCGCCCGGCACCGGCATGTCGACGGTGAAGACGAGCGCCGCCGCGCCCGCCGCCTTGGCCCGCGCGATCAGGTCCTTCATGAACGCGCGGTCGCGCAGCACATAGAGCTGGAACCAGAAGGGGTCGGCCGCCTGCGCCACTTCCTCGATCGAGCAGATCGATACGGTCGACAGGCACGCCGGGATCCCCGCCGCCCTGGCCGCGCGCGCCGCCTGCAGCTCACCGCGCCGCGCATACATGCCGCTGATCCCGACCGGGCCGAGCGCCACGGGCAGCGCGACCTCGCGCCCGAACCAGCTGGTCCTGAGGTCGATGCTGGCGACGTCCTTGAGCACGCGCTGGCGCAGTGCGATGCCGGCGAGATCGCTCACGTTGCGGCGCAACGTCTCCTCGGCATAGGCGCCGCCGTCCGCGTAATCGAACAGGAAACGCGGCAACCGCCGCCGCGCCGCCTCGCGGAAATCGTTGGCGGAAGAGATGATCACTGGGCGCCCTTTCCGGCGGCGAGCTCGTTCAGATATTCCTCGAGGTTGCTGTAGCCGTCCTTGTTGCGGTCCGCAGCCCCGTCAGCCCGCGCAGGGTCGAGCCCGCGAGCGCGCTCCCACATGTCGGGCATGCCGTCCTGGTCGCCATCGACGGGCGCAGTGCCCGGGCGCAGCGCGGGCCAGCCGCCGTCCTCCGCCTCCTTGTCGATGATCCGCCCGGTCTTGTTGCGCACGCCGGCCACGATCTTGAGGTCGATCGCGTCGCGCACCAGCGACGCGCCGGCGCCCGCGAGCACGCGCTCGAACGCGCGCGGCGCCGGATCGGCCGCGACCGCCCCGACATCGAGCGGCGCGTCGAGCCAATAGCCCGCGGGGATGTTGCCCTTGACCAGCGTCTTCTGGTCGGCCGGGATCGCGCCGTTCATGCTGTTGCCCGACCACCAGGCGCGCGCGAGCTGGTTCTGCTCTTCGAACGCGAAATTGCCCTTGCTGTCGGGCCCGGCGACATAGGCGTTGTCGATGAAGTTGTACTGGGCGTGAGTCGACACGTCGTAATTGTATCCCGAGCGGTCCTTGCCCCAATTGTAGAAGACGTTGGAGCGGAACTCGAACAGCCCGCCCTTGTCGTCCTCGCTCGGCAGCGAGTAGTTGCCCGGCCGCGGCATGCGGTCGAGATGGTTGGCCCAGAGATTGTGGTGCCAGCTGATCTTCGCGCCCTTCGCCGCGCGGATCAGGCTGCCGAAGCCATGCTCGCCCTTGTCGTGGTTCGACTTGCGCAGCGAATTGGCGATGATCGACCATTGCACGGTCAGGTCCCACACCCCGTCGCCCGGCTTGTCGTAATGGGTCGAGGCCGACAGCGTCTCGTCGATCGACCAGCTCGCCGAGACATGATCGAGGATGATCCGCCGTCCCTTGGTGACGGTGATCGCGTCCTGCTGCGTGCCCGAGGCGGCGCCGAGCCGCGAGCGGATATAGCGCACCACCACGTCGTTCGCGGCGATGTTGAGCGAACGGTCGCGGATCGTGATGCCGTCGCCCGGCGCGGTCTGGCCGGCGATGGTCAGCCGTCCGTGGGTGACGACGATGTCGGTCTTGAGCGCGATCGTGCCCGAGACGTTGAACACCACGGTGCGCGGCAGCCCCGCCTCGAGCGCGGCGCGCAGGCTGCCGGACCCTGAGTCGTTCAAGTTGGTGACCGCGATCACCCGCCCGCCGCGGCCGCCTTCCGAAAAGCGCCCGGCGCCCTCGGCGCCCGGAAAGGCGAGCTGCTGCGCCGCGGCGGACGAAGCCGCCGCTGCCAGCATCGCCGCGATGACCGCCCCACGCAGCATCAGAAGGAGGTGAACAAGGCTTCACGCGCAAGGCGCAGCGCGGTCACCGCGTCGTGCCGGTCCTGCGCGTCCTGCATCGCCTCGAAATCGAGCTTGTCGAGCGCGCGCTCGATGCCCTTCAGGAAGCTGATCGCGCCGTTCGCCACCGCCACGCTGTCCTCGCGGAACGGGAACTGGTCGAGCTGCCACACGCCCTCCCATTTGTTCTTGCGCAGCGTGTAGAAGAATTCGAACAGCTCGATCGGGTGGACCGACCCGGCCATCAGATCGTCGTCCCAGCCGCGGAAATTGTCGTTCACGTCCATGCCGAACAGGCGCCCGTGATCGATCGCGAGCTGCGCCGAATCCGCCGGGCTCTCGCCGCCATAGAGCGCATGGCCGAAATCGAGCAGGATGCCGACATTGGGCAGCCCCATCCGCTCGATCCCGAGCAATGTGCGCGACACGCTGTCATAGCTCATGTGGCAGCGCGGCTCGCGCGGCTTGTACTCGATAACGAACTTGAGATCGGGGTTCTGGCTGGCGAGCTCGCCGATCCCCTCGACACTCATCTGCCACAGCTTCCTGTGGTCGACCTGGAACGGATAGTCCCAGCCATCCTGCCCCGGCCACAGCTTCACATAGTCCGCGCCGAACCGCCGCACGACATTGGCCGCGTCGTTGCACATCTCGTTGGCGAGGCGGCGGATGCCCGGATCGGGGTTGGTGAAGGCGCCCTTGGCGAACTGGCGCGTGTAGATCTCGGGCGTGATGCCGATCACCGAGAGATTGTTGCGCTTGAGCGCCTCGTCGACCGTGTCGAGCGACAAGCTCGGATCGACGAAGGGATAGTTGATGTCGACCACCGACAGGTCGTCGACCTGCCCGGCGAGATCGATCATCTCGATCAGCGAACGCGCGGGGCCATAGCCGTCGGTCGCATAGCGATCGACGAAGGTCGCGAAGTGCCAGATGCCGGCGCCGTATTTCTGGTTGCTCATGGTTCGATCCTCATCCCGGGGTTGGCAGGCGCGGCACGGGGTGCGCGCCGAAAAGCTTCAGGCGACCAGCACCTCCACGCCCGCCGCCTCGATCGCGGCGCGGTCCTCGTCGCGGATGCCGCTGTCGGTCACCAGCAGATGCACCAGCTCGATCCCGCCCAGCGCGGTGAAGGAGCGCAGGCCGATCTTGCTCGAATCGGCGACGAGGATGACCTTCTCCGCCGCCTCGATCATCGCGCGCTTGACCGGGATGTCGGACAACGCCGGATAGGTGAGCCCCGCCTCGAGATCGAGCGCCGCGGTCGCCAGGAACAGTTTCTGCACGAACAGCCCGCGGAAATAGTCGGCTGAGCGGTCGCCCGACAGCGACAGCGTCGGCGCCTTGAAATGACCGCCGGTCATATGGACCTCGAACCCGGGCTCGGCGCCGAGCATGAGCGCGATGTTGAGCGCGTTGGTGATCACGGTCATGTCGCGCCGGCCAGTGAGCTGCGCCGCGACCTCGGTCGTGGTCGAGCCCGAATCGAGGATGATCGTCTCGCCGTCCCCGACCAGCGCTGCCGCTGTGCGGCCGATGCGCTGCTTGGCCTCCATGTTCTCATGGTGCTGAAGCGCCATCGCGCGCACCTGCTGAGTCACCGATTTGAGGAACGCGCCGCCATGCTCGCGCACGATATGGCCGTCGGCCTCGAGCTTCTCGAGGTCCTGGCGCACCGTCACCTCGGACACCCCGAACGCCTCGGCCAGGCTGCGCACGCGCGCGCTGCCTTCCTCCTGGAGCCATTCGAGGATCTTGCTGCGGCGGGCCTCACCGAGCATCCGGGCGCGTCGCTCGCCGCTCACGATCTCGACATTCCCGCTCCTGGATTCCCTGTGGTTGACGCCGCTGGAGACCATGCCGGCGCAGCCTTCTCCTAGCGCCGGCTTTGATATCTTGTCAATTTCGAGCCCGTCCGATAACAAACGAAAATAATCGAAACTTCGAATGATATCCATATAATATGACTATTATTGCGTTTGGTTTCAACATCCGCTATCGGGCGGTCAGGAGAGGCGAATGAGTTCAGTCAGGCTGGAGAGTCGCGACGCCGCAGCGCGTACGCTGGAGGTGCGTGCGGCGTACGTCCGCGAACGCGCCAACTGGATGCGGCGTCGCCTCCTCCGCATGATCGTCGACGCTGGCCAGGGTCACCCCGGCGGCGATCTTTCGTCCGCAGACGTGCTTGCCGCGCTCTATTTCGATATTCTTCGAATTGACGGGTCCTCCCCTGCCGCCCCGGACCGCGACCGTTTCGTCATGAGCAAAGGTCATTGCACCGGTGCCCTGTACACGGCGCTGGCCGGGGCGGGCTTCTTTCCGGAAGCGGAGCTCGACACCTATCTGAAGCCCGAATCGCGGCTCAACGGCCATCCCAACCGCACCTATCTGCCCGGCGTCGAGACCAATACCGGCCCGCTCGGCCACGGCCTGCCGGTCGCGGTCGGCATCGCCGTCGCGGCGCAGATCGACGAGGCGGACTATCGCGTCTTCGCGCTCACCGGCGACGGCGAGCTGCAGGAAGGCAGCATGTGGGAAGCGGCGATGTTCGCCGGCCATCGGGCCTTGAGCAACCTCACCGTGATCGTCGACCGCAACCGCCTGCAGCAGGGCGCGAAGACCGAGGACACCAACAGCCTCGAGCCGCTCGCCGACAAATGGCGCGCGTTCGGCTGGGAGGTCGTCGGCGTCGACGGCCATGACCATGCCGCCCTGCTCGAGACCTTCGACCGCGCCGCGGAGCCGCGCAGCAAGCCGCTGGTGATCATCGCCGACACCCACAAGGGCCAAGGCGTCAGCTTCATGCGGGATCAGGCCGGCTGGCACCACGGCGTGCCCAATGCCGAACAATACGCTCAGGCCATTGCCGAGCTCGAAGCGGAGATGGACAAGTGAAGGACGTCGCAGCCACCGGCATGTTCGACTGCCGCGACGCCTATGTCCGCACGGTCGAGGAGCTTGCCGCCAATGACGACCGCATCGTCGCGGTGGTCAACGACTCGGTCGGCTCGTCCAAGCTCGGCAAGTTCCGCGAGCGCTTCCCCGATCGCCTGATCAATGTCGGCATCGCCGAGCAGAACATGGTCGGCGTCGGCGCCGGCCTGGCGAACGGCGGCAAGATCCCGTTCGTCAGCGGCGCCGGCTGTTTCCTCACCGCGCGCGCGATGGAGCAGATCAAGGTCGACTGCGCGTACAGCCAGCAGAATGTGAAGCTGTGCGGCATCTCCTCGGGCGTCGCCTATGGCGAGCTCGGCGCGACGCATCACAGCATCGAGGACGTCGCCTGGCTGCGCGCGATCGACAAGCTCACCGTGATCGTCCCGGCCGACCCGTGGGAGACCGCCGAGGCGATCAGGGCGGCCGCCGCGCATGACGGCCCGGTCTATATCAAGATCAGCCGCATGCCGGTGCCCGAGCTCGCGCGCCCCGAAGGCGCCGCCTTCGCGATCGGCAAGGGCGAAGTGCTGCGCGAGGGCGGCGACATCGCCATCGTCGCCACCGGCACGCTGGTCCATCGCGCGCTCGCCGCCGCCGAAGCGCTGGCGGGCGAGGGCGTCGCCGCGCGCGTGATCAACATGGCGACCGTCTCGCCGCTCGACACCGATCTGGTCGCTTCCGCAGCACAGACCGGGGCGATCGTCACCGCCGAGGAAGGACTTGCGCAAGGCGGCCTCGGCGGCGCGATCGCCGAATATTGCGCGCAGCATTCGCCCGTCCGGATGCGCATGCTCGGCTTCCCCGGTTTCCTGCCGACCGGTTCGGCATCATGGCTGATGGAGCGCTTCGGCCTCACCGCCGAAGGCATTGCCGCCGCCACGCGCGAGCTGCTGGGGGCGAAGGCCGGCTGATGTCCGATCCGGTCATCCTCGCCATCGACCAGGGCACGACCAACACCAAGGCGCTGCTCGTCGCGCCCGATGGCACGGTGCTGGCGTCGCGCTCGCGGCCGATGCAGGTGACCTATCCGCAGCCGGGCTGGGCCGAGCAGTCGGCATCGGACATCTGGGAAGCGGCCGCCGCATTGATCGCCGAGCTCGTCGCCGCGGCGCCGGACAGCGCGATCGCCGCGCTCGCCATCTCCAACCAGCGCGAGACGGTGGTGCTGTGGGAGGCCGCGACGGGCCGCCCGCTCGCCCCCGCCGTGATCTGGCAATGCGCGCGATCGGCCGAGCGCTGCGCCGCACTGCGCGCCGCTGGGCTGCAAGACGCGATCGTCGCGCGCAGCGGTCTCGGCATCGATCCGCTCTTCCCCGCCGCCAAGATCGCCTGGCTGCTCGAACTCGATCCCCGGGGCGCGCGGCCGCGCGGCCGCGGGCGAGATCAAGGCCGGCACGATCGACAGCTGGCTGCTGTGGAACCTCACCGGGGGGCGGGTCCATGCGACCGACCACAGCAACGCCTCGCGCACCCAGCTGTTCAACCTCCACACGCTCGACTGGGATCCGGAGCTCGCGCGCATCTTCGACGTGCCGCTCGCCATCCTGCCGCGCATCGCGCCGTCGGACAGCGGCTTCGGCGCGGTCGCGCCCGGCCTGACCGCGCTGCCCGCGGGCACGCCGGTCCAAGTGCTGCTCGGCGACAGCCACGCCGCGTTGTTCGCGCACGGCATCCATGCGCCGGGCCGGGTCAAGGCGACGATCGGCACCGGCAGCTCGCTGATGGCCGCGACCGAAGGCCGCGTGCGTTCGTCGCACGGCCTTTCCAGCACGATCGCATGGAGCCGCGCCAGGGGCGGCACGCAGCATGCGATCGAGGGCAACATCTCGGTCTCCGGCCATGCCGCGGCCTTCGCCACGGCGCTGCTTGGTCTGCCTGACGAGCAGGCGCTCACCGATCTCGCGGCCGGTGTCGAGAGCAGCGAAGGCGTGGTCTTCGTCCCCGCGCTGGCCGGGCTCGGCGCGCCGCACTGGCAGACCGGCGCGCGCGGCACGCTCAGCGGCATGACGCTCGCCACCCGCCCGGCGCATGTCGCCCGCGCCACGCTCGAGGCGATCGCGCTGCAGATCGGCGACGTGCTCGACGCGATCGCCGCGGATCTCGGCATCGACTTGCCCGAGCTGTCGATCGACGGCGGCGCGGCGCGCAATCCGCTGCTGGCGCAGCTCCTCGCCGACCTGACCGGCCGTGCCATCGCCCGGCCCGAGATCGCCGAGGCCAGCGCGCTCGGCGTCGCCCGCATGGCGGCCGAAGCGCTCGGCCTCGCCGGCACCAGCACAGCGACCGCCGCCGACCGCTTCGAACCGCAGCTCGCGCCGGACGCGCGCGACGCGATCCGCAACAACTGGCGCGAGAGGGTGGCCGACGTGGTCGCCCGGGCCAACCGGCCATGACCGAATAACGAGAGAGAGGCGGCAAACGCCCATGGACTGGGGCCTGACCCAGGGCCCGATCAGAACAACACAAGGGAAGGAGTGGGGAAATGAAAGTTGCAATCAAGTCATCGCGCACCGGACTGCTGCTGTGCGGCGCGAGCGCGCTCACCCTGTTCGCCGCGACCGCGGCGCAGGCACAGGACGCCGCACCCGTCGCGCAGGAAGCGCCCGAGGCCGAGCAGGAAGTCGTCGTCACCGGCAGCCGCATCGCCTCGCCCGCGCTGACCTCGCCCAGCCCGCTGCAGGTCGTCACCGCCGAGGCGCTCGAGAATCAGGGCGTCGTCAACGTGCAGGAGGCGCTGCAGCAGAACCCTGCCGTCGGCATTCCGGGCCAGAGCCGCACCACCAACGGCGCGAGCACCAATCCGGGTCTCGCCACGGTCAACCTGCGCAACCTCGGCGCCGATCGCACGCTGGTGCTGATCGACGGCCGCCGCTCGGTCGCGGGCGTGCCCGGCACCGCGCAGGTCGACCTGTCGATGATCCCGACCCCGTTCATCGAGCGCGTCGACGTGCTCACCGGCGGCGCCTCGGCCGTCTATGGGTCGGACGCCGTCGCGGGCGTGGTCAACTTCATCTACAAGAAGAAGTACGAAGGGATTCAGCTCAACGTCCAGGGCGGCATCTCGGAACGGGGCGATGACCGCCAGTTCGTCGCCAACGCCACCTATGGCGCCAATTTCGGCGACGGCCGCGGCAACATCATGGTCTATGGCGGCTACGTCAACGAAGGCGTGGTCAAGAATGACGGCCGCGACTTCGCGCGCTACGACTATACCAGCCTCGGCACCACGCAGCGCGTCGCGGGCAACAACGACGCCAACCTGACCGCCGCGCAGAACCTGTTCACACCGTTCTACAACCCGTCGAACGTCGGTCCGGGCGGCGTCTTCGTGATCGGCGGCCAGACCAACCGCATCATCAATCCCGACGGCACCTTCCGCGCCTACAACGCGGCGACGGACGGCTATAACCGCGAACAGTACAAGCTGCTCGCCGCACCGTCGGAGCGCTACACCTTCGCGGCGCGCGTCAACTATGACGTGACCGACGACATCAACCTCTTCTCCGAGGTCACCTACACCAACGTCCTCACCAAGGGGCGCATGGAAGCCTCGCCGATGCGCACCGACAGCGCGCTCGGCGCCTTCCCGGGCAATGGCGGCTTCTATCCGATCGAGTTCCTGGTCGCGAACCCGACCAACCCGGCGGACGTGCGCCGCCTGGCCAACCCGCTGGTGCCGGCCGCGGTCTTCGCCGCGGCGACCAACCGCAACGCCAACGATGCGATCAGCTCGAAGGATCTGAGCTTCCTGCTGCGCACGACGGTGTTCGACGACGGCACGCGCACCATTCCCACCGAGCGCGACAATTTCCGCGTGGTGCTCGGCGGGACGATGGACCTCGGCAGCAGCTGGAAGCTCGACGCCTATTACCAATATGGCTTCACCAAGCAGAACCAGTCGATGAGCGGCCTGGCGAACCTCTACAACCTCGCCGAGGCGCTGCAGGCGATCCCCGACGTCTACGACTATGACAATGACGGCAACCGCGGCGAGGCGGTGTGCGTCAATGCGAGCGCTCGGGCGCAGGGCTGCGTGCCGATCGACGTCTATGGCCTGAACGCCAACGGCACGTCGAAGATCTCGCCCGAGGCGATCAAGTACATCAAGACGAGCATGAGCCGCTATTCCAAGCAGCAGATGCACGTCGCGGCGGCGAACCTCACCGGCACGCTGTTCCAGCTTCCCGCCGGTCCGCTCCAGGTCGCGGTCGGCGCCGAGTATCGCAAGGAGGAAAGCCGCGACATCTTCGATCCGCTGACCAACCAGGCGCGGAACGGCTATGTCCAGCTCACCGACACCGCGGGCAAGTTCGACGTCAAGGAAGCCTATGGCGAGATCGTCGTGCCGATCCTGTCCGAGACTCCCTTCTTCCACAACCTGACGCTGCGCGCCGCGGGGCGCATGTCCGACTATTCGACGGTCGGCACCTTCTATGCCTGGAACGTGGGCGGCGAATGGTCGCCGATCGAGGATATCCGCCTCCGCGCGGTCTATGCGCATGCGACTCGCGCGCCCAATATCGGCGAGCTGTTCGCCGCGCCGGCCGCAGGCATCATCTCGATCACCGATCCGTGCCAGGGCATCACCCTCACCACCACGGGTACGCTCGCGGAGAATTGCCGCGCGGTTCCGGGCATTCTCGCCAACATCCAGGCGAACGGATCGTTCACCCTGACGCAGGCGGATCTCGCGGGCGTCGGCGGCATCTCCGCCAACAACCCGGACATCCAGGAGGAGACCGGCAAGACGCTGACGATCGGCGCGGTGATCAACCCGCGCTCGATCCACGCGCTGCGCAACCTGACGATCACCGTCGACTATTTCGACATCAAGCTGGAGAACGCGATCAGCCGCGTGTCCGCCGCGACGGTGCTCAACAAATGCTATCGCGAGGGGCTGGACGAGTTCTGCCAGTTCGTCACCCGCCGCGCCGGCGCGTCGGGCGCGTACAGCACCGGTTCGGTCGAGCAGGTGGTGCGCGCGCTGGTCAACAGCGGCGGTTCGTTCAGCCGCGGGCTCGATTTCACGCTGAACTACCGCCACGAGGTTGCGGGCGGCACGGCGAGCCTCTCGGCCGCGTGGACGCACCTGCTCAAGAACGGCTTCCGCGCGCTGACCGGCGATCCCTATGACAATACCAAGGGCGAGCTGGGCACGCCGGAGGATGCGGTGACGGCCGGCGTCGGCTGGGAGAACGACAAGTTCGGCTTCAACGTCAGCGCCGAATATATCGCGCCGCAGGTCCTCGACTATGAGAACTTCCAGACGCTCTATCGCCTGGCGGACGGATCGGTGCCCGACGAAAAATATTTCCGCATCGGCTCGAAGATCTACACCGACATGCAGGTCCGCTACACCGGGATCGAGCATTTCGAATTCTATCTCGGCGTCAAGAACCTGTTCGATGTCGAGCGTCCGCCGGTGTGGGGCGGCCTGCCGGGCAATGTGAACGGCGTGTACGACGTGATCGGCCGCCGCTTCTACACCGGCGCACGCATCAAATTCTGACGAGGCACCCCTTGGACAGGGGAGGCACGCCGCCTCCCCTGTCGCTCTGTATCCAGGCTTACGCTGAGGCCGCAGCGCAGACATAACGGCCAAGCCACACCAATCCGGGAGAGACGGACATGACCACCGCAGCCGACCGGGAGGACTGGAAGAACACCATCCTCGCCGGACTCGCCAATTACATCGATGCAGGCTCGATCGTCGCCGGCGCCGCCGCGCTGGCGCTGTGGGTCGAGGCCTATCATCTCAGCACCGACCTGGTCGGGATGATCGGTGCGTTCGGCCCCAACGCGATCGCCGCCGGCATCGGCGCGCTGATCGGCGGGCGGTTGTGCGACCTGTTCGGCCGCAAGAAGATCTACCAGTACGACATGCTGTTCTACGCGTTCGGCATGCTGTGGCTGGTCTTCGCGATGAACGCGTGGATGGTGGTGATCGGCTTCTTCCTCGTCGGCCTTGCGGTCGGCGCCGACATCCCCGCCTCCTGGTCGCTGATCGCCGAGATGGCGCCCGATGACAAGCGCGGCAAGCATAGCGGCGTCGCGCAGGTGCTGTGGTATCTCGGCCCGGTCGTCGTGCTGCTGCTGTTTCTCCTGCTCGAGCCGCTCGGCATGCTCGGCGCGCGCATCGTCTTCGCGCATCTCGCGATCCTCGCCATCGCGCTCACCTTCCTGCGCTCGCGCATGCATGAATCGCAGCGCTGGGTCGAAGCGCAGGCGAGCGGGGAGACCGAGAAGCGCGGCCGCTGGCAGGACCTGTTCACCCGCCAGCACATCGGATCGATGGCGTTCCTCGCCGGCATGTACCTGTTCTGGAACCTGTGGGCCGGCACGAACGGCTTCTTCTTCCCGTACATCCTGCGCACCGTCGGCGACCAGAGCCAGGCGATGTCGGTGGCGATCCAGGCGCTGTCGTTCCTGCTCGGCATGGCCTCGATCTTCTTCATCTTCATGAAGCTCGCCGACAAGGTGAACCAGCGGCTGCTGTTCGGCATCTCGGCGATCACGCAGGTCATCGGCATGGCGCTGCTCGCGCTGTTCCCGCTCACCCTGCCGATCGCGATCATCCACGTCTTCCTGATGTCGGTCGGCGGCGGCTTCGGCGCGCAGAGCTTCTTCCAGCTGTGGAGCTCGGAGATGTTCCCGACCGCGCTGCGCGCCACCGCACAGGGGGTGATGTTCGCGATCGTGCGCATCGCGCTCGGCGTGTTCAGCTTCTTCGTGCCGTGGCTCACCGCGACCGGCTTCACCACCCTCGCCTGGATCCTGGTCGGCTTCCTCGCGATCAGCGGCGTGATCGGCTTCGTCTGGGCGCCGCGCAACGAGGGCAAGTCGCTCGAGCAGCTCGAGGCGGAGCGCGCGGCATGAGCGTATCGCGGCGCCAGATGCTGAAGACCGGCCTGATCGCCGCCGGCGCCACCGCCGCCCCAGCCCTCGCGCAGGGCGATGGTCCGGTGCATACCGAACGCTGGGGCGTGCACGAGCTGGCGTTCGAAGGGCCCGCGACCGGCAACCCGTTCGTCGATGTCACCATCGCCGCGGTGTTCAAGGGCGCGGGCAAGACGATCCGCGTGCCGGGCTTCTACGACGGCAACGGCACCTACCGCATCCGCTTCAGCCCGCCCGAACTCGGCGTGTGGAGCTGGGAAACCGAGAGCAGCGCGAGCGAGATGGCGCACAAGCGCGGCCGCTTCGAATGCGTCGCGCCCGCCGCCGGCAATCATGGCCCGATCCGTGTGACCGAGGACGGCTATCACTTCGCTTATGCCGACGGCACGCCGTTCCGCCAGATCGGCACGACCTGCTACAGCTGGGCGCTCCAGTCCGACGCCAAGTGTGCGCAGACGCTGGAGACGCTCGGGACCGCGCCGTTCAACAAGATGCGGATGCTGGTCTTCCCCAACGTGGAGTCGGTCGCGACCAACCCGTTCGCGCGCACCGGCAAGGGTCCGCGCGACTGGGACGCGACGCGCTTCGACCCGGATTATTTCCGCCGCTACGAGGATCGCATCCAGCGCCTCGGCGCGCTCGGCATCGAGGCCGACGTCATCCTCTTCCACCCCTATGACGAGAAGCGCGGCTACAACGACATGAAGCGCGCCGACGACGAGCGCTACATCCGCTACGCCGCCGCGCGCTGGAGCGCGTACCGCAATGTCTGGTGGTCGATGGCCAACGAGTATGACGCGGTGAAGACGAAGACGATGGACGACTGGGACCATCTCTTCCAGGTCCTGGTCGCCGCCGATCCGCACGACCGGCTGCGCTCGATCCACCAGATCAACACCTATTACGACCATCGCAAGCCGTGGATCACCCATGCCAGCGTGCAGAACGGCGCGGCAGTGCTCGACGACCTGCGCGCCGAGCTGCACCGCGCGATGACGCTGAAGCCCGTGGTGTTCGACGAGGTCGTGTACGAGGGCAATTCGGACAAGCGCTGGGGCAATCTCGACGGCCAGGGGATGGTCGAGCGCTTCTGGTGGGGCCTGATCGGCGGCACCTATGTCGGCCACAGCGAAACCTACGACCCCAAGCAGAACCCCGATTATTCGTGGCTTGGTCAGGGCGGCGTGCTCAAGGGCATCAGCGCGCCGCGCCTCGCCTTCCTGCGCAAGATCATGGAGGAAGGCCCCACGCCCGGCATCGACCCGATCCAGCCGTGGTGGAACTATCACCTCGGCGGCAAGCCGCACGAATATTATCTCAAATATTTCGGGACGCAGGCGCCGGCCGAGTGGAAGGTCGTGCTGCCCGGCCGCCGCGGCGATCCCAAGAACGCCTTCCGCATCGACATCATCGACACCTGGAACATGACGATCACGCCGGTCGAAGGCGTGTTCCGCATGCAGCAGAAGGACGATTACGACGTGCACGATCCGGCGCGGCCGACAATCGCGCTGCCGGGTAAGCCCTATATCGCGATCCGGCTGGTTAGGGTCCAAACCCCATCGGGACGCGGAGCATGATGGCGGTCTGCAGGTTCGTGGATAGGAGCGGGGGCGAAGGCGGGCCGGTTGGCCCGTCTAGCCGCTACGACGCAGCCACGGGCCTGCAGACCGCCACCCCGAAGGGGCAGGGCGAAAAAGCCTCTCGGACTTCGTTGGCCGCTCGACAGGTAGACACCGCTACCTGCCTTCGCGACCGCCTCGCCGGGAAGCTTTTTCGCCTCTGTCATGTCCGCGTCCTGATCGGGTTTGGACCCTAAGGTCTGAGGTTTCACGAGACCCCCTCTCGGGGTGGCTAGACCTGCGGCTGCGGCGAACCCTCGCCGCAGCCGCTTTTTTGCGTAAGTGATCAATAGGTGAGGTTCGTGCCTCCTCCCCTCCCCTTGAGGGACAGGGCAATCGCATATGGCATTTTGGGTCCGGCGGCGGCGTCAGGGAATGCGATCGAGGCTTTCGCGGGCTGGAACTTTACACTGACTTTACACTATCGCGCATTCGTGCGGAGTTGACGAAGTTGACAGACTCAACAGGTTCGCGCGGCGGGTGATCCACGGTTCAAAGAGCGGCCGGGACATGGGCTCCGGCAGGGGGGCCCGGCGGCACAAGTGCAGCAGGCGAATTCCAACATTGCAAGGGGAAGAAGGTAGCTAGGATCGATCCGAGCGGTCCGCCCTACGCCACGAACACCCGCTTCGACGTGCAATTGTCCTCGACCAGATCCCAGTCGATGTCGATCCCCAGCCCCGGCCCCTCGGGCGCGTGGATGTTGCCCTCGGCGTCCATCAGGTCGCGCAGGCTCTGCTTCATCGGGAGCTGGAAGGTGTCCTCGGGCACGAACAGCTCGAAATATTCCGAATTGCGCACCGCGCAGGCGACATGGATGTTGGCCACGTCCATCGGCCCCATCGTCGTGGTGTGCAGCTCGCAGTTCATGCCGTGCGCTTCGGCGAGGTGGCAGACCTTGAGCGTGCCGGTGATGCCGCCCTTCCACGACACGTCGGCGCGGACCATGTCGAGCGCGTCGGCCTTGATCGCCTGCGCCACGCCCCAGGGACCGCCGCGCGTCGTCTCGGTGCCGACGATCGGAATATCGACCGCGGCCGCGAGCTTGGCATATTTGTCGAGCTCGTAATCGCGGAACGGCTCCTCGAACCAATAATAGTCCAGTTGCTCGAGGTGCCGCGCGACCTTGATCGCCTCGTGCAGCGAATATTCGGCGACCGGGTCGGTCATCAGCACCATCTCGGGCCCGACCGCGTCGCGCACCGCCTGGTGGATCGCCATGTCGAGCGCGCTCGGGCCGCAGGGATGCACCTTGTACGCCTTGAACCCGCGCTCCTTGTAGGCGAGCGCCTCGCGCACATAGGCGTCGATGTCGGGCAGCCACAGGCTTGAGGCATAGACCGGGAGGCTGGTGCGGTAGCTGCCCAGATACTGGTGCAGCGGCAGCCCGGCGGTGCGCGCCGCCGCGTCCCACAATGCCACGTCGATCGGGCCCGGCAGGAACACCGGGAAGAAGGCGCCGTGCCGGTCGATGTTCCAGAAATCCTGCCAGATGCGCTCGCGATCATGGATCGAGCGCCCCATGATCACCGGCGCGATCACGTCGCTGAGATAGGCGTCGGTCACCGCCGCCGAGCGCGCCGCCCAGAAGGTCGCGATCCCCTCGATCCCGTCCGAAGTGGTGATGCGCCCGACGCCATAGGCCCAGGGCATCGGCGCCGCGCCCTCGCGCTCTTCGTCGAACAGCCCCTTGGGCCGCTTGCACATCCAGGTCTCGAACTTCTCGATGCGCATCGCGGCGCCTCTCCTTGCAATCCAAAGCTGTCTTACAGGATAGGCGGCAGTGGTGCGACTGGCAAGCTCAAGCCGCGGCTTCGCCCGCGACGATCGGCGCCAGGATCTTGATCAGCGCATCGTCGAAATGCTGCGCCATGGCACCCGCCGCCGCGCCCGGATCGCGCGCCACCACCGCCGCGACGATATTCTCGTGAAGGTCCTGCACGCGCTTGAGCTCGGGGCTCGCCGACCAG
The DNA here is from genome assembly GCF_049532975.1 of Sphingomonas sp. MS122. Taxonomy (GTDB): domain Bacteria; phylum Pseudomonadota; class Alphaproteobacteria; order Sphingomonadales; family Sphingomonadaceae; genus Sphingomonas. The sequence continues at coordinate 1,704,726 of NZ_CP186695.1, read as the reverse complement.
CGCTCGATCCCCTCGAGCATCGATGCGGCGATGAGCTGGCGGAAGGCGTCGATCAGCAGCGTGTAGAGCGGATTGCCGGTCGCCCGCGCCAGCCGTGCATGAAGCTGCAGGTCGAGCTCGGCATAGCGCTTGGCGTTGCCGAGCTTGGTCGCCATCTCGCGCACGATCTTCTGCAGCTCGGCGGCGTCGGCTTCGCTGCGGCGCTCGGCGGCGAGCGCGACCATCGTGATCTCGATCCCGCGCCGCATCTCGAGGATGTTGCGGGTGTCGGCCTGGCCCGTCAGCAACGCGTTGCCGATCACGCGCGACAGCATCTCGCCGTCGACCGGGACGATCGTCGCGCGCTTGCCCACCGCCATCTCGACCAGGCCCGTCGCGGCGAGCGTGCGCATCGCCTCGCGCACCACCGGGCGGCTCACCCCCAGCGTCACGCTGATCGTGGTCTCGCTCGGCAGACGCGCGCCCGGACGCAGCCGCTCGTCGGCGACATGGCGGTAGATATAGTCGATGACGTGGTCGACGAGGCCGCTCGTCTTCGTACCGCCCGCCGCTTCGTCCACCTTCGTTCCCAATCCGATTCCCCTGTCGTCCCGCGCCTTGGTCGCGCATCCGCCGCGCTGCCGCGACGATGCCTTAGCAGAATCATGCTTGCCTTCGCCATGCAAACCGCTAGTAACCTGTCATACAGGATTTATGCGATCGAGCCGCCGCCAGGGCGCGCCGTTGAGGATGCGGATGACGACCACCATCGCCGAATCGGCCGAAGCGCGTGCCGCGTCCGCACCGCCGCGGGGCCGCTACCGCTGGATCGTCTGCGCGCTGCTCTTTGCCTCGACCACCATCTGCTATGTCGACCGCCAGATCTTCGGGCTCTTGAAGCCGACGCTGGACGCCGAGTTCGGCTGGTCCGAGACCGCCTATGGCGACATCATCGCCGCCTTCTCGCTGATGTACGCGTTCGGCTATCTGCTCGGCGGGCGGCTGATGGACCGGATCGGCGTGCGCGCCGGGCTCGGCATCGCGGTGTTCGGCTGGAGCCTCGCCGCCGCGGTGCATGGTCTCATGTCGAGCGTGCTCGGCTTCAAGATCGCGCGCGGCGCGCTCGGCCTCACCGAAGGCGGCAACTTCCCCGCCTCGATCAAGGCGGTGCGTGAGTGGTTCCCGCCGCAGGAGCGCGCCTTCGCCACCGGCATCTTCAACGCGGGCAGCAACATCGGCGCGATCGTCACCCCGCTCTCGCTGCCCTTCATCGTCGCGCTGGTCGGCTGGCGCGCCGCCTTCCTGATCGCGGGCGGCCTGGGCCTGATCTGGCTGGTGCTGTGGCTGCGTTTCTACGAGCTCCCCGAGCGCCAGCAGCGCCTCTCCGCCGAGGAGCTCGCCTATATCAGGCAAGGCGACGACGCCCCCGCCGAGCCGGTCAAGTGGCTGTCGCTGCTGCGCTATCGCGGGACCTGGGCCTATGTCGTCGGCATGCTGATGACCAGCCCGGTGTGGTGGTTCTACCTGAACTGGGTCCCCGGCTTCCTGCACGACCGCTTCGGCATCGACATGATGGGCTCGATCGGGCCGCTGGTGGCGATCTACCTGATCGCGGACATCGGCAGCATCGCCGGCGGCTGGCTGTCGTCGCGGATGATCAGGGGCGGCATGCGCCCGGTGCCGGCGCGGCTCGCGACGATGCTGCTGATGGCGCTGTGCCCGATCCCGGTCGCGTTCATCGCCGGCGTCTCGAGCCTGTGGCCCGCGGTGATGCTGATCGCACTTGCGGCGGCCGGGCACCAGGGCATGTCGGCCAATCTCTACACGCTCGCCTCGGACACCGTACCCTCGCGCGGGGTCAGTTCGGTGATCGGCATCGGCGGTTTCGCGGCGGGAATCATGGGCATGTTCGTCGCAATGGCGGTCGGCCGCATCCTCGACGCCACCGGCGAGAATTACGCTCTCCTCTTCCTCGCCGCCGCGCTCGCCTACCCGCTCGCCGTGCTGGCGATGGCGCTGATCCTGCGCCGACCGCGCGCCGCAACCGCATCCACCCCGGAGCCATGATGACCGACAACGAAATCTTCGAGCTGTTTCGTGCCGAGCTGTACACCCCCGCCGTCGGCGACATCCTCGACACGCTGGGCTGCGTCCACCAGTTCCTGCCGCAGCCGATCCAGCCCATGCTCACCGAGATGAAGCTGATCGGCCGCGCGATGCCGGTGCTGATGATCGACGTCTATGGCCCACAGGCACAACCCTTCGGCAAGTTGACCGAGGCGCTCGACCAGCTTCAGCCGGGCGACATCTACCTCGCCAGCGGGGGCGAGATGCGCTGTGCCTATTGGGGCGAGATCCTGACGGCCACCGCCCGCGCCCGCGGCGCCAATGGCGCGGTGGTCAACGGCTTTCACCGCGACACGCCGCAGATCCTGTCGCAGCACTGGCCGGTGTTCAGCCGCGGCCGTTTCGCGCAGGATTCAGGCGTGCGCACGCAGGTGGTCGATTATCGCTGCCCGATCGAGGTCGGGCCGGTTACCGTGCAGCCGGGCGACCTGGTGTTCGGCGACCTCGACGGGGTCGTCGTCATTCCCCGTGCGCATGAGGCCGAAGTGATCGAACGCGCGCTGGAGAAGGTGCGCGGCGAGAAGCTGGTGCGCAAGGAGATCGAGGCGGGCATGTCGAGCACCCGGGCCTTCGCCAAATACGGAATCCTGTGAGCTGGAAATGACCACCGCGTTCCGCATCCACCCCGGCGACAACGTCGCGACCTTGCTCGGTGACGGCACGGACAGCGTGACCGTCATCGGCGAAGGCGAGGTCGCGCTCAACGAGGCGATCGCGCTCGGGCACAAGATGGCGGTGGCCGACATCGCCGCTGGCGAGGCGGTGGTGAAGTTCGGCATCCCGATCGGCCATGCCGCCGTCGCGATCCGCAAGGGCGACTGGGTGCATCTCCATAATTGCGCCAGCCGCTTCGACGAGCGCTCGGGCGGCTTCGACGTCGTCACCGGCGCGGCCAAGGATATGGCCTATGATTGAGACGTTCGATCGCCAGTGGACCGGCTGGCTCCGCCCCGATGGGCGCAAGGGCATCCGCAACCTTGTCCTCGTCATCTACACCGTGCAGTGCGCCGCGCACGTCGCGCACGCCATCGCCGCGGGCGAGGAGGACGTACAGGTCATCGGCTTCCCTGGCTGCTACGACAACCAGTACGCGATCCGGCTGGTGCTCAGCCTCGCGCGGCATCCCAATGTCGGCGCGGTGCTCTCGGTCGGGCTCGGCTGCGAATATACCCAGCCGGCGAAGATCGCCGAGGCGGTGGAGAAGAGCGGGCGCCCGGCCGCGTCCTTCTTCATCCAGGACGTTGGCGGCACGCGTTCCTCGACCGACAAGGGCAAGGCGATCGTCCGCGAGCTGCGTGACCGCATCCGGCGCGAGACGCCGCGCGTGCCGATGGGCTTTGCCGACCTGACGCTCGGCGCCGAATGCGGCGGTTCCGACGGCACCAGCGGCCTCGTCGGCAACCCCGCGGTGGGGCGGCTGTTCGACCGCGTGGTCGATGCCGGCGGCTCGGCGATCGTCGAGGAGATCGTCGAGATGATCGGGCTCGAGGACATCATCGTCGCCCGCGCCGCCGACGATCGTGCCCGCATCGAACTCGCCGCAGCCTATGCCAAGGCCGAACGTTATTGCCGCGAGGTGCGGCAATATTCGGTGTCGCCGGGCAATTTCGCGGGCGGGCTGACGACGATCGAAGAGAAGAGCATGGGCGCCTTCGCCAAGAGCGGATCGCGCCCGATCCAGGGCGTGATCAAGGTCGGCGAGACCCCGCCCTGGCCGGGCCTATGGGTGATGGATTCGATTCCCGACCCGCATTTCATGCAGTTCGGCTACACCAACCCCAACGACACCGAGGGGATCATGGACCTGATCTCGGGCGGCAGCCAGATCGTGCTGTTCGTCACCGGCCGCGGCAGCGTGATCGGATCGCCGATCGCGCCGCTGGTCAAGGTCACCGGCAACAGCCGCACCTATGCCCGGATGGAGGAGGACATGGACTTCGACGCGGGCCGCGTGCTGGCGGGCGAGCTCAGCCTCGACCAATGCGCGGACGAGCTCGGTGCGATGGTCGCCGATGTCGCGAGCGGCCAACCAAGCAAGCCCGAAGCGCTCGGGCATCGGGAGTATTTCGTGATGTACAAGCACCAGGACACGCCGGATCTCGATCGGGGATGCCGCAGTGCCGCTTGATCCGGCCCAGGCGTTCCGCCTCGACGGCGAAGTCGCGCTGATCACCGGCGGCGGCAGCGGCCTTGGCCTCGGCATGGCGAGGGCGATGCACGCAGCCGGCGCCAAGGTCGTGCTGGTCGGACGGCGTCCCGACATGATCGAGGCCGCCGCGGCGGAGCTGGGCGAGGGCGCCTATTGGGAGGCGGCCGACGTCACCGCGTTCGACACGATGCCGGCGATGCTCGAGCGGGTGCGGGACAAGATGGGCGAAATCACCATCCTCGCCAACAATGCCGGGCACAATTTCAAGAAGCTGGCGGTCGATACCAGCGTCGAGGATTTCGCCGGCATGCTCGACACGCATGTCCTCGCCGCGCACAATCTGACGCGGCTGGTGCTGCCGGCGATGCTCGACGCGAAACACGGCAGCATCCTGTTCACCGCGTCGATGACCTCGCTGCTCGGCATGCCGCAGGTGATCGCCTATTCGGCCGCCAAATCGGCCTATGTCGGCATGGTCCGAGCGCTGGCGACCGAGGTTTCGAGCCAGGGCGTGCGGGTCAATGCGATCGCGCCGGGCTGGATCGAATCGCCGATGCTGCGGAAAGCGCTGGACGGCGATCCGGCGCGCTCGAACCGCATCCTTCAGCGCACCCCGATGGGACGCTTCGGCGAAGCCGAGGATATCGGGCTGGCCGCGGTCTATCTCTGTTCGCCCGCCGCGCGCTTCGTCACCGGCGTCCTGCTGCCCGTCGACGGTGGCGCTTCCCAGGGGTTCTGATTCACGATGATCGATACGATGCCGCTGTCGCTGCACCCCGACCGCCTGTTCCCCGCCGACCCCGAGACCCGCGCCATCGCGCGGGAGCTGTACGCTTCGGTCAAGGACCTGCCGATCGTCAGCCCGCACGGCCATACCGACCCGTCCTGGTTCGCGAGCGACGAGCCCTTCGCCAACCCGGCGGCGCTGTTCATCATCCCCGACCATTACATCTTCCGCATGCTCTACTCGCAGGGCGTGCCGCTCGAGGAGCTGGGCGTGCCGCGGATCGACGGCGGCTGGACCGAGAGCGATCCCCGGAAGATCTGGCACCGCTTCGCCGAGAATTTCCACCTGCTGCGCGGTACGCCGAGCCGGATGTGGCTCGACCACGCGTTCCACGCGATCCTCGGCATCACCGAGCGGCTGTCGCCCGCCAATGCCGATCGCATCTACGACCAGATCGACGCCAAGCTGAAGACCGAGGAATTCCGCCCGCGCGCGCTGTTCGAGCGGTTCGGGATCGAGCTGCTCGCGACCACCGAGGATCCGCTCGACGACCTGCGCCACCACCGCGCGATCGCGGCAAGCGGATGGAGCGGCCGCGTCGTCACCGCCTTCCGCCCCGACAACGTCACCGATCCGGAGCATCCGCGCTTCCGCGAGGCACTGCCCGAGCTGGGGCGGATCACCGGCGAGGACGTGACGACGTGGGACGGCTATCTCGCCGCGCTGCGCAACCGGCGACGCTACTTCATCGAGCATGGCGGCTGCACCTCGACCGACCATGGCCACCCGACCGCGCATACCGAGAATCTGCCGCAGGAAGCGGCGGCTTCGCTGTTCGGCCGCATCGTCCGCGGCGAGGGCGACGCTCAGGACGCCGAACGCTTCCGCGGCCAGATGCTGACCGAGATGGCGCGGATGAGCCTGGACGACGGACTGGTCATGCAGATCCATCCGGGTGCGCTGCGCAGCCAGAACCCGGCGGTGACCAACGTGTTCGGCGAGGCCAAGGGCGACGACTGGCCGTCCCGGACCGAATACGTCAATGCGCTCAAGCCCTTGCTCAACGCCTATGGCAATGAGCGCGACCTCACGATCATCCTGTTCACGCTCGACGAGAGCAACTACGCGCGGGAGATCGCGCCGCTGGCGGGCCATTACCCGGCGCTGCGGATCGGGCCGGCCTGGTGGTTCCACGACAGCCCCGAGGGGATGCGCCGCTTCCGCGAGCAGGTGACCGAGACCGGCGGCTTCTACAACACGGTCGGCTTCAACGACGACACGCGCGCCTTCCTGTCGATCCCCTCCCGGCACGACATGAGCCGGCGGGTGGACTGCTCGTTCCTCGCCCGCCTCGTCGCCGAGCACCGGCTGGAGCAGGACGAGGCGTTCGCGGTGGCGCAGGACCTGGCGTATAATCTGGTGCGGCAGGCCTATCGGCTCTGACGGGTATCGCGATACCGGAAAGTCACAAGAGTCACACTGCCACGCGTGCGCGCGGGAGCGTGTGGTTCGGCCCGAGCTGACGATGAGAAAGAGCCGGGCGAGGCTCGCGACTCAATTCCAACATTGCAAGCCCGCGCCATCGTCACCCGGCCTTGTGCCGGGGTCCACCGGGCGGCGAGCGATGTGCTTGAGGTTCAACGGCACTGCGTACGGCGAAGTGGACCCAGCACGAGGCCGGGGTGACGATTAGGATTAGCCGGCGAGGCTAGGTCACGATCTCGCCCGGCTGACCGTTCACGCGGACATTCTCCATCCGGATATTGCGGGTGTTCCGCGCGATCAGCTTCTGGCGCTCGCCCGGGTCGGTCAGCCGCACGTCGATGTCCTTGAGCAGGAAGTCCGAGATCGCCGTGGTCGGGTTGCCCGAGATGTTGCCGAACCGGCGCGTGGTGCCGGTCACGTCCTCGATCACCACGTCGCGGATGATCGAGCCGGGCATGCGCGGCTCGACCTTGGTGCCGTGCACCAGCCGGGCGTTGACGATCAGCCCGACCGCGGGATCGTCGGCGCCGAAATTGGGCTTGCCGTAACCGTAGAAGACTTCGCGATTGTGCCAGTCGGTGCCATAGGGCGTCGGCGCCTCGGCGAGGCGCACGCCCTTGACGCGCAGCTTCTCATAGACCTGCCCCGGCGTGTCGGGACGTACCTTGAAGCGGATCGTCGGGATGTCGCCGAGATTGGTGATCCGCTCGACGCGCACGTCGCGCACGATCGTCGCATTGCTGCCATAGGTGACGCAGCCCAGGCCATGCTCGAACACGCAGTCATGGATGTGGATGCGCTCGACCGGAGGCGCTTCCTTGTAGTCCGCCGCGCCTGGCCCCTGCGTGCCCTTGAGTGCGATGCAGTCGTCGTCGACCGAGAAATGGCAGCGGCGCACGACGATGTCCTGGCAGCTGTCGAGGTCGATCGCATCCGAGCTCGGCGCGCGGATCTTGTGCGGCACCTCGAACCGGCAATCCTCCACCACCGAGCGGCGGCAGCGGTACATGTGCAGATTCCAGAAGGCGGGATCCTTGAAGGTCACGCCGCTGACCAGCACGTCGTCGCAATCCTCGATCGAGCAGAGCTGGGGGAAATGGTACTGGACCTTGACGCCCTTCACGCTCTCCTCGGGCGCATTGAAGAACATCCGCCAGAAGGGATCGCCGCCGCCATCGATCGTGCCGGGGCCCAGGATGCGCAGGCCATGATTGTGCTGCGCGTTGATCAGGCCCAGGCGCAGCGCCTCCGGAAACGCCTCGACGAAGCGGCGCAGCACCAGCGGATAATCGGAGAGCTTGGGCGAGCCGCGCAGCACGGCGCCCTTGCGCAGCTCGAGCCCGACGCCAGGCTTGAGCCAGATCGACCCGCTGACGAACACGCCCGCCGGGACCGCGATCATCCCGCCGCCTTCCCTGGCGCAGGCGTCGATCGCCTGCTGGATCGCCTTGGTATTGATCGTCCTGCCGTCGCCGACGGCACCGTGGCTGCGAATGTCGATGGTGCGCCGGCGGGCGAACGCCGGGACCGCGGGCAACGCGAGCATCGCCGCGGCGGGCGCCCGGACCAGAAGGCTGCGGCGTGTGGTCATGTCGTCCTTTCCTCAGTCGTTTAAATCAGGAACGCCCGGCTCGATCAGCGAACCGGGCGCCCCCTTTTGGCGCTCGCGCGCTTGCCCAGAACGTGCCGGTCTAGAATTTGAAGGCGACGCCGGCGGAGAACTTCCGCCCGGTGTACGCCGTGTAATAGGGGTCCTGGCGGACCGAGTCGTAGTAGAATTCGAGCGCTTCGTTGGTGATGTTCTGCGCTTCGAGGCGCAGCTGGATCTGCGGCGTGATCTGATAGGACGCGGCCAGATCGACGAACACCGTCGAGTTCGCGCCCTGCACATCGTTGACGAAATTGCCCTGCGCGTCCGTACCGATGCGCGAGGTCGGCACGGTCAGCAGATATTTGTCGCGATAGGTCGCGGTGCCGCGGATGCTGAACTTGTCATCTTCATAATAGAGCGTCCCGCTCAAGGTGTGCTTGGACAGGTTCACCAGGTCGCGGACCAGGGTGTTGGCACCCGTGCAGGCTGCGCCGGACGTCCGGCAATAGGTGATCTGCGAGTCGACGAAGGTGTAGTTCGCCAGCATGCCGAAGTTGCGGAACGTGTCGCCCAGGAAGTCGAAGCCGGTCTGGACATTGACCTCGACGCCCTTGAGCGGACCGCCCGGCGTATTCTGCCGGCTGCTGACCGTGAATTCGGTCGCTGCCGTGTTGCCCGATCCCTCGATCAGCGACAGTGGCAGCCCGGTCTGGCTGTAGGGCATCGATTCGGACAGCGCCTGGATGTAGCTGTCGATATCCTTGTAGAAACCGCCCACGGCGATCAGCCCGCGCCGCCCGAAATAATATTCGAGACTGACGTCGACCGTCTTGGCGCGGATCGGGTCGAGGTAGAAGTTCGGGCCCGAGATGGTGCGCGTGTTGAGCGCGATGTTCACGCCTGCAGGCAGAATATGGTTGAGTTCCGGCCGCGCCATCACCTTCGCCGCGGCAAAACGCAGGATCAGCTTGTCGGTAAGGTCCGCGGTGATCGTCGCCGAGGGCAGCCAGTCGTCATATTCGCGAGTCAGGGTGCGTGAGACGCCGGCGATGCTGCCCATCCCGCTCTGGTTGGTATGGACGTAGCGCACGCCGATGTTGCCGCGCAGACGCACGCCCACATCGGTATCGAACTCGACCATCCCATATGCGCCCGTGACCTTCTCGCTCAGCGTGTCGCGGACCGGGATCGGTGCCAGGGCATAGGTCCCGCTGTCATCGTTGGTGAAGTTGATGAGCTTGTCGATCGCGTCATAGTCCGGCGCCAGCCAGGACCCGCCGACGTTGCCCGGCATCGATTTTCCGAAGTCGTCGATCAGCGTCATCACCGAGCTCATCGCGGTACCAACCGGCAGCGATCCCGTGGTCACGTTGCCGGCACGGCTACGCGTGTATCGCTTGTAGTTTCCTTCGCGATACTGGACGCCGGCGCGAACCTTGAAGCCGTCGAACAGCGCGTAGGTCGCGTTGAGCTCGGCGGTCAGATTCTCGGTATCCTCCTTGTTGTCGCCCTTGTTCAGCAGGTTGCGGAAGATCGTCACGCTGGTGGTCGGGGAGGTCTGCACCACGACGTTCGGCGCGAACAGGTAATTGGCGGCGTTGGTGGTGTCGAAGCCCCAGTTGATCACCGGGATGCTGCCGCCGCCGCGGAAATCATAGGAGAAATTCTGGACGTCGTTGGCGAAGAAGCTGATCTGCGTCGACACGGGGTTGTGCATCGTGGAGAGCGACAGGCCGGCATAGGCGTCGATCGTCAGCTTCCCCAGTTCCTGCGAGAAGGTCGCGTTGATCTGGCGGAAGGTGGTGGTGTATTTGCGCAGGGCGATATCGTTCGAGATATCGATGTTGTTGAACTGGCCGTACAGCGTGCTGCCCAGCGAATCGACCTCGATGTCGGTGACCGTCGTGATCGGCTGGCCGTGGTTGTTCAGGCCGCGCGCGAACGAGTTGGCGGCAAAGCTATAATCGCGCCGCGTCACATCATACCAGCTGTACAGGCCGTCGAGTGAGAAATGCGTACCCTCCGCGGGTTCAGCCTCGATTGTGACCGTGGCGCCAAGCCGCGAATAATCCTGGTCCGATCGCAGCCACCGCGGGCTACGATAGATGAAGGCGTTCCGGGCGGTCTCATAGTTGGCGATGTTATCGGCGGTGCCAGGCAGGCGCGGCAGCCCGGTCGCGCAGTTGAGCGCGTCGGTGCCGAGCGGGACGTTGCTGGCCGGATTCTGCGTCGGATAACCGACGGGGGAGCAGAAACCGCCCTGCTGGGTGCCGCGATACACCTCGACCGCCGACCACGCCTCCTCTCGCGTATAGCGCTTGGTATAGGCGATCGACGCCGCGATGCCGAAGGTGCCGTCGAGGAACTTCTTGGAAACGAGGCCGGTGACGCGCGGGCTGACGCGTCCGCGCAGATCGTCATAGGTGCCCTGTGCGCTCGCGGCGAGGGTGAAATCCTGGGCATAGGACAGCGGCCGCGGCGTCTGCAGATCGACCGTCGCGCCGAGCGAGCCCTCATCGACGTCGGCCGAATAGGTCTTGCGCACGGTCAGTTCGCTGAACAGCTCGGACGCGAACACGCTGAAGTCGAACGAGCGCGAGGAGTTGAAGCCGGCGCGGATGTCCGACGAGTTGGTCGAGCTCGACCCCTGCATGCCGTTGAGACGGACGCGCGTGAACTGCGCGCCGAGGCCGCGGACCGAGATCGTCTTGCCCTCGCCACCATCGCCGCGGGCGAGCGCCACGCCCGGCAGCCGCTGCATCGATTCAGCCAGGTTCGAGTCGGGGAACTTGCCGATGTCCTCGGCCGAGATCGAATCGACGACGCCAGTCTCGTTGCGCTTGGTCGCGAGCGACTTCTCGAGCGATCCGCGGAAGCCGGTGACGATGATATCTTCAGCGCCCTGATCGGCGGGGGCGGTTTCGGCCGTCTCGTCCTGGCCGCCGGCTGCGGTCTGAGCAGCGGCGGCAGGGGCGAATCCGAGACCCATTGCCAGCGCGGTCACCGAAACCGTGGCGCGCGCAAACACATGTTGTGCCATCTTCAGAACTCCTCCCACTCCCGATTTCTTCGGGTTTGCGCGCAAACCTGTAAGACAGAATAAGCTGTCTGACAAGTATCCTCCGTTGGTATGACGACATACTTAATATGTCCCGGCCCTGGCTGGCGAGCGACCGGGATCGGCGCCTGCGGGAAAGGCGGCCAATCGCGCAATGAAAAGCATTCCATTTCATCTTTCATCGCATTAGGCTGCGCCCCCGAGAACAGATGGGAGGGGTTATGGCGCGACCGGCGCTGGCGATCGTTGCACTCGTCACCAGCTATGCGGTGCTCGGCCTGCTGATGAACAGCGTCGGCACGGTGATCCTCCAGTCGATCGCGCATTACGGCGTGTCCAAGCCGCAGGCCGCGACGCTCGAGGCGTGCAAGGACCTGTCGGTGGTCGTCGCCTCGTTCCTGTTCGCGGTGTCGCTGCCGCGCTTCGGCTTCCGCCGTGCGCAGATCGGGGTGATGCTGGCGATCGCGGCGGGGGCCCTGCTGATGCCGGTCGCCAACAGCTTCATCGCGACGCAATTGTTCTTCGTGCTCACCGGCCTGTGCTTCGGCATCGCCAAGGTCGCGACCTATGCCTCGATCGGGCTGCTGCGCCCAGAGCGTGAGCGCCATGCCGGGCTCACCAGCCTGGTCGAGGGGGTGTTCATGGTCGGCATCCTCGCCGGCATCTGGATGTTCGGCTGGTTCATCGGCCGCGACCGCACGGGCGAGGACTGGCTCGACGTCTATCACGTGATCGCCGCGCTTGCCGGGGGATCGGCGCTGCTGTGGTGGCTCGCCCCGCTCGACGAGCGCCGCAACGTCGCCGCCGACGGCGCCCCCGCGGCGAGCCGGCGCGACATGCTCGCGCTCGCGATCCTGCCCTCGACCATCGCCTTCCTCGCCGCGATCTTTCTCTATGTGCTGGTCGAGCAGAGCATCGGCACCTGGCTGCCGACCTTCAACAACCAGGTGCTGCACCTGCCGAGCGCGATGAGCGTGCAGGCGTCGAGCATCTTCATCGCCGCCCTGGCGCTGGGCCGGGTGAGCGCGAGCTGGCTGGTGGCGAAGCTCGGCTGGCTCAGGTTGCTGCTGATCTGCCTCGCGGCGATGGCGGCGCTGGTGCTGCTGACCTTGCCCACCACACGCGGGCTGACCTTGCGGCCCGACGTGACCTGGTTCAGCGCGCCGCTCGCCGCTTACATCTTCCCGCTGATCGGGGTGTTCATGGCGCCGATCTACCCGATCGTGTCGTCGGTGGTGCTGAGCGCGCTACCGCAGGTGCGGCACGCGGCGATGGTCGGGTTGATGGTGATCTTCTCGGCGCTCGGCGGGACGATCGGGTCGATGATCACGGGGATCGTGTTCGACCGCTTCTCGGGTCAGACCGCCTTCTACCTCGTGCTGGTACCGATCGTGCTGATTGGGATCGCGCTGTGGCAGCTCGACCGGATCACGCGGCGGACCATGGCGGCGCCGCCCGCCTAGGCGAGATAGTCGGACAGGCGGAAGCCGGCGATCGCCGGAATGACATGGTCGGCGTCGGGCAGCGCGGCGCGCACGCCGACGCCGAGCGCGGGCATCCCCGCGGCATGGATCGCGACGATCCCGGCCTGCGAATCCTCGACCCCGAGCGTGCGCTCGGGCGCGGCGCCGACTGCTGCCGCGGCGGCGAGGAAGATATCGGGCGCGGGCTTGCCTGCCGCGACCGAGGCGGGGTCGACCACGACATCGAACAGTGTGTCGATCTCCATCCGCGCGAGGAGGAGGGGCGCGTTGCGGCTGGCCGAGGCGAGCGCGAGCTTGAGTCCCGCCGCACGGCATTCCTCGATCGCCTCGCGCGCGCCGGGGAACAAGTCGCCGGGGCCGAAATGCGCGATCTCGTCGAGATACCAGTCGTTCTTGCGCGCGGCGAGCTCCGCGCGCGCCGCATCATCATAGCCGGGGCGGTCGCCGAGGATCAGCGCGAGGCTGCCCATCCGGTCGACGCCCTTGAGCGCTTCGTTGGCAGCCTCGTCGAACGGGATGGCGAGGCTGTCGGCGAGCCGCTTCCACGCACGGTAATGCGCGCGTGCGGTGTCGGTCAGCACGCCGTCGAGGTCGAAGGCGACCGCGTCGAGCGGGCGGGGGAAGACGCTCATGCGAGCGGCCCGGTCCAACTCTCGCCCGCGGCGATGCGGACCTCGGCGTTTCCGTGGCGGAAGGCGAGCGGCTCACCCGACACGACGCGATAGCGCGCGCCGTCGCGGTCGACCGCGACGCGCAGCTCGCTGCCGCGCCAGCTGAGGCCAAAATGGTAGCCCTGCCAGCTATCGGGCAGGGTCGGGCGGAAAGCGAAGCTGCCGTCTGCCGGACGGAAGCCCGCGAACCCCCACACCAAGGCGAGCCACGATCCGGCGAGCGAGGCCATGTGCACGCCGTGGCTGGTGTTGCCGTGCTGGTCCTCGACATCTACGAAGCTGGTCGCGCGAAAGAAGCGCGACGCCTGCTCGGGATAGCCGACCTCGCTCGCGAGGATCGCGAAGGTCGAGGCCGACAGCGTCGAATCATGCGTGGTGATCGGCTCGTAATAGTCGAAGGCGCGGCGCTTGCGGTCGAGCGGCACGTCCTCGCCGCCCAGCACCATGCCGAGGATCAGGTCGGCCTGCTTGCACACCTGGTGCCGATAGAGCGTCATCGGGTGATAGTGGAGCAGCAGCGGGAAGCGCTCGCGCGGCGTGGCGGCGACGTCCCAGCGCGGCTTGCCGAGGAAGCTCGCATCCTGCGCGTCGATGCCGAGGGCGTCGTCGAAGGGCAAATGCATCGCGTCCGCCGCGGCCGCGAAACCGGTGAGCTCGTCCTCGTCCAGATCGATCCTGGCAGCGAGTTCCGCCCAGCTGCCGGGCGCGCTGGCGGCGACCCGGCCGGCCACGTCGCACGCCAGCCGCAAATGCTTCTGCGCCATGCGATTGGTGTACCAATTGTCGTCGATCAGCGTGGTATATTCGTCGGGTCCGGTTACCCCATGGAGATGGAATCCGCCGTCGCGCCAGTCGCCGAGCGACAGCCACAGCCGCGCGGTCTCGACCAGCATCTCGGCGCCCATCTCGGCGAGGAAGGCTTCGTCGCCGGTGGCATCGGCATAGAGGCCGATCGCGAAGGCGATGGCGGCGTTGATATGGTACTGAGCCGAGCCGCTGGGATAGTGCGCCGAGCATTCGCGCCCGCCGATCGTGCGCCAGGCGTAGAGCGCCCCGGTTTCATGGTTGAGCGCGCGGGCATTGGCCTTGGCCGCGCCGAGCGTGCGGTAGCGATAGACGAGCATCGCGCGCGCGACGTCGGGCGCTAGCACGGCCAGCACCGGGAGCATGAACGCCTCGGTGTCCCAGAAATAATGGCCCTCATAGCCTTCGCCGGTGAGGCCCTTGGCCGCGGCGGTCGAGACGCCGTCGCGCCCGGCCGAGCAGAACAGGTGGTAGAGGTTGAGACGGAGCGTCGCGGTGGTGCGCGCGTCGCCGTCGATCGCGACGTCGGCGCGGTCCCAGAAGGCGGCGAAGGCGGCACATTGCGCTTCGAGCGCGGCATCGAAGCCGGCGGCGAGATGCGCCTCGGCAAGCTGTGCCGCCTGCGCCGCGAGCGCGCCGGACTCGGCCTTGCCCACCGCGAAACCGGTGACGACGAAGCTCGCCTCTCCGTCGGCGCGCATGCGCTGCACGGCGGCGACGCCGGTGCCGCTGCCCGGCAGCCGCTCGATCACTTGCGTGTCGTCCGCCTGTTCGGTGACGAAGCCGCCAGTGCCGAGATTGACGCCGATCCGCGGATCGTCGGACTGGACCTCGGGCCGCGGCGCGGGGGCAAGATGGGGTTCGAGCGCGACTCGTTTTCCGGCCACCGTGGCGTACAGGCGGCGCAGCAGCACGGGGCTGCCGTCGATCGGGACGAGCCGTTCGGCGACGATTTCGAGCGTCCGGCCATCGGCGAGGATCCAGCGCGTGCGGCGGGTCAGCCGCCCGCTGCGCAGGTCGAGCGAGCGCAGCGTCTCCGCGATCCGCGCCGCGGCGAAATCGACCTCGGCGCCGTCGACGAACACGCGCAGGCCGAGCGGCTCGGCGACCGGCACGCGCGTATCCGACTGCTCGGCAAAGCCGCTGAGCCGCTCGTGATAATGGATCGGCGTTGTCTCATAGGCCTGGGCGAGGAAGGTCGTTGCCCGGGCACGTTCCTCGATCGCACCGCGCACGCCGAGCGCGCCGTTGGACAAGGCGAGAATCGTCGCCGCCCAACCCTCGCACGTCGCATCGTCGCCGGCGATCGCGACGGTCCAGCCGTCAGTCCCGAATTGCAGGGCTTCGCCCCGATGGCTGCGATGGGCCCCCAACGGCCAGCTCCTCTCCAGTTCGCGCCTGGGATAACGGACCTTTGATATCGATTTCAAGAGCAGATGCGCGATCACGCCGAATGCCCGATCCGAGCGTCAGGTCTCGCGCACCACCATTCGCGTGGGCAGCATCACCGATTGCGGACGCCCGCCGTCGATGCTCTGCATCAGCTTCTCGACCAGCAGCGCGCCGGCGACGTCGGTCTTCTGGTCGATCGTGGTGATCGCCGGACTGAAATGCGCGGTCGGTGGGATATTGTTGTAGCCGACCAGCGAAAAATCGCGTGGCGCCGTCAGCCCGCACGCGCGGAACGATCCGATCGCGGCCATCGCCGCGGTGTCGGAGAAGGCGAATACCGCGTCGGGCTGGCCACCCTGCGCGAGATAGGCGGTGACCGCGTCGCTCGTCGCGGTGAACGCCATCGACGGGATCGAGAGCAGCTCGATCGTGACGTCGGGATGGTCCGCGGCGCCGAGCTTCAGCCCCTCGTAGCGCAAGCGCAACTCCTCATGCCGCGTGTCGCCGAGGAACAGCCAGCGCTTGCGGCCCTGCGCGAGGAAATGCTGCGCGGCGAGCTTGCCGCCCGCGAGATTGTCGCTGCCCACCGCGCAATAGCCGGCGTCGGGCGCCACCGCGCCCCACACCACCAAAGGCAGATTCTCGCGCGCGAGGCTGCGCAGCATCGCGTCGCGCGTACCCTGGCCGAGCACGATGAAGCCATCGGCGCCGCGCGCCTGGAAGAAATCGCGGAAGGCCCGCGCATCGTCGAGGCCGGGGGGCGACAGCAGCAGGTCCTGATTACGGATCGACAGCGCCTCGGACACGCCGGCGAGCAGCTCGAAGATGAAGGGATCCCCGATCGCGCCGTGGCGGTGCGAGCCGAAATCGAGCACCACCGCGACGGTGTTGGTGCGCGCATGGCGCAATTTCTGCGCGTTGCGGTTGACGGCATAGCCATGGGTGCGCGCCACCTCGAGCACGCGCTCGCGCGTCTCCTCGGTCACCAGCGGGCTGCCGTTGAGCACGCGCGACACGGTCGGGGTCGAGACGTTCGCCAGGCGCGCGATGTCCTGCATCGTCAGCCGCGATGCGCCCCCGCGCTTGCTCCTCGGCTCCCTGCCCATCGCCGCTGTGGTAGGGCGCTGGCGCATGCGCCGCAAGCCGCGTGTGGCGCCGGTCGTGAAACGACCTCTTGAAAACCATTTCAGTTCTGCATAGCATTGGTCCTCGGAAGGCAAATGTGCCGCTCGCACGCTCGATGGGGAGGATTTATGCTTCGCAGTGCAATGTTCATGCTCGGGGCCGCGCCGCTGGCGCTGATCGCCACCGCAGCCCAGGCTCAGACCCAGGCCGCCGATCCGGCCGCCGCGCCGCAGGACGAGGCCGAGACGACCGAAGAGATCGTCGTGGTCGGCACCGCCGGCGGCGGCACGCGCCGCCAGGATGCGGCATTCGCGGTGACGACGCTGAGCGAAGAAGCGCTCGACCGCGCCGCGCCGACCAGCACCGCCGACATCCTGCGCAGCGTGCCGGGCGTGATGGCCGAGAGCTCGGGCGGACAGAACGGCGCCAACATCTTCGTGCGCGGCTACCCGTCGGGCGGCGACGCGCAGTTCGTCACCTTCCAGCTCGGTGGCGTGCCGATCTTCCCGCCCGCGACGCTCTCGTTCCTCGAGAACTCGCAGCTGATCCGCCTCGACGAGACGGTGAAGCGCGTCGAAGCGGTACGCGGCGGCACCGGCTCGCTCTTCTCGAACGGCCAGCCGGGCCTCACGGTCAACGTCGTGCCGCGCACCGGCGGCAGCAATTTCGAGGCGTTCGGCAAGGTCAGCTACACCGATTACGGCGAGATCCGCGGCGACGCCTGGGTCTCGGGCCCGCTCGGCGAGAATACCGGATTCATGGTCGGCGGCTATTACGCCCAGGGCAACGGCGTGCGCGACCCGCAGTTCCGCGCCGAGAAGGGCGGACAGATCACCGCCAACATCCGCCACGAGTTCGACGATCGCGGCTCGGTCGAGATCTATGCGCGCTACCTCAACGACCGCGGCCAGTGGCTGCTGCCGATCCCGGTGATCTCGAACAATGGCGAGATCTCGGCCTATCCGGGCTTCGATGCCGGCACCGGCACGCTGCCCGGGCGCGAGACGCGCGTGACGACCAACATCGTCGGCCGCACGATCGACCTCGCCCAGGGCCGCGGCGCCGACGTCATCAACACCGGCATCGCGTTCGACTATGAAGTCGCCGATGGCCTGCGCCTGCGCGAGCGCTTGAGCTATCTCGGCGGCAATGCCGACACGATCGGCATGGTCCCCGAGGGCCCGCCGCGCTCCGCCGCTGACGTGGCGGTGGCGCTGGGCGGCGCCGGATCGACCATCTCCAGCCTCACCTATGTCAATGGCGGGCAAGCCGTGGGCGGCGGCGCCAGTGCGCAGGTGATGCGCGCCGGCATCTGGGAAGTGCGCAAGAAGATCTCCTCCTTCGTCTCCGATTCGGCGTTCGAATGGACCGCGGGCAACAACAAGTTCACCGGCGGCTTCTACTTCGCCGACTATAGCTCGCGCGACAAATGGGTGCTGGGTAACCAGGTGCTGCTCACCGCCGAGCCCAATGCGCGGCTGCTCAACATGACGCTGAACGGCGGGCGCACCGCGACGCTCAACGGCTTCACCAGCGGCCCCGGCTTCCAGGTCGACGCCTTCTACCAGGGCCGTGACTACGCCTTCTACGCGGTCGACGAGTTCCAGATCACGCCCGAGCTGCGCATCGACGGCGGCGTGCGCTGGCAGCGCCATGTCGTCGACGCGACGCTGCGCACCCCGCGTGGCGCGGCCGAGGGCGGCAATGTCAACCTCGATGGCAATCCCAACACGCTTTACGACAATTCGGTCACCGTGCTCGGCGGCCCGCGGCAGCTCCATTATGCCGACTCGGCCTGGTCGTGGACCGTCGGCGTCAATTACGACATCACCAGCCAGATCGGCGTGTTCGCGCGCTACAGCCGCGGCAACAGCTTCCCGCAGTTCGACAATCTGCGCGAGGGGCTGACCCAGATCGCCGAGGTCGACACCTATGAGGGCGGCCTCAAGATCTCGACGCCGCTGGTCAACCTCTATGCCACGCTGTTCCACAACAAGTTCGACGGGCTGGCGTCGTCGCGCCTCGTCAACAACGTGCCGATCCCCGAGGTCGGCGGCGCCAAGACCACCGGCGTCGAGATCGAAGGCTCGGTGCGGCCGTTCCGCGGCTTCAGCATCACCGCCGGCGGCACCTGGCTCGACGCGACCTACGAGGACTTCTTCACCGGCGGGACGGTCGACAACACCGGCAACCAGGTGCAGCGCCAGCCGCGCTGGGCGTGGCGCGTGACCCCTGCCTATGAGGTCGATCTGGGCGGGGTGAGACCGGCGGTGTTCGCGACGCTGCAATATACCGGCGACCGCTTCTCGGATCCCGAGAACGCGCAGGTGCTGCCCAATTTCTACCAGCTCGACGCGGGCATCACGGTCGATGTCGGCGAGCATGTGACGCTGGCGGTGACGGGCAACAACCTGACCGACGAGATCGGCCTGACCGAAGGCAATCCGCGCATCATCGGCGGGCAGGGATCGGGTGCGATCCTGGCGCGCCCGATCCTCGGCCGCTCGTTCCGCTTCAGCGCCGCGCTGAAGTTCTAAACCCCTCCTCTCCCGGATCGGCCAGGCCCCCTTCCCCTGCCGGTCCGGGACCCTTTCTTCTCCGCCGGAGACCAGCCATGCACCGCCGCACGCTGCTCAAGGGGATGGCGGGGGCAGCGGCGGTCTCGGCCGGTGCGACGCGGGCTGCGCAGACCGGCAAGCGGCAGCGCAATATATTGCTGCTCATCTCCGACGACCAGGGGCTCGACCTCGGCTGCTATGGCGTGCCGGTGGCGACGCCGCGCCTCGACCGGCTGGCGCGCGAGGGCACGCGCTTCACCCACGCCTATGCCGCAGTCTCCTCGTGCAGCCCGAGCCGCGCGGTGATCCATAGCGGGCTCTACGGCCACCAGAACGGCATGTACGGGCTGCAGCACGACGTGCACCACCAGTCGCTGCTCGACGGGATCGCGACGCTGCCGTCGCTGCTGCGCCGCGCCGGCCATGCGGTGGCGCTGGTCGGCAAGAAGCATATCGGACCCGACGCGGCCTTTCCGTTCGAGGCCGAGCTGGTGCCCGAGCGTTCGGGCATCCGCGACGTGCGCGAGATGGCGACCGCGGCGGCGAGCTTCATCCGCTCGACCGACGACCGGCCGTTCTTCGTCACGGTAGCGTATAGCGACCCGCACCGCGCTGCGACCGATTACGGCAACGACCGGCCCTGGCCGGGGGTGAAGCCGGTCCGCTACGATCCGGCGAAGGTGCGGATTCCCGCGCACCTGCCCGACCTGCCCGAGGTGCGGCAGGACCTCGCCGAATATCATGAATCACTGAGCCGGCTCGACAGCGGGGTCGGCATGCTGCTCGACCTGCTCGGCGAGAGCGGGCGCGCCGACGACACGCTGGTGATCTTCCTCAGCGACAATGGCCGGCCCTTCCCCGGCGCCAAGACCAACCTCTACGCGCCGGGCCTGCACCTCCCGCTGATCATCCGCGCGCCGGGCAGCGGCGCGGCGGTCAACGATGCGATGGTGAGCTGGATCGACATCGCGCCGACCGTCCTCGAATGGGCGGGCGTGGCGCCGCCCGATTATCAGCTGCCGGGCAAATCGCTGCTGCCGATCCTCGGCAAGGCGGAGGATCCTGCGCGCGATGCGGTGTTCGCCAGCCACGAGTTCCACGAGATCAATCAATATTACCCGATGCGCGCGGTACGCACGCGGACGCACAGCTATATCCTCAACCTCGCTCATCCGCTCGACTATCCGATCGCGGGCGACGTCGCGGGCTCGCCGAGCTGGAAGGCGATCAGCGCCGATCCGGCGATCCGTCTCGGCAAGCGCAGCCAGGCGGCCTATCTCAGACGCCCGGCGGAAGAGCTGTACGACCTGTCGCGCGATCCCGACGAGGTGATCAACCTGGCCGCCGATCCCGCCTATGCGGCGGTACGCGACACACTTCGCGTACGGTTGCTGGCGATGCGCAAGGCGACGCGCGACCCGTGGCTTGCCGGGCAGACCGATCCCTATTCGCATCTGGGCCACAAATAAGAGTCGCGACCTCATGAAGATACTTGCTGCCCTGCTTGCCCTGTTCACAGCCGCTCCGGCGCTGGCGCAGCAGAGTCCGGCGGCGGTGGAGGTACCCGCTTTCACGCTGCCGCCCTCGGATCAGCTGAGCGAGGAGGCCAGAACGGTGTTGCTGCGCATGCGCGCCGCGCGCGCGCCGGATCTCGAGGGCGATATCGGGAAGCAGCGCGCCTTCTATCAGAAGTATAATGACGACCGGTTGGCCGAGATGCGGCGGCATTTCCGTACCAGTGAGGAACACGCGTCGCTGGGCGGCGTGGCGGTCGACATCGTCACACCCGATGCCGGCATTTCCCCGCGCAACAAGGATCGCGTGCTGATCAACGTGCATGGCGGCGCGTTCATGTGGGGATCGGGCAGCGGCGCGCTGGTCGAGGCGATCCCGATCGCCGCCATCGCGCGGATCAAGGTGGTCACGGTCGACTACCGGCTCACGCCCGAGCACCGCTATCCCGCGGCATCGGAAGATGTGACCGCGGTCTACCGCGCCCTGCTCAAGCAGTACCGGCCGGAGAATATCGGCCTCTATGGCTGCTCCGCAGGGGGCATCATCACTGCGCAGTCGGTCGCGTGGATCCGCAAACAGAGGCTGCCGCGTCCCGGCGCGATCGGCACCTTCTGCGGGACCGCTGCGGCCTTCGGCGGCGACAGCGCCTATCTCGCCGGGCCGATCGCCGAAGGCACCGCGCCGCCGGCCGGACCGCTGCCGCAACGGCTGCCCACGGCCTATATGGCGGGGATTACCGCGGACGACGCCGCAGCCTATCCGCTGCTTTCCCAAGCCGAGCTCTCGCGGTTCCCGCCAACCTTGCTCCTGGCCGGCAGCCGCGATTTTGCGGCGAGCGCGCTGACGCTGGCGCATCGTCGGTTGACGCAGGCGGGCGTTCCAAGCCAGCTGTTCCTGTTCGATGGGTTGCCGCATGCCTTCTTCGTCTGGCCCGACATGCCGGAGTCGATGGAGGCATATCGGATCATCGCGCGCTTCTTTGACCAGCATCTGGGTAGGCAGAAATGAGCAATGAGATCGACCGGCGCGGCGTGCTTCTGGCAGGCAGCGGCGGCGCATTTGGCCTCTACAGCTGGGCGGCGGACGCGGCCGCACCGCAGAAGAAGAACCTGCTTCTCAAGCGCATTCCGCAGGCGCGCCCCCGCAACATCCTGGTCGTGCTGACCGACGACCATCGCTACGACGCGATGGGGTTCATGAAGGCGCAGGACTTCGGCGAGACCCCGACGCTCGACCGGCTGGCGCGCGAGGGCGTGCATTTCCGCAACGCCTTCGTCACCACCGCCCTGTGCTCGCCGTCGCGTGCGTCGATCTTCACCGGCCTGTATGCGCACCAGCACCGCGTGGTCGACAACAACCACCCGATTCCCCCGGGCCTCACCTACTATCCCGAATATCTGCAGCGGGCCGGCTATGAAACCGCGTTCATCGGGAAGTGGCACATGGGCGCGGAGACCGATCATCCGCAGCCGGGCTTCGACCATTGGGTAAGCTTCAAGGGCCAGGGCCATTATCTGCCCCATCCCGACGGCCTCAACGTCAACGGCCGCAAGGTGCCGCAAAAGGGCTATATCACCGACGAGCTCACCGACTATGCGCTCGACTGGATCGGCAAGCGCGACCGCAAGCGGCCATGGATGATGCACCTCGCGCACAAGGCGGTGCATTCGGAGTTCATCCCCGCGCCGCGCCATGCCGGGCGCTACAAGGACGCGACCTTCCGCTATCCCGCGAACATGAAACCCGGCATGCCGGGACGGCCGATGTGGGTCGAGAACCAGCGCAACAGCTGGCACGGGGTCGAATACGCCTATCACGGCACGCTCGACATCGCCGATTACTACAAGGCCTATATGGAGACGCTGCTCGCGGTCGACGAAGGGCTGGCGAAGATCATGGACCTGCTGGCCGAGCGCGGCGAACTCGACGACACGCTGATCCTCTACATGGGCGACAATGGCTTCATGTTCGGCGAGCATGGCCTCATCGACAAGCGCGCCGCCTATGAGGAATCGATGCGCGTGCCGATGATCGCGCGCTGCCCGGCGCTGTTCGGCCCAGGCAAGGTCGAGCAGGTCGTCGCCAATATCGACGTCGCGCCGACCATGCTCGCGGCGGCGGGCCTCGCCGCGCCGGCGGGAATGGCGGGCGCCAACATGCTCCCGCTCGCGCGCGGCGAGGCGGTGCCGTGGCGCGACGAGGTGGTCTACGAATATTATTGGGAGCGCAATTTCCCGCAGACCCCGACAGTCCACGCGCTGCGCGAGGACCGCTATAAGTATATCCGCTTCCACGGCATCTGGGACCTCGACGAGCTCTACGACCTCGAGGCCGACCCGCAGGAGAACGACAATCTGCTCGCGCGGCCGGGGCACGAGGCGCTGGCCGAGCGGATGAGCGCCAAGCTGTTCAAGCTGCTCGAGGGCACCGACGGCATGCAGATCCCGCTGAGCGCGGATTCAGGCGCACGCAACGTGCTGCGCAGTCCGAAGGGCACGCCCGGCGCGCCCTTCCCGCCCGGTTTCACTCAGCCGCCACCTCGCCAGGATTAGGCGCAGGCGCGGCGTTGCCGCTGCGCCGCCACCAGCCGCGAAGCAGCCGTGCCGCCAGCGCCGGCAGGCCCGGCCGCACGAACAGCCAGTCGCGGATCGCGGGGCCGGCATCGGCGCCGATCACGCGCTTGTAGCCGCTGTCGCCCGCGCCCCAGTCGACGGTCGCGATGCCGTCGTCGAGCGCGCGGACGAGGTTGCGGTAGTAGAGCAATTTGCCCGGCGAATGCTTGGCGACGCGCGGGTCGTAGCTGTTGGCGATGGCGTATTTGAGCGTGCCCGCGTTCATGTCGAACGAGAAGGCCATCGGCTCGCCGTCGATGCGCAGCAGCGCGGCCCACATCATCCGCGCGATTACCGGATCCTCCGCGGCGGCGCGCCAGAAGGTGCCGTGCCCGTCGGCGGTGAACTTGGCGTCGCTGCCGTCGGTGCGCGAGGCGATCCAGCTCTTGTGCTCGATCGCGGCGAGATCGTCGAACGCGGCTGGCGTCCAGTCCTCGCCGGCGACGAAGCGCCAGTCGAGCGTACCATGCTCGGCGAGGTGCTTCTCGTGGAAGCGGTTCTTGCGCAAGGTCGAGTTGCGCGGCCAAGTGCCTTCGCCGCGTAGCGCCGTCATGTCGAGCAGGAAGCTCTCGGCGACGAAGCGGTCGAGCGCGACCCAGCCTTTGGCGGCGGCGGCGGCCCGCAGGCCCTCGAGCGCAGGGTCGCCGTCATAGACCGGCCCGATGCGCAGCGCGTTCACTTCACGCCCGAGCTGGTCGAGCAGCAGCTCGAAGGCTTCGGCGCCGGCGTCGGCCGCGGCGGGGAAGCTGCGGAACGGCCAGTAGCAGCCCGGCACCGCGGCCATGCGCACGAACCCGGGGCCCAGCGGCACCAGCGGCAGCGCCAGCACCGGCACACCCTCGCGCGTCACTGTCAGCGTGCGCGCGGCGCCGCCATAGGCCGCGAGCGCCGCGGCGAACCAGCCGTAGCGCAGGAACCGGTGAGTCGGCGCGGCATGGTCCGCCACCGCGTCGAGCGCGCTGGCAAGGCCGTCACCGATGCTCGCGGCGAGCAGCGGGGGCAGGCGGGTGAACTCGGCGAGCGGCATCGGCCTGGTCATGTCCCGCGCGATAACGCGAATGCGTTACCAACCGGTGCAAGCCGCTTGGCGGCGCCGCGCGCCCGCCATAGAGTGAGGCGGATGCAGCCGCTGATGCTCTCCACCGTCGCCCAGACCATCCAGGTCTCGATCGCGCCCGTCTTCCTGCTCGCGGGCATCGCCGGCATCCTCAACGTGCTGATCGGGCGCATGGCGCGCGTCGTCGATCGCTCGCGCAAGATCGAGCAGCTTCACCCGGTGTCGAAGGGCGCGGAGCACGACCGGCATGTCTGGGAGCTGCGGCTGATCGACCGCCGGCTGTCGGTGATCAACACCTCGATCTGGCTGTGCGTCGCGAGCGCGATCCTGATCTGCCTCGTCGTCGCGCTGATGTTCGGCGCGACGCTGACGCATCTCGACATCGGTGGGATCGTCGCGGTGACCTTCATCGCCTCGATGCTGCTGCTGACGGCAGGGCTGATCGCCTTCCTCGTCGAGGTGCGCCTGTCATTGCTCGCAGTGCACGTCCGCGAGGAGCTGCTCGAGCGCGAGGGCGGCTGAAGCGCGGGTCAGCCGCAGCCGCGGCGTCCGAGCGGCTCGTGCCGCACCAGCGCCGGAACCCTGGCATCGATCTTTCGCCAATAGGGCAGGCGCAGGCGGCGATACTCCCCTGCAACCAGCGCGGCCGCGCCGCGCGCACCGAGCTCGCTCAGATGCGTGTCGTCGGCGATGCCGTTCGGGAAGGCCTTGAACCCGTCCTCGGGCTTCAAATGGAGATAGAAGGCCTTGGCGCGCTCGGCGCCGGCGCGGTCGATCCAGGCCCGGCTGAGCGATTCGAGGTCGATCACGCGCACCCGCTCGCGCTTCGCCACGTCGCGCACGACGGCCGAATAGGCGGCGAAGCCGGCCCGGGTGCGGCCGCTGGGCTCGAACATGCGCTGCGCGATCGGGGTGACGAGCACGGGTGTCGCCCCGCCCGCCCGCGCCTCGGCGACGAAGCGCTCCAGATTGGCTCGATAGACGGTGTCGGCCGGCGCATAGCGTTCGGGCTTGGCCTGATTGGCGTCGTTGTGCGCGAACTGGATGAGCACGACGTCACCCTTGCGCAGATCGCCGCGCAGCCGCTCCCACCGGCCCTCAGCGAGGAAGCTCTTGGTGCTGCGCCCGCCGATCGCGCGGTTCTGCAGGCCGACGCCCTTGCCCAGCGCGCAAGCGAACATCTGGCCCCAGCCGGTCTGGGGATAGCGGGACGGGTCGTAGCTCTGCGCGGTCGAATCGCTCGCGATGAAGATTTGCGGCGTGCCGTCGCGGACGAGCGAGGCCGGGGCCGCTGGCTCGCTCTGGCGCGGAGCTTCCGGCATGGCGCGCGCGTGCGCAAGCAGCGCGAGTGCGAGCGCCCCGGCGGCTGCAGCTCGTGCGAATGGATGTGGCAGCAGGTCTCGCAGTCCGGACATTCCGCGCTCAATTCCCATTTTTTGGGACATATGACTATTATTCGGAATTCGACTATTAGCCATGCCGGGGCCATGCGCCAAGTCGCTTGTCGTCCCACGAAGCGAAAGCTGCCGGGTGTCGTTCTTCAGTCTTTCCTCCGCTCACGCTGCGCATTCGAACGCGTGCCAGGACCAGGCTGCAATTTCCGCTGGAGGCAAGCATATGACGGACCTGGGCGACGGGGCGACGGGGCGTCATCAAACTATTGGCGGGTCACGCGCTCGACCGCGGCATTGGCGTGATCTTGCCAGGCCGGCGCCTGGTTCGAACGCAGCGGCTGACGGCGGTGAATGGCGCACCCGACAGGATTCGAACCTGTGGCCTCTGCCTTCGGAGGGCAGCGCTCTATCCAGCTGAGCTACGGGTGCGTGGGGACAAGCGCCTAGCAAAGCGAACGGCGCTGCGCCAGCGCTAAACCGCGGCGGGCTTCCAGCCCTTGGGCGGCGGGGTCTTGGGCTTGTAGGCGCAGAGATCCGCGACGATGCAACGCCAGCATTCGGGCGTTCGCGCCTTGCAGACATAGCGGCCGTGCAGGATCAGCCAGTGATGCGCGTGGAGGCGGAAGGGCTGCGGAACCTTCTTTTCGAGCTGCTTCTCGACCGCCAGCGGGGTCTTGCCCGGGGCGAGGCCGGTGCGGTTGCCGACGCGGAAGATGTGCGTGTCCACCGCGAAGGTCTCGGCGCCGAACGCGACGTTCATCACGACGTTGGCGGTCTTGCGGCCGACGCCGGGAAGCTTCTCCAGCGCGTCGCGATCGGCGGGGACCCGGCTGCCATGCTCGGCGATCAGCGCCTCGCTCAGCGCGATGACGTTCTTGGCCTTGGCATTGAACAAGCCGATCGTCTTGATGTGCTGCTTGAGGCCGTCCTCGCCCAGCGCGACCATCTTCTCGGGCGTGTCGACTTCGGCGAACAGCCGCCGGGTCGCCTTGTTGACGCCGGCATCGGTCGCCTGCGCCGAGAGCACCACGGCGACGAGCAGCGTATAGTCGTTGACCGATTCGAGCTCGGTCTCCGGATGCGGATTGGCCTCGGCCAGCCGCTCGAAGAAATGGAAGATGTCGGCCTTCTTCAAAGGCCCAGCACCGCGTCCATCGTGTAGCGCCCGGCGGGCTTGCCCGCGAGCCACAACGCCGCCCTGACCGCGCCGCGCGCGAAGATCGCACGGTCCTCGGCACGGTGGGCAAGCTCGATCCGCTCGCCCGCACCCGCCAGCACGACCATGTGATCGCCGATCACGGTGCCGCCGCGCAGCGAGGCGAAGCCGATCGTCCCTTCCGCCCGCGCACCGGTGAGACCGGCACGGTCGGCGACGCGGACTTCGCCCAGCGCGACCTCGCGCCCGGCGGCCGCCGCTTCGCCGAGCATCAGCGCGGTGCCGGAGGGCGCGTCGACCTTCTGGCGGTGATGCATCTCGGCAATCTCGATGTCCCAGTCGGGACCGAGCCGCGCCGCCGCCTCGCGCACCAGCCGCGCCAGCAGCACGACGCCGAGCGAGGTGTTGCCGGTCTGCAGCACCGCGATCTCGCGCGCGGCCTCCTCGATCCGCGCGTGATGCTGCGCAGTGAGACCGGTGGTGCCGATCACGATCGGCGTCCCCGCAGCGCGCGCGGCGGCAAGGTGAGCCTCGAGCGCCGCGGGCGTCGAGAAATCGACCAGCGCGTCGGCGGCCGTGGCGATCACGGCGGGATCGTCGCCGGCATCGGCGCCGCCCGCGAACTTGACGCCCTGCTCCGCGAGGATGTCGCGGATCGCCACGCCCATGCGGCCGAGGCTGCCGTAGATGCCGATGCTGGTCATGCCCGCTGCTTTGGCATGGTTAGCGGCGAGCGCAACAGCGCTTTTGTATCAGGCCCCCTCCAGCGCCTTCTGCCGTCGGCGCTGGACCGA
Organism: Sphingomonas sp. MS122; assembly: GCF_049532975.1. Classification (GTDB taxonomy): domain Bacteria; phylum Pseudomonadota; class Alphaproteobacteria; order Sphingomonadales; family Sphingomonadaceae; genus Sphingomonas. The sequence continues at coordinate 1,677,048 of NZ_CP186695.1, read as the reverse complement.
GCTGCCGATCCCCATCGCCTCGCGATATTTGGCGACGGTGCGCCGGGCGATGTCGAAGCCCTTCGAGTTGAGCATCTCGACCAGCGTGTCGTCCGACAGGATCTTGCGCGGATCCTCGGCCTGAATCAGCGCGCGGATCGCGCTCTTGACCGCCTCGGCCGAGACCGCGTCGCCGCCATCGGCCGACTGGATCGCCGAAGTGAAGAAATACTTCAGCTCGAACAGCCCGCGCGCGCAGGACAGGTATTTGTTCGAGGTCACGCGGCTGACGGTCGATTCGTGCATCTCGATCGCGTCGGCGATCTGGCGCAGCGTCAGCGGCTTCAGATGGCTCACGCCGTGGCGGAAGAAGGCTTCCTGCTGCTTCACGATCTCCGACGCCACCTTGATGATCGTGCGTTGGCGCTGATCGAGGGCCTTGACCAGCCAGTTGGCGCTGGCGAGCATGTCGCTGAGCCACGCCTTGCTCGACTTGTCCTGCGGCCCGGCCGAGACCTCGGCATAATAGGCCCGGTTGACCAGCACGCGGGGCAAGGTCGCGCTGTTGAGTTCCACGGCCCAGCCCTGCCCGCGCGGCGCGACGAAGATGTCGGGGGTGACTGCGGGTACCGGATCGCCGCCGAAGCGGCAGCCCGGCTTGGGATCATAGCCGCGCAACTCGCGGATCATGTCCGCCATGTCCTCGTCGTCGACCCCGCAGATGCGCTTGAGGCGCGCCAGCTCGCCGCGTGCGAGCAGATCGAGATTGGCGATCAGCGCCGCCATGCACGGGTCGTAGCGGTCGGCTTCCTTCGCCTGGAGCGCGATGCATTCGGCGAGGTCGCGCGCGCCGACGCCGGTGGGATCGAAGGTCTGGATGATCGCCAGCACATGCTCGACCCGCGCGAGCGGCACGCCGAGCCGGGTGGCGACGTCGAGCAGTGAGACGGTGAGGTAACCGGCCTCGTCGATCTGGTCGATCAGGTGCTGGGCGATGAACAGGTCCGCGCCGTCGACCACAGCACCGGCCTGTTCGAGCAGATGGTCGGCGAGGCTGAGGTCGGGCGCCGCGAAGCTGTCGAAGTCCAGTCCGTCCTCGCCGCTGCCGCCGGCTCCGGTGCCGGCCAGCCCCAGGGCACCGTCGAGGCCGCCGATCGAATCCGACGGGCTGTCGTGGTGGAAGGTCTCGGTGGCGAAATCGACGTCGAGCGAGGCCTCGCCGGTCGCCGCGCCGGCATCGAGCAGTTCGGCGGAGTCCGCCGGCCCTTCGCGCTCGACCGGCGGCTCGGGCTCGGGCGCGTCGGCCGGCTCGCGCTCCTCGCCGGCGCCGGCGTCGAGCAGCGGGTTCTTCTCGATCTCCTCGGCGATGAAGGTCTCGATCTCGAGATTGGATAGCGCCAGCAGCTTGATCGCCTGCTGCAGCTGCGGCGTCATCACCAGCGATTGGGACTGCCGCAGATCGAGGCGCGGGGCGAGACTCATGGGATTCTAGCCGTGGGCGGCACCAGCCCGCTCCCCCACCCGGCCACCCAGCGGCAGCTGGGTGGCCGGGTGGGGGAGCGGGCTGGTGCCGAAACCGAACATCACAGCGAGAAGCCCTCGCCGAGATAGAGGCGGCGCACGTTCGCATCGGCGACGAGATCCTCGGGCGAGCCCGCGAACAGCACGCGGCCGTCATAGATGATCGAGGCGCGGTCGACGATGTCGAGCGTCTCGCGCACATTATGGTCGGTGATGAGCACGCCGATGTTGCGCGTCTTCAATTCCTTCACCAGGTCGCGAATGTCGGCGATCGAGATCGGGTCGATGCCCGCGAACGGCTCGTCGAGCAGCATGATCGAGGGGTCGGCGGCGAGTGCGCGGGCGATCTCGGCGCGGCGCCGCTCGCCGCCCGACAGCGCCATTGCGGGCGCGTCGCGCAGCCGCGTCAGGCCGAACTCCTCGAGCAGCTGCTCGAGCCGCGCCTCGCGCGCCGCGCGGTCGGGCTCGGCGAGCTCGAGCACGGCGGAGATGTTCTTGGCGACGGTGAGCCCGCGGAAGATCGAAGTCTCCTGCGGGAGGTAGCCGAGGCCGAGGATCGCGCGGCGGTACATCGGCAGCGGGGTGATGTCCTGCCCGTCGAGCATGATGCGCCCGGCGTCGGGCTTCACCAGCCCCATCACCGAGTAGAAGCAGGTGGTCTTGCCCGCGCCGTTGGGGCCGAGCAGCCCGACCACCTCGCCCTTGCCGACCGAGAGCGAGACGTCGGAGAGCACGACGCGCTTGTCATAGGACTTGGCGATCGAGACCACCGCCAGGCCCGACGCGGGGGGGCTGCCCGTTCCAGCGGCGGTTACCGGTTCCAGCGTTTCGACGTCTGCCATGATGCCCTCTCTGGTCGCAGGCGATGCTTAGCGATTCCCTGCCGCGCAGTCACTTGGCAAGTTTCATGCATGCGGAGAATCGGCGAACGGTGGAATGCGGCGGGTCAGTCGCGCTTGGGCACCGTGAAGCGGCCGGTGACGCGGCCGCCCGAGCGGATCACGCTGCCATCGGGCGCCTTGGTCGTGCCGACGCCCGATCCGTCGATCGAGGCGCGGCCGGTGTCGAGGTTGATCGTCAAGCGCCCGCCGCTCACCCGGTTGCTGCCCTGGGTCAGCGTGACGTTGCCGAGCATCGTGATCACGCGCCGGTTGATGTCGTACACGCCATATTGCGCGCGCGCGGTCTGATCGGGTCGCGTGACCGTGACCCCGCCCGAGGCGTCGAAGCGCGACACCGAGGGCGAGCCGTCGGTGATCTGGCCGGTATAGGTGACGGTGACGCGCGACGCGGTCAGCGTCATGTTCGCCTGGGTGATCCGCACCCCGCCCGACAGGATCGCGCGGTTCGCCCGGTCCTGCAGGTCGATGCTCTGCGCGGCGAAATCGATCGGCGCGTTCGAGTCGTGGCGCGCCTGGCCCATCGCCGAGGTGGCGAGCACCGCGGCGGTGGCAGTGGCGGCGAGCGCGGCGATGAGGAGCGGGCGGGCCATGATCACCTATTTGCGCGCTTGGGATCGATCCGCAAGCGGGCATTGCCCTCGATCCGTACGGTTCGTTTGTCGAGATCGGCAGTCATCTTGTTGCCGCTGAAGGTGCCGAGCGGGGTGCGGCCGTCGATCTGCCCGGTGCCGGTCAGGCGGCGGCTCTTGAGGTCGATCGTCGAATCGCGCGTGTCGAGCTGGTAGCCGTCGGCGCTGCGGAAGGTGATCGGGCCGTCGACCGCGACCTGCTCGCTGTCCATGTCGTAGCGGCCGCGTTCGGCACGGACCTCGGCCGGGCCGTCGGAGAGACGGATGCCGGCGGCGAGGTCGTTCAGTTGCACCACCGGTTCGGCCGAACTCTTCTGCACCGCCGACCCGGCGCGCAGCACGAAGGGCTGGCCCTTGGCGTCGGCGCCGCGGTAGCGTGCGGACTGGATGCGCAGCCGCTCGCTCGCGACGTCGACCTTGTTCTTGTCGAGCACGAACGACACGTCGCCGCCCATGAACAGGGGCGCCATCACCAGGAAGGCGCCGAGCACCCCGATCCCGGCGGGCAGAATCAGCAGCACGGTGCGGACGATATGGTCGTGACTGCTGCCCGGGCGCGCCCAGCGCTTGCGGCGCGAGCGTTCCTGGACGGCGATCTCAGACATGCGCGAAAATGTCGATTTCGGGCCAGCCGGCGAGGTCGAGCTCGGCCCGGTGGGGGAGGAAGTCGAAACAGGCCTGCGCCAGCGTAACCCGTCCCTCGCGCGCGAGGCGGCGGTCGAGCTCCTCGCGCATCGCGTGGAGATAGCGCACGTCGGAGGCGGCATAGTCCTTCTGCGCGTCCGACAGCACCGGCCCGCCCCAGTCGGACGATTGCTGCTGCTTCGAGATCTCCTGCCCGAGCAGTTCGCGCACCAGGTCCTTGAGGCCGTGCCGGTCGGTATAGGTACGCACCAGCCGCGAGGCGGTCTTGGTGCAATAGACCGGCGCCGCGGTGACGCCGAGATAATGGCGGATCGCCGCGAGGTCGAAGCGCGCGAAGTGATAGAGCTTCACCCGCGCCGGATCGGCGAGCAGCGCGCGCAGATTGGGCGCGGCATAGTCGCTGCCGGGCGAGAAGCGCACCAGATGCTCGTCCGCACCCCCGTCGGAGAGCTGGACGAGGCACAGTCGGTCGCGCGGGGTGATCAGCCCCATCGTCTCGGTATCGACGGCGATGTCGGCGCCCGGCGCGAACAGCCCTTCGGGAATATCTTCTTCGTGCAGGAAAACGGCCATGCGTCCGCCTAGCCGTTTAAACCTGAACGCTCAATGGTCTGCAGGCCGATCGCCGGCGGCTTCGCGCCTGGTCTTGGATCGGCGCGCGACCATGTTCAGTCCCTCGACCAGCGCCGAGAAGGCCATCGCGGCATAGATATAGCCCTTGGGCACGTGCACGCCGAAGCCGTCGGCGATCAGTACCGCGCCGATCATCAGCAGAAAGCCGAGCGCGAGCATCACCACCGTGGGGTTGCGCTTGATGAAGTTGGCCAGCGGATCGGCCGCGACCAGCATCACGCCGACGGTGACGATCACCGCCGTCACCATGATCGCGATCTCGTCGGTCATGCCGACCGCGGTCAGGATCGAATCGACCGAGAAGACCATGTCGAGCAGGATGATCTGGAAGATCGCCGAGCCGAAGTTGAGCGCCGCGGCCTGCTTCTTGTCGAGGATTTCGTCGTCGCTCGGCACCGGGTCGATCGTGTGGTGGATCTCCTTGGTCGCCTTCCACAGCAGGAACAGCCCGCCGGCGATCAGGATCAGGTCGCGCCACGAGAAGGCGGTCTCGAAGCTCGGCTCGCCGTGCGCGCCGGGCGCGCCCTGAAGCCCCAGGTCGAACACCGGCGCTGTGAGCGAGACGATCACCCAGATCATCGAGAGCAGCGCGATGCGCATCACCAGCGCGAGGCCGATGCCGATTCGGCGCGCCTTCTGCTGCTGATGCTCGGGCAATTTGTTGGTGAGGATCGAGATGAAGATGAGGTTGTCGATGCCGAGCACCACCTCCATCACGATGAGGGTAATCAGGGCGGCCCAGGCAGCCGGGTCGGCGAGCAAAGCAGCGATATCCATGGACATTTGCTCTGCCGTCCCCGCGACGCATGCGCAAGCATGTGTTGGAGCAGTGCTGGAATCGCGACGAAATCGTTCGCCTATTGTCCCGTTCTCGGCTATGACCTGATTCCATAGGCGTGTTGTGGAGCGCCGGAATGCCTGCGTCTTCGTCCGGCGTATGGTTTTCGAAATACAGTTTGGGCGACCGGGAAGACGAACAGGGCATGAGTTTTGATCGAGGGCGCCGCGGGGATCGCGGCGGGCGCGGCAGAGACAAGCGCGACGGTTTCGGCGGCGACGATTTCGGCGGCAGCAGCTATGGTGATCGCGGCGGCTTCGGCGGCGGCGGTTTCGGTGATCGTGGCGGCTTCGGCGGTGGTGGCTTCGGCGGCGGTGGCGGTGGCTATCGCGGCGGCGGTGGTGGCGGCTTCGGCGGCGGCGGCGGTGGCGGCTTTGGCGGCGGCGGCGGCGGTGGTCGCGGCATGCCCCCCCAGGTCGTCGGCGAAGGCACCGGCGTGGTCAAATTCTTCAACAGCCAGAAGGGCTTCGGCTTCGTCGTCCGCGACGATGGCGGCGAGGACGTGTTCGTCCATATCAGCGCCGTCGAGCAGGCCGGCCTCACCGGCCTGGCCGAGGGCCAGCCGCTGGGCTTCACGCTGGTCGACCGCGGCGGGCGCATCAGCGCGACCGAGCTCAAGATCGAGGGCGAGCCGCTTCCGGTCGAGGACCGCGGCCCGCCGCGCGACCGTGACGGCCCGCGCGGCGCCGGCGGCCCGCAGCGCCAGCTGACCGGCGAGAAGGCGACCGGCACGGTCAAGTTCTTCAACGCGATGAAGGGCTTCGGCTTCATTCAGCGCGACGATGGCCAGCCCGACGCGTTCGTGCACATCAGCGCCGTCGAGCGTGCCGGCATGCCGACCCTCAACGAGGGCGACCGGCTCGAGTTCGAACTCGAGGTGGACCGTCGCGGCAAATATGCCGCGGTGAACCTCCAGCCGGCCCAGTAAGGCTTTTCCCATGCGCCGGCTGGCCGATGCCGGACGGGGAATCATCGCGGGGGCTGCCCTGGCCATCACGGCCGCGGCAGCCCCCGTCGATTCGGGCCCAGCCGATTCTGGCCGAGCCGGCTCCAGTCCCGTCGCTTCTTCTCCCGCGGCCCAGGACGCCGCGCCGCCGATCGAGGCGGCACGGGTGATCGCGACCTATCCGCATGATGCGGGCGCGTTCACCCAGGGCCTGTTCTTCCACGACGGGCGCTTGTTCGAAAGCACCGGACAGCGGGGCCGCTCGACGATCCGCGAGGTTGATCTCGCCACCGGCAAGGTCGAACGCGAGGCGCGACTGCCCGGCGAATATTTCGGCGAGGGCAGCACCGGCTGGCGCGACACGATCGTCAGCCTCACCTGGCAGCACGGCAAGGGCTTCCGCTGGGACCGCGAGACCTTCCGCAAGCTCGGCGAGTTCAGCTATCCGGGCGAGGGCTGGGGGCTGACCCAGGACGGCAAGAGCCTGATCCTGAGCGACGGCACCGCCGAGCTTCGCTTCCTCGATCCCAGGACCTTCGCCGAACGGCGGCGCGTGCGCGTCACCTTGAGTGGGCGTCCGGTCGGCCAGATCAACGAGCTCGAATATGTGCGCGGTGAGGTGCTGGCGAACATCTGGCACAGCAACCTCATCATCCGCATCGATCCCGCCAGCGGGGCGATCAAGGGCGCGATCGATCTCGGCGCGATTGCCGCGACGGTCGAGGTTCCCGACAGCGAATCGGTGCTCAACGGCATCGCCTATGACGCGAAGGCCGGGAAGCTCTACGTCACCGGCAAGCGCTGGCCCCAGTTGTTCGAGATCGCGCTGCCGGGCGGCTGACGGCTATTTGGGCACTGCCTGGGCGCGCCAGGTGGTGAGCCAGTCGACCGATCCGCGGCACTCGGGCATCGAACGCGCCTCGACCAGCCGGAACATCGCCCCATCCCAGACATAGGCTTCAGCGCTGCCGCAATCGCCGATGCCGCGGCCCTTGCTGTAGCTTTCGAGCCGGCCGTTCTTCGCGTCGAAGCTCGCATTGACCAGCTCCTGCGGGCCCTCCGCGATCATGCCGGGCGAGACGTCGAAGCGCGCGCGCACCGGGGCGCCGTTGCCCGAGAGGATGTAGGGCGCGGTCGAAAAATTATAGGCGCCGCTGCCGCACGGGAGCAGCACCAGCGTCTTGCCGCCGCCGAGCGCGTGCACTTCGGCTCCGGGAAGCTCACCGGTGCCGCCCTCATAGACGCTGCCGCACTCGCTCGACTTGTCGAGTGCCCTGCGCATCGCGGGGGTGAAGCGCGCGGCGGCGCCGATGGGCCGGACATAGGCAATGCGCGGCAATACGGGCGGCGCGGGCACCGCACTCGCCGGCTTGGCGCCCTTGGCCACCGCCGCGGTCATCGTGCCCACGCGGCCCTGCTCGGCGTCGATGAAGCGCAGCGCCGCCGAGGAGCCCTTGAGCGAGGCCATGCCGGTGACCGACGTCTCGTCGCCGACGCGCAGGTCGGTGCCGTCGACCATCGCCGCGATGATGCGCGCGGCATCGGCGCCGGTGAAGCGGAGCAGATCGTTCTTCGGCACGGCCCGGATGCTGAAGCCGCGCTCGGTGCTCACCTGCACCGGATCGCTGCCCGAGTTGCCGGGAAGCTGGATCTCGACCGTGAAGCCGCCCGCCGGCCCCGCCGCGCGGTCGATCGAGACCGACACCTGGTCGTAGGGCGAGCCTTCCTCGGGCTGGCTGTCGTCGGGCCAGATCGAGGTCATCTCGCAGCGCTTGGCGTTGTCGCAGGCGACGACCCAGGCGCCGAAGGACTTGATCGGTCCCTGTTGCGGAGCAGCCGCCTGGGTCAAGGCGAGCAGCGCGATCGTCAGCATGGATTCCCCCTTCTAGCCGTTTCGCGAGCGAGTCGGTAGGACGCCTGCATATCAGATTTCGGAGAACAGGCATGCAGACGGTTGGCGTGATCGGCGCGGGGCAGATGGGGGCGGGAATCGCCCAGGTTTCGGCGCAGGCGGGCTATCGCGTACTGCTGTCCGACGTCGATCAGGCGCGTGCCGAGAAGGGCAAGGCGGGAATCGCCAGGCAGCTCGCGCGCGCGGTGGAGAAGGAGAAGATCACCAGCGAGGCGATGGACGCGGCGCTGGCGAACATCGAGTGCGTCGCCGGCACCGACGCCTTCGCCCCGTGCGACCTGGTGATCGAGGCGGCGACCGAGCGCGAGGCGATCAAGCGCGAGATCTTCGCCAATGTCGGCAAGGTGCTGGGCAAGGACGCGATCCTTGCCAGCAACACCTCGTCGATCCCGATCACGCGGCTGGCGCAGGCCTCGCCCGATCCGGCGCGCTTCATGGGGGTGCATTTCTTCAACCCGGTGCCGGTGATGGGCCTGATCGAGCTGATCCGCGGCCTCGCCACCAGCGACGCGACGGTCGCCGCGGTCGAGGCCTATGGCAAGACGCTGAACAAGCGCATCGTCCATGCCAACGACGCGCCCGGCTTCATCGTCAATCGCGTGCTGATGCCGTTCCTCAACGAAGCCTGCTTCGCGCTCGGCGAGGGGGTGGCGACGATCCCCGACATCGACGCCGCGATCCAGCTCGGCCTCAACCACCCGATGGGGCCGTTCACGCTGGCCGACTTCATCGGGCTCGACACCTGCCTCGAGATCACCCGGGTGCTGTTCGAGGGAACCGGCGACCCCAAGTTCCGCCCCGCCCCGTTGCTGGTCAAATATGTCGAGGCCGGCTGGTACGGGCGGAAGAGCGGCCGCGGCTTCTACGACTATTCGGGCGCGGAGCCGGTACCGACGCGCTGATCGCGGGCGCGGAGATGGGCATCGACCACCTCGACCAGCCGGTCGAAGCCCTGGTCGGTGCCCGCCACCGAGAGCGTGATGTCGCCGCCTCCCATAAATTTGCTCACACCCGACAGCTTGCCGAGCGTTGACCCCCCAGGATAGTGCTCCGGCACATCAAGCCACAGGCACAGGAATTTGTTGTACTGGATCGCCTGTTTCTCGACCCGGACGATCGCGCTCCAGGGAATCACCTGATCCGACCAGCGCCGCCAGAGAATGCCACGGGAATCGATCTCCATCACGGGACCGGCCCGGAATACCTGTCGCACGCCCACCACGGCAAACCCGCCGAAGACAAGAATCGCAAGCCAACCGAAGCCCCAGACCATCGCGGGATCGCTGAGACGACGACTGGCGGCTTCCTCTGGGTTCACAATCAGCCAAATGCCAATCGCGACAAAGCCGACCGAGATCAGCGTGAGTCCCAGCGTTTTGCCTTTCGACACGTGCGCGACGAAGCGCTCGCTCATGGCAACAACAACCCCGCCAGCGCCGCGCTCATCAGGTTCGCCAGGCTGCCCGCGACCAGCGCCTTGATGCCGAGCCTGGCGATCACCGGGCGCTGGTTGGGCGCGAGGCTGCCGGTCGCCGCCATCTGGATCGCGATCGAGCTGAAATTGGCGAAGCCGCACAGCGCAAAGGTGATGATCGCGACGCTGCGCGGGCTCAGCCCCGCGGTGGTGCCGAGGTTGAGGAACGCGACGAACTCGTTGAGCACCATCTTGGTGCCGAACAGGCTGCCCGCGGCACCGGTCTCGGCCCAGGGGATGCCGATCAGGAACATGATCGGCGCGAACACCGTGCCGATCACGCCCTGGAAGGTCAGCGTGGGGTAGCCGAACCACCCGCCGACCACGCCGAGCAGCCCGTTGGCGAGCGCGACCAGCGCGACGAAGGCGAGCACCATCGCACCCACCGCGACCGCGATCTTGACGCCGATCTGCGCGCCCATCGCCGCCGCCATGATGATGTTGGCGGGGCGCTCCTCCTCGATGTCGTGCTCGACCGCGCGGATCGCCGCTTCCTCGGGCTCGGCCGGCGCCTCGCCGTCGAGCGGGAGTTCGGGCTGCTTCGCCGGCTCGTCGGGCATGATGATCTTGGCCATCAGCAGCCCGCCCGGCGCGGCCATGAAGCTCGCGGCGAGGAGATATTGGATGTTGATCCCCATCGCCGCATAGGCCGCGAGGATCGTCCCCGCGACACCCGCCATGCCGACGCTCATCACCGCAAACAGCTGCGCCGGGGCGAGGCTCGCGAGATAGGGGCGGATGACCAGCGGCGATTCGCTCTGGCCGACGAAGATGTTGGCGGCCGAGCATAGCGACTCCACCTTGCTCACCCCGGTCACCTTCTCGATCGCCCCGCCGATCCACCGGATCACCAGCGGCATGATGCGCAGATAATAGAGGATCGAGACCAGGCTGGCGAAGAAGATGATCACCGGCAGCGCCGCGATCGCGAAGCTGTGCCCGCCCATCTCGGGCTTGGCGAGCGGGCCGAAGATGAAGTCGGTGCCGGCCTGGGCATAGCCGAGCAGCGCCGAAACGCCGCGCGCCATTCCTTCGATCACCGAGCGGCCGGCGGGGACGTAGAGCACGAGCACGGCGATGCCGGCCTGCAGCGCGAAGGCGGCGCCGACCACGCGCAGCCGGATCGCGCGGCGGTTGGACGAGAGCAGGACGGCGATGCCGAGGATCGCGGCGATGCCCAGGATACCGATCGGAAGATTGTTCAAGTGAGAAGCCCCCAAGCGCCACGTCTGTCGCGCGGCATATGGGGCTGCAGCATAGCGCACGATTCGCGCATCGCTAGGTGCTTCCGTATCCACGGAAACCGGGCTAGCAACGGCCATGCACACTCCGGCTCCGCTCTCGCGCTCGCTCTTCACCCTCTCGATCTTCTACGGCGGCATGGTCTGCATCGCCGGCGTGCTGGGCAACAAGCAGGTGGCGCTGGGGCCGCTCGCGGTGGAAGCCGGCATCTTCGCTTTCCTGCTGCTGGTCGCTGTCTCCAGCGCCGTCGCCGAAATGCACGGGCGCACGGTGGCGAACCGGCTCGTGCTGCTCGGCTTCATCCCGCTGCTCGCCTCGATCGCGCTGACCGCGTTGGTGCTGACCCTCCCGCCCGCCGCCGACATGCCGGCCGAGCGCCGCGCCGCGTTCGACATGATGATGGGCGGCACCTGGCGCATCTGGCTGGGCGGGATCACCGCCTATGGCGCCTCGCAGCTGCTCAACGTCACCATCTTCAGCGCCTTGAAGCGCGAGGGCGGCAAGATGATGTGGCTGCGCGGCGCGATCGCGGGCGTGCTGAGCCAGATCGTCGACACGCTGATCTTCATCACCGTCGCCTTCTACGGCGAGTTCCCGATCGGCCACCTGCTGATGGGCCAGATGCTGGCCAAGGTGGTGCTGTCGATCGTGCTGATCCCGGCGCTGATCGCGGGCTTCGTCGCGATCGGACGGAGCCTGGATCGCAGCGCCTGACGAGGCGGCCTGACAGCTGGCCGCGGCATCCTCCGTCGGGTAGGGCCGCTAACGACCCCATAGCGGACATGAAGACCGCAGTGGCAAGACGCTTGCCATGGAAAGCTCGACCATAAGTTTTGCCGGATACACGTTTGATGCCGACAAAGGCTGCTTCACCTGCCAACATGTGATGGATGGAGCACCAGTGCTCCTCTTCGCGCATGAGTCAGATGGAGATTTACAGTTTCTGTGCGGAGCAAGTGGCCACGACTTCGATACGCAATGTCGCTGGCTGCACGCGTCACATGTCTTGGAATGGCAGCCTGATTTGCTCTTTCTGCCTACCGTCGAAATGGGCTTTGAAGCGGAACGCACACGCGCGGGTGCACCATGGAGTGTATCTCCCATTCCGGATTACGATTGAGGTCCGCAAACCACCAATAGCCGACGCCGCGCTTGCAATGTTGGAATTCATTTGCTTGCGTCGTTCGGTGCCAAGCACCGCTCTTTGATTTCGTCGATTCCGAGCAACGCGAGTCTGCGCCCCCCCCCCACCCGACAAGGGCGACCAAGTTGACAGAATGAATCGCGTTCCGCGTAACTTTGTCAACTTCGCGACGGTGCGGCTTCGATGCCACCCCTCCGCCGCTTTCGCATCCCGGCAACTCGCGCTAATGCGCCGCGCATGACCGATCATGCCCCCGATCCCCGGATGCTCGCCAAGGCGGAGACGCTGACCGACGCGCTGCCCTACATGCAGCGCTATGCGGGCAAGACCTTCGTCGTGAAATATGGCGGCCACGCGATGGGCGATCCCGAGCTGGCGCGCGACTTCGCCGAGGACGTGGTGCTGCTCAAGGCGGTGGGCATCAACCCTGTAGTGGTGCATGGCGGCGGGCCGCAGATCGGGCAGATGCTCAAGCGACTCGGCGTCGAATCGCAGTTCGTCGGCGGGCTGCGCGTCACCGATGCCGAGACCGCGCGGATCGCCGAGATGGTCCTCGCCGGATCGATCAACAAGGAGATCGTCTCCTGGATCGGCGCCGCGGGCGGCAAGGCGATCGGCATCTCGGGCAAGGATTCGGGGCTGGTCACCGCGCGCAAGGTCGGCCGCAGCGAAGCCGATCCGCTGCAGGGGATCGAGCGCCATGTCGATCTCGGCTTCGTCGGCGAGCCGGTGGCGGTCGACGCCAGCGTACTGACCACGCTCTCGGCGCAGGGTTTCATCCCGGTGGTGGCGCCGATCGCGATGGGCGCCGACGGCCACACCTACAACATCAACGCCGACACGATGGCGGGCGCGATCGCGGGCGCGCTGGGCGCGTCGCGCTTCTTCCTGCTGACCGACGTGCCGGGCGTGCTGAGCAAGGACAAGGAGCTGCTCACCGACCTTGACCCCGGCCGCATCGCCGCGCTCAAGGCCGACGGCACGATCAGCGGGGGCATGATCCCCAAGGTCGAGACCTGCGTCGCAGCGGTCGATGCCGGCGTCGACGCCGCGGTCATCCTCGACGGGCGGGTACCGCATTCGATGCTGCTCGAAATCTTCACCACCCAAGGCGCGGGCACCTTGGTTCACCGCTGAGGCGTATTATATAGCTAATACGGTTGCCGCCGTGCCGGGCTTTCCGGTAGAAGCGCCAAGAAAACTCCGGAGGCCCTGTTGGATACCGCTCTCGCGATCACCTTCGACATCGTCCAGATCCTGCTGAACGTGCTGTGGTGGATCATCGTCGTCCAGGCGATCCTGTCGATCCTGATCGCGTTCAACGTGATCAACACCTATAATGATTTCGTGAGCGCGCTGTGGCGCGGGCTCAACACGCTGACCGAGCCGATCTACCGCCCGATCCGCCGCATCCTGCCCGATACCGGGCCGATGGACTTCGCGCCGTTCGTGGTGCTGATCCTGATCGCGGTGATCAACTATGCGGTGATCCCCAATCTCGACGCGGCGCTGGCCAGCCCCGGGATGTGAGCACGGCCTGGCAGGCGGCTGCCGAGGGGATCCGCATCGCGGTGCGGGTGACGCCGCGCGCGTCGATGAACGCGTTCCTGGCAGGGACGCCCGAACATTTCGCCGCCCGGCTCGCTGCCCCGCCGGTGGAGGGCGCGGCCAACGCGGCATTGACGGAGCTGGTCGCAAGGACATTCGGCGTGGCGAAGCGCGACGTGAAGCTGATCGCAGGCGAGACCGCCCGGCTCAAGCGGCTGACCATCGCGGGCGACGCTTCGGCGCTGGCGGCGATTGCCGCGAAGTTCTATGGGGCAGCGCATGACGGCTGAGATCATCGACGGCAAGGCTTTCGCGGCTGGCCTGCGCGCTCGCGTGGGCGAGGCGGCGGCGGCATTCGAGGCGCGGGCGGGGCGCAAGGCCGGGCTCGCCGTGGTGCTGGTCGGCGAGGATCCGGCGTCCTCGGTCTATGTCCGCAGCAAGGGCAAGGCGACGGTCGCCGCCAACATGGCGAGCTTCGAGCACCGCCTGCCCGCCGACACCGACCAGGCGACGCTGATCGCGCTGGTCGACCGGCTCAACGCCGACCCGCAGGTCGACGGCATCCTCGTCCAGCTCCCCCTGCCCGCGCAACTCGACGAGCAGGCGGTGCTGCTGCGGATCGACCCCGACAAGGATGTCGACGGCTTCCACCCGGTCAATGCCGGGCGGCTGGCGACGGGGATCGACGGCTTCGTCCCCTGCACCCCGCTCGGCTGCCTGATGCTGCTCAAGGACCAGCTCGGCGACCTCTCGGGCCTCGACGCGGTGGTGATCGGCCGCTCGAACATCGTCGGCAAGCCGATGGCGGCGCTGCTCACCCAGGCGAGCTGCACCGTGACGCTCGCCCATTCGCGCACCCGGGACCTGCCGGGCCATGTCGCACGCGCCGATATCGTCGTCGCGGCGGTCGGTCGGGCAGGCTTCGTCAAGGGCGAGTGGCTCAAGCCCGGCGCGACCGTGATCGATGTCGGCATCAACCGCGTCGACGGCGCGCTGACCGGCGATGTCGAGTTCGACAGCGCGGCCTCGGTCGCGGGCGCGATAACCCCCGTGCCGGGCGGGGTCGGGCCGATGACGATCGCCTGCCTGCTGCGCAACACGCTGGTCGCCGCGCACCGCCGCGAGGGCCTCGCGCTGGACCTGGCGGCGCTGTGATTCTCGCCGCCCTGCTGCTGATGCAGGCGGGGACGGCGGTGGCGGCCGAGCGCGACTTCAACCGCGCCGCGCAGACCGAAGGGCAATGGACCGCCTTTCGCCGCTACGCCACCGACGATGCGGTGATGTTCGTGCCCAGGCCGCGCAACGCCCAGGCCTTCCTCAAGGACCGCAAGGACCCGCCGATCGCGGTGCAATGGTGGCCGGCGGAAAGCTATGTCTCGTGCGACGGCAACATGGCGGTGAACACGGGACCCTGGGTGCGGCCGGGCGGATCGGGCTATTTCACCACCATATGGGTGCGCCAGGCCGGTGGCGGGTGGAAATGGATCTATGACGGCGGCGACGAGCTGAAGGCGCCTCGCCGCCTGCCCGAGCCGCCCAGGGTGCGCCGGGCGGCGTGCCGCGCCGTGCCGCCCTCGCCGCCCGCCGCCGCCGGACCGGACAGCGGCGCCGGCGCCTCGCCCGACGGTTCCCTGCGCTGGCGCTGGACGATGGCCCCCGACGGCAGCCGCGGCTTCACCGCCTCGCTATGGGACGGGCGACGCTTCGTGCCGGTGGTGGAGGATCGTGTCGCGCCGCAATGACGGCGCCGGCCGGCGCGTCTTTTCCGTATTTGCACTTGTGATGATGTAACGTTGCACTTACAGCGGCGCGGTTTGAGTCCAGGGACCGTGTATCCATGAAGCGTATCGCACTTCTCCTCGCCACCAGCGCCTTCGCCCTCCCCGCCTTCGCGCAGACCACCGACCATGCCGAGCGCGACGCCACCAGCCGCAGCGCGGTGCATGGCGATTCGGACGCCGATGTGGTGATCACCGCGCCCTATGTCGCCGATCTCGACCTGCTCGCGGGCGCGTCGGTGGTGTCGGGCGACGAGCTGGTGCGCGACATTCGCGGCCAGATCGGCGACACGCTGACCCAGGTGCCGGGGGTCTCGGCGACCTCGTTCAGCCCGGGTGCGTCGCGGCCGGTGCTGCGCGGCTTCCAGGGCGAGCGCGTGCGCGTCCTGTCCGATGGCCTGGGCACACTCGACGTGTCCAACACCTCGACCGACCATGCCGTGTCGATCGACCCGCTGACGGCCGAGCGGATCGAGGTGCTGCGCGGCCCCGCGGTGCTGCTGTTCGGCAGCCAGGCGATCGGCGGCGCGGTCAACGTGCTCGACCGCCGCATCCCGCGCGCGGTGCCCGAGAACGGATTCCATGTCGACGCGGTCGGCACCTATGGTTCGGCGGCCGAGGAGCGCAGCGGCGGCGCGGCGGTGGACGTCGCGCTCGACAAGCAGTTCGTGCTCCACCTCGACGGCAGCTACCGCAAGACCGACGATATGCGCACCGGCGGCTATATTCTGAGCGCCCCGCTCCGTGCCGAGCAGCTCGCAATCGCCGCCGAGGAGACCGCGGAAGGCCATCTCGACGAAGCGGCCGAGGCGACCGCGCTCGCCAACCAGCGCGGGCGGCTGCCCAACAGCGGGACGCGGACCTATACGGTGGGCGGCGGGCTCTCGCTGATCAACGACGGCGGAAGCCTCGGCTTTTCCGTCGGCTACTACGACACCGACTATGGCGTCCCCGCGCGGCCCGGCGCGGGCCATGCGCATGACGGCGGCGCGGAGGACGAGGGCGAGGAGCATGTCACCATCGGCCTCCACCAGCTCCGCGCCGACCTGCGCGGTGAGGTCAAGACCGGAGGCGGGTTCCTCGACAGCATCCGCGTCCGCGCGGGCTATTCGGATTACAAGCACACTGAGTTCGAAGGCTCGGAAACCGGCACCGTCTTCAACTCGACCGGGTTCGAGGGCCGGCTCGAGCTGGTCCAGGCGGACCGCGACGGCTGGCGCGGCGTGATCGGCTTCCAGGGCATGACCCGCGACTTCTCCGCCGTCGGCGAGGAGGCGTTCGTGCCCGAGAACACGACCGACCAGTACGGCCTGTTCACGCTGCAGGAGCTCAAGCTCGGCGGCGGGCTCGGGCTCGAGGGCGCGCTGCGCTACGAGCACACCAACGTCCGCTCCAATTCGGTCAAGCTGGGGCTCGACGAGGATGCGCCGGTCGGGCGGGTCGATCGCGGGTTCGACGCCTTCTCCGGCGCGGTCGGCCTGTCGTACGAGGTCGCCCCGCTGGTCAAGATCGGGGTCAACGCCTCGCGCGCGGTCCGCGCGCCCTCGGCCGAGGAGCTGTTCTCCAACGGGCCGCACGTGGCGACCCAGGCCTATGAGGTCGGCGACCCCAATTTCCGCACCGAGAAGAGCTGGGGCGGCGAAGTCTATGCGCGCGGCGCGCTCGGCGGGCTCAAGTTCCAGCTCGCCGGCTACGCCAACTGGTTCACCGACTATATCTACGAGACCGAGACCGGCCTCGAGATCGACGAGCTGCCGGTGTTCCAGTACCGCCAGGCCGACGCCCGCTATCTCGGCGTCGAGGGCGAGGTCTCGGCGACGCTGCTCAAGCAGGGCGGCTTCACGCTCGGCGGCAACCTCGTCGCCGACTATGTCCGCGCCACGCTCGAGGACGGCAGCCCGGTGCCGCGCATCCCGCCCTTCCGCGTCCTCGCCGGGCTCGACGCCAGCCACGGCCCGTTCGGCGGGCGGGTCGAGGTCGAGCATGTCACCAAGCAGTCGCGCATCGCCGCGTTCGAGACCGAGACCCCGGCCTTCACCCTGGTCAACGCCTCGCTCACCTGGCACCCGTTCGGCGAGAAGCGCGAGACCGCGCTGATCCTCTCCGCCGACAACATCTTCGACGTCGAGGCGCGGCGCCATGCCTCGTTCACCAAGGACTTCGTGCCGCTCGCCGGCCGCGACATCCGCGTGGCGGCGCGGATCAGCTTCTGAAGGGTTCTCCCGGCTGGCGTTGTCCCGCTTCACAGCGGCGGCAACGCCCAGTCGATCGCGCCGCGCCCGTTCGCTTCGAGAAATTCGTTCGCCTTCGAGAAATGGCGGCAGCCAAAGAAGCCGCCATGCGCCGAGAGCGGCGAGGGATGGACCGACTTGAGCACCAGATGCCGCGGATCGACCGACGGCGCCTTGCGCTGCGCGTGGCTGCCCCACAGCATGAACACCACAGGCTTTTCGCCGGCGTTGACATGCGCCACCACCGCGTCGGTGAACTTCTCCCACCCGCGCCCCTGGTGCGAGGCGGCGCGGCCCATCTCGACCGTCAGGCAGTTGTTGAGCAGCAGCACGCCCTGCTTCGCCCAATGCTCGAGAAAGCCGTGGCGCGCGGGCGGGATGCCGAGATCGGACTGCAGTTCCTTGTAGATGTTGACCAGGCTCGGCGGCACGCGCACGCCGGGCTGGACCGAGAAGCACAGGCCGTGCGCCTGCCCCTCGCCGTGATAGGGATCCTGCCCCAGGACCACGACGCGCACGTCCTGCGGCGGGGTCAGGTCGAGCGCGCGGAACCAGTCGCCGCCCCTGGGGAAGATGCGCTTTCCCGCCGCCTTCTCGTCAACCAGGAACTGGCGCAGCGACGCCATGTACGGCGCGTCGAACTCGCGCTGGAGCGGTTCGAGCCAATCGGGATGCAGCTTCACGGCCATGCGGTTTCCTTCCGGGCGCGACTGTGCGAACCACGGCGAGCCTGTCAACGAGGGAGAGCCGAGATGCCCGTCACCGGAAGCTGCCATTGCGGCAAGATGAGCTACACGCTCGAGGGCGACGCGCCGACCGCGGCGCTGGCGTGCAACTGCTCGATCTGCCGGCGCAAGGGCTATCTGCTCCACTTCGCGCCCGCGGAGCAGTTCACCGCGCATGGCGATCCCGATGCGACGACGATCTACCAGTTCAACCGCCACAATATCCGCCACACCTTCTGCAAGACCTGCGGCTGTGCGCCCTATGGCGGCGGGACCGGGCCGGACGGCAAGGCGATGGCGGCGATCAACCTGCGCTGCGCCGACGATATCGACCTCGATTCGCTGACCATCCACAAGTTCGACGGGGCGAGCCTCTAGATGTCCCGAACCCTCCCCCGCCAGAGGGAGGATATAAGTAAGGAGTTCCTCATGCACATGAACCACGACGCCACGGCGCCGGCCGCGGCGGAGATCAGCTTCGACCAGTTCCTGGCGGTCGACATCCGCGTCGGCACGATCCTCGCCGCCGAGCCGTTCCCGGAAGCGCGCAAGCCCGCCTACCGGCTGACGATCGACTTCGGCCCCGTGATCGGGGTCAAGCGCTCCTCGGCCCAGATCACCGAGCATTATGCGCTCGACGAGTTGCCCGGGCGGCAGGTGGCGGCGGTAGTCAACTTCCCGCCGCGCCAGATCGGGCCGATGATGTCCGAGGTGCTGACGCTGGGCTTCCCCGATGCCGAGGGCAAGGTCGTGCTGTTCCACCCGAGCGTCGCGGTGCCGAACGGCGGGCGGCTGTTCTGACGGCGGCGGTTGACAAGGTTGACGGAATGAAGGGGTTTGGCGCCAAAAGCGCCCGCGACGCGCCGGCAACGCGGCGGTGACGCGCCGCCGAAGCGGCGGTGACGCGCCATCGGCGCCGCGCCGGTGCGCCGGTAACGCGGCACCGACGCGACAGTCGCGCGCCGGCAACGCGGCGGTGACGCGGCACAAGCGCATCCATGACGCGGCGGAAAGGCGGATCGAATCGGATGGAAAGGCGTCCCGGTGCAGCATGGGACGAACCAGCTATCACGGATCGGGTGCTGTAGGAAAATGCCGTCCGCGCATCGCTCACACAATCCTCATGCCCCGCTCATGACGCTCATCGCCGGCGCGTGAGACCGGAAGGCCTCATCAAGACGAGGCTGAGACATGACGGCAATGACGCAGACGAAGCGGATCAACTGGTGGCGCGTGGCGCGCTGGAGCGCGGCGGCGGGGCTGCTGTGCGTGCCCGCGATCGCGATGCGCTACACCAGCGAGGTCGACTGGACCGCATCGGACTTCGTGGTGATGGGCATGTTGTTCGCCGCGATCCTCGGCGCCTACGACTTCCTCGCGAGCCGCGCCCCGAGCGTCGCCTATCGCGCGGCGTCGGTGCTGACGACGCTGGGGCTGTTCCTGCTCATCTGGATCAACCTCGCGGTGGGGATCATCGGCCATGAGGGCAACCCCGCGAACCTGATGTTCGCCGGCGTGATCACGATCCTGGTCGGCGGGGCGTGCGTCGGGGGCTTCAAGCCGGAGGGCCTGGCGCGAACGCTGTTCGCCGCCGCCGCCGCGCAGCTGATCGTCGGGGTGATCGCGCTGGCCGGCGATCTCGGCATCGAGGGA
Source organism: Sphingomonas sp. MS122 (assembly GCF_049532975.1). Taxonomy (GTDB): domain Bacteria; phylum Pseudomonadota; class Alphaproteobacteria; order Sphingomonadales; family Sphingomonadaceae; genus Sphingomonas. The sequence goes on along the minus strand of NZ_CP186695.1, from coordinate 1,657,248 downwards.
CGGGGCTGGCCGCGCGACGTGGTCGTGCTGACCGCCTTCTTCACCGGGCTGTGGGTGACCGCGGGAACGCTGTTTCGCATGTCGGGGCGAGACGCGTAATAGGCGACGACCAGCAGCCCGGGACGGATGCGGCAAAGCCCGACCGGCAGCGCTCGGTGATCTTCGACCGCATCCACCGCTCGCCGCGCATTCCCGACCGCTATGCCGAGCGCCGCGCCGTCAGCAGATAGTTGAGGCTGGTGTCGTCCGAGAGGTGGAAGCCCGCCATCGGCGAGAAGCTGAGGCCGCGCAAGTCGGCGACCTCGAGGCCGGCACCGGCGAGCAGCCTGGTCAGCTCGTCCGGGGTGATGAACCTGGCATGGTCGTGCGTGCCGCGCGGGATCATGCCGAGCCCCTCGCCCACCGTGATCATCGCCAGGCGCGACAGCGGCGTGCGGTTGGGGGTGGAGAGGATCATGAGGCCGCCCGGCGCGAGCGCGGCGGCGAGACCGGCGACGAAGGCGGCGGGGTCCGTCACATGCTCGATCACCTCCATCGAGGTGACGAGGTCGTAGGTCCGGCCCCTGGCGACGGCCTCGAACTCGCCGGCCTGATAGTCGATCGCCAGCCCCGAGGCCGCGGCGTGCGCCCGCGCCGCGCCGATATTCTCGGGCGCGGCATCGACCCCGGTGACGCTCGCGCCGAGCCGGGCGAGCGGCTCGCACAACAGGCCCGCGCCGCAACCGACGTCGAGCGCGGTCTTGCCGGCGAGCGGGGTGAAGCCATTGGGGTCGCTTCCCCAATGCCCATCGACCGCCTCGCGGATATAGCGCAGCCGCGGCGGATTGAGGCGGTGGAGCATCGCCGAGGACCCCTTTGGGTTCCACCAGTCCGCCGCCAGCCGCCCGAAATGCTCAGCTTCACGCGGGTCAATGGTTGCTTTGCTTGTCATCGCCATCCCCCCCTCCTATCAGCGCGCCCACACCTACCCAAGGGGGCGAGACACAAATGGCGCGGATCGTGATGAAGTTCGGTGGCACGTCGATGGCGGGCATCGAGCGGATTCGCAACGTCGCCAATCGCGTCAAGGCCGAGTGGGAAGCGGGCAACCAGGTCGCGGTGGTCGTCTCGGCGATGGCCGGCGAGACCGACCGGCTGGTCGGCTTCTGCAAGGAAGCCTCGCCGCTCTACGACCTGCGCGAGTACGACGTGGTCGTGTCCTCGGGCGAGCAGGTGACCAGCGGGCTGCTGGCGATCGTGCTGCAGGCGATGGGCGTGCCCGCGCGCTCGTGGCTCGGCTGGCAGCTGCCGGTCCACACCAGCAGCGCGCACGCCAGCGCGCGGATCGGGACGATCGACACCGCCGAGCTCAACGCCAGCCTCGCCGACGGCAACGTCGCGGTGATCCCCGGCTTCCAGGGCCTGGCCGAGGACAATCGCGTGACCACGCTCGGCCGCGGCGGGTCGGACACCAGCGCGGTGGCGGTGGCGGCGGCGATGAAGGCCGACCGCTGCGACATCTACACCGACGTCGACGGGGTCTACACCACCGACCCGCGCATCGTGCCCAGGGCACGCAAGCTGACCAAGGTGACCTACGAGGAGATGCTGGAGCTGGCGAGCGTCGGGGCGAAGGTGCTCCAGACCCGCTCGGTCGGCCTGGCGATGAAGGAAGGCGTGCGCGTGCGCGTGCTTTCCTCGTTCGAGGATACGCATGACGAGATGGGCCATCGCGGCACGCTGATCGTCGGCGAAGAGGAGATTGACGACGTGGAACGCCAGCTGATCACCGGCATCGCGCACGACAAGAACGAGGCGAAGGTGACGCTCACCAACGTCCCCGACCGGCCGGGCGCGGTGGCGCACATCTTCGGCCCGCTGGCCGAGGCGGGGATCAACGTCGACATGATCGTGCAGAACGTGGCGCACGCCACCGGCTCGACCGACGTGACCTTCACCGTCCCGCGCGCCGAGCTGACGCGCGCGCTCGACGTGCTCGGCAAGGCCAAGGGCCCGATCGGCTATGACGAGCTGATCCACGACACCAAGATCGCCAAGATCAGCGTCGTCGGCGTAGGCATGCGCAGCCATGCCGGCGTCGCCGCGACGATGTTCGACACGCTGGGCGAGCGCCGCATCAACATCCTCGCCATCACCACCAGCGAGATCAAGGTTTCGGTGCTGATCCACGAGGACGAGACCGAGCTCGCGGTGCGCGTGCTGCACACGGCGTACGGGCTGGACGCGCCGGAGGACGAGGCGGCGTAAGCGCGCCTACTGCCCCATCAGATGCACCGCCACCCGCCGCCGATGGGCTGCGCGGCGATGCTCGAACAGATAGATGCCCTGCCACGTGCCGAGCACCGGCACGCCATTCGCGACGGGAATCGCCAGCGAGGTCGTAGTGATCGCGGCGCGCAGGTGCGCGGGCATGTCGTCCGGCCCTTCGTCGTCATGCTCATAGGCGTCGGATTCCGGCGCGAGGCGGGCGAGCCAGCGTTCGAGGTCGCGGCGTGCGGCCGGGGCGGCATTCTCCTGGATCAGCAGCGAGCAGCTGGTGTGGCGCACGAACAGGGTGAGCAGGCCGGTGGCGATGCCGGTGCCCGCGGCCCAGCGCAGCACAGCGGGGGTGAATTCGTGCAGCCCCTGCCCCGGAGTGCCGATGACGAGCTCGCCGATGTCCTGCCGCATATCATCTGCTTGCCTGAAACCGCTTCGCCCGGCTAGGCCCGCGCGCATGAGCATTGGTCAAGAGCGGCTTCAGCGCCGCATGGCGCGCGGCGTCGAGTTCCTCGGGTCCGAGACCGCGATCCTGTGCGGCGCGATGTCGTGGGTGAGCGAGCGCAACCTCGTCGCCGCGATCTCCAACGCCGGCGGCTTCGGGCTGATCGCGTGCGGGGCGATGACGCCCGAGCTGCTCGACGCCGAGATCGCCGGAACCAAGGCGCTGACGGACAAGCCGTTCGGCGTCAACCTGATCACCATGCATCCGCAGCTGTTCGAGCTGATCGACGTGTGCGCCAGGCACCAGGTCACGCACATCGTGCTGGCGGGCGGGCTGCCGCCGGCCGGCAGCCTCGACGCGATCAAGGGGAATGGCGCGAAGCTGATCTGCTTCGCGCCCGCGCTCAGCCTCGCCAAGAAGCTGATCCGCTCGGGCGTCGATGCGCTGGTGGTCGAGGGGATGGAGGCCGGCGGGCATATCGGGCCGGTCTCGACCAGCGTGCTCGCCCAGGAGATCCTGCCCGAGGTCGCCGAGCAGGTCCCGGTGTTCGTCGCCGGCGGGATCGGGCGCGGCGAGGCGATCGCCGGCTATCTCGACATGGGCGCGGCGGGCGTCCAGCTCGGCACGCGCTTCGCCTGCGCGAGCGAGAGCATCGCGCATGCCAATTTCAAGAAGGCGTTCTTCCGCGCCTCGGCCCGCGACGCGGTCGCCAGCGTGCAGATCGATCCGCGCCTGCCGGTGATCCCGGTGCGCGCGCTCAAGAATGCCGGGAGCGAGCTGTTCACCGCCAAGCAGCGCGAGGTGGCGCAGGCGCTGGACGACGGCGCGGTCGAGATGGCCGAGGCGCAGCTGCAGATCGAGCATTACTGGGCGGGCGCGCTGCGCCGCGCGGTGATCGACGGCGACATCGAGCATGGCAGCCTGATGGCGGGCCAGTCGGTGGGGATGGTGACCCGGGAGGAGCCGGTCGCCGAGATCATCGCCCAGCTGATGGCCGAAGCGGCGCACGCGCTGGAGAAGCGCGCCACGGCCTGAGGTTTCGTTACGTTGACGTAACAAGTGTTTGAAACCGCAGGGAAATTATCGTGCTTTGCGCGAGATTCACCTGATTTGTTAGCGGCCCGGCAGCCGCATCGGCGGACACTTGCCCGCGGGGAATCATCACCCGGGGGGCATCATGGAAAAGCTGTTCGTACGCGCTTGCGGCGCGGCATTTGCGCTGGCCGTCTCACCCGCATCGGCGCAGGTCGCGCCGCCGGCGCCGCCGCCGGGCGCGACCGCCCACGAGCGCATCCCGATCCGCGACGCGGCGGGGCGCTATCACACGCCCAATCTCGGCATCTCGCACGAGGAAGCGACCTGGCACGTGCGCGCCGCGCTCAACGTCGCCGCGCTGGGCTGCCGCGACGCGTACGAGGCGCAGCGGGTCGCCGCCTATAACGGCCTGCTGCGCGAGAAGCACGCGGTGCTCGCCGCGGCCGACGGCGCGGTGCGCGCCACCTATCGCGTGCGCTATGGCGCGCAGTGGCAGAACGAGCATGACGGGGCGATGACCCGGCTCTACAATTTCTTCGCGCAGCCGCCCGCGCAGCGCGCCTTCTGCGACGTCGCGCACCGCGTGCTGAGCGAGGCGACCTTGGTCGCCGAGGCCGAGTTCCCGGCCTTTGCCGCGACGGCGATCGCGCGGCTCGAGGCGCCGTTCACCGACTTCTATCGCGACTATGACGCCTATCGCCTGGCGCTGGCCGAATGGCGCGCGGGCCGGGTCGTCGTCGCGCCGGATGCGCCGGTCGTGGTGGCGGCGGTGATGCCGGGGGAAATCATACCCTGACGCCTGCGCGCCGCGATGGCGCCGGACGGCGCAATCTGTTAGCGCGATTCCATGCCCGTTTCCGCCGCCGCATCCGCCCGAGAGATCCTGACGCGGCTGCACGACGTGATGGCCTCGCGCGCGGCGGCGCAGGCCAAGCTCAACTCGGTCGTCAACATCATCGGCGAGGCGCTGGATAGCGAGGTCTGCTCGATCTACCTGCTGCGCGAGGGCGTGCTCGAGCTGTTCGCGACGCGCGGGCTGGCGCAGGAGGCGGTCCACGTCACCAAGCTCGCCCTGGGCGAGGGCCTGACCGGCACGATCGCGGCCAATGTCGAGACGTTGAACCTCGACGAGGCGGCGGCGCATCCCGACTTCGCCTATCGCCCCGAAACGGGCGAGGAGCGCTTCCACAGCTTCGCCGGCGTGCCGATCATCCGCAAGGAGCGCGCGGTGGGCGTGCTGGCGGTGCAGCATGCCGAGCCGCGCAAGTACGAAGAGGTCGAGATCGAGGCGCTGCAGACCGTGGCGATGGTGCTCAGCGAGCTGATCGCCAATGCCGGGCTGATCGACGCCGCGGGCGGCGGCGGATCGACCCGGCCCCAGTCCACCGCCACGGCGCGCGTGTCGGGCTTCAAGCTGGTCGAGGGGATGGCGGCGGGGGCCGCGGTGTTCCACCAGCCGCGCATCACCATCGAGCATACCGTCGCCGAGGACATCGAGGCCGAGCGCCACCGCGTCTATGCCGCCTTCGACAAGATGCGCGAGCAGATCGACCGCATGACCAGCCAGGCCGAGTTCGGCGTCGGCGGCGAGCATGAGGAGGTCCTCGAGACCTACAAGATGTTCGCCTATGACGAGGGCTGGTCGCGGCGCATCAACGAAGCGATCGACAGCGGCCTCACCGCCGAGGCGGCGATCGAGCGCGTCCAGCAGCGCACGCGGATGCGCATGCGGCAGATCGACGATCCGCTGCTGCGCGACCGCATGCACGACCTGGAGGACCTCTCCAACCGGCTGCTGCGCATCGTCTCGGGCCAGCTCGGCACCGCGGCGCAGCTAGGCCTGCGCCAGGACTCGATCCTGATCGCGCGCAACCTCGGTCCGGCCGAGCTGCTCGAGTACGACCGCCGGCGCCTCAAGGGCGTGGTGCTCGAGGAAGGCTCGCTCACCGCGCACGTGACCATCGTCGCGCGCGCGATGGGGGTACCGATGCTGGGCCGGGTCAGGGATATCCGCCGCCTGATCGCCGAGGGCGACCGGCTGCTGGTCGACGTGACCGAGGACACGCTGATCATCCGCCCGACCGCGGCGATGGAGGAGGCGTTCGACGCCAAGCTGCTGATCACCCAGAAGCGCCGCGCCGCCTTCGCCGCGCTCAAGGGCGAGGCGCCGGTGACCAAGGACGGGCATCGCGTCACGCTGATGGTCAATGCCGGCCTGCGCGACGACGTCGCCGCGCTCGACCTGACCGGCGCCGACGGCATCGGGCTGTTCCGCACCGAATTCCAGTTCCTCGTCTCCGCCACCCTGCCCCAGCGCGAGGGGCAGCGCCGCCTCTACCGCGACGTGCTCGATGCCGCGGGCGATCGGCCGGTGACGTTCCGCACCGTCGATATCGGCGGCGACAAGGCGCTCCCCTATCTCGACCATGACGAGAATGGCGACGAGGAGAACCCGGCGATGGGCTGGCGCGCGCTGCGCCTGGCGCTCGACCGCGAAGGCCTGATGAAGGTGCAGGCGCGCGCGCTGCTGGAGGCCGCCGCCGGGCGCACGCTCAACGTCATGTTCCCGATGGTCAGCGAGCCGTGGGAGTTCGATCAGGCGCGTGCGCTGTTCGAGAGCCAGCGCACCTGGCTGGAGGCGCGCGGACACAAGCTCCCGCTGCAGATCCGCTACGGCGCGATGCTCGAGGTGCCGGCGCTGGCCGAGGTGCTCGACCTGTTGCTGCCCAAGATCGATTTCCTCTCGGTCGGTACCAACGACTTGACCCAATTCCTGTTCGCCGCCGACCGCGCGCATCCCAAGCTCGCGGTGCGCTACGACTGGCTCTCCCCCTCGATCCTGCGCTTCCTGCGCCGCGTGACGCTCGAGGCCAACGCCGCGGGCGTGCCGCTCGCGGTGTGCGGCGAGATGGGCGGGCGCCCGCTCGAGGCGATGGCGCTGATCGGGCTCGGCATCGAGCGGCTGTCGATCACTCCCGCGGCGGTCGGGCCGATCAAGGCGATGCTGCGCACGCTCGACCGCGGTGCCCTGATCGGGGCGATGGCCGGCTTGCTCGCGCTGCCGCCGGACGACATGCGCGCCGCGCTGGAGGATTGGGCGCAGGCGCATGGAGTCGAGCTGGCCTGATTCGCGGCTATTTTCCGGCTGCCAGCGTTGACAGCGAAGGGCGGGTGGTGGACACCGCACCGCGGCTGCATCCCCCTGGCCTGACCCCCAGTGCGACCGGAGTGAATTGAATGGACGGCGAATCCGGCGAGAACCCGACGCTCTTCCCCGAGAAGGTCGGGGAGAAGCTGCGCGACGCGCGGATCGCGCAGGGATTGGAGCTGTCCGACGTCGCCGCGCGCACGCGCGTGCCGCTGCGCCATCTCCAGGCGATCGAGAATTCGGACTATTCGGGCCTGCCCTCGCCGACCTATGCGGTCGGCTTCGTCAAGGCCTATGCCCGCGCGGTCGGCGCCGACGAGGTCGCGCTGGCGCGCGAGTTGCGCAGCGAGACCGAGAGCCTGTTCGCCGCGCGCGAGGTCTATGAGAGCTACGATCCGCAGGACCCGGTGCGCGAGCCGCCGAGCGGGCTCGCCTGGGCCGGTGCGGTGATCGCGGCGCTGATCGTGGTCGCGGTGGGCATCTGGTACGGCACCGACCTGTTCCGCGGCAGCGGCGGCGAGCCCGAGCCGGCGCCGACCGAGACGCCGGCCGCCGCCGGCCCCGCAGCCTCGCCCTCGCCGACCCCGGCGCCGGCCAATGGCGGCCAGGTGACGCTGACCGCGACCCAGCCGGTCTGGCTCCGCATCTACGACGCCAGCGGCCAGCGGCTGTTCGAGAAGGAGATGGCGGTGGGCGAGCGCTATGACGTGCCCGCCAACGCCAATGGCCCGATGATCAATCTCGGCCGGCCCGAGGCGATCCGCGTGACGATCAACGGATCCGACGTCGCGCCGCTCGGCCAGCCCGGCCGCGCGATCAAGGACGTGCCGATCAGCGCCGAGGCGCTGCGCGCGCGCGGCACGGCGGGGGCGGGGGCCCCGAACGCCGGCGCCGCGCCGCGACCCGCGGCGCCTGCGGCATCGGGGCCTACCCGCGGTACCGATCCCGCCTTCCAGCCCGCCTTCGAACCCGAACCGTCTGCCGGAAACGCCACCATCCCTTAAGCGTGGCGACAGATTCGGCATATCATGTATAAGGCGTTGAGGATGTTTACGCCTGCGGGGACTTCGATGCGTTTGATTGCAACTTTGGCGGCGGTGGCCGCGCTTGCGGCGGCCATGCCGACGGCGGCGCAGACCGGCCGCGGCACAACTCAGGGCGGCGCGATCGAGGGCCGGGTCGACCGGCTCGAGCGCGAGATGCGCGCGGTGCAGCGCAAGGTCTTCCCGGGCGGCGCCGGCCAGACGATCGAGCCGCAGATCATCCCGCCGCAGCAGCCCCAGACCGCGCCCGGCCTGCCCGCGACCAGCGTGGTCGCCGACCTCAACGCCCGCGTCAGCGCGATGGAATCGCAGCTGTCGCAAATGACCGGGCAGATCGAGCAGAGCCAGTATCGCGTGCGCCAGCTCGAGGAGGCGTTCAACGCCTATAAGCGCTCGACCGACGCGCGCCTCAAGGTGCTCGAATCCGGCGCGGCGCCGGCCGAGACCGAGGAGCCGGTGACCGGCGCGACGCGGCCCGGACCCGCGCGCCCCGCGGTCGGCGGCCCGGCGACCCCGGCGGTGAGCGTCGAGCGGCCCAAGAGCGACGATCCCGCCGAGGACGGCTACGTCTACGGCTATCGCCTGTGGCAGGCGAAGCAGTATGACAAGGCAATCCCCGAGCTGCGCACCGTCGTCCAGAAATATCCCAAGCACCGCCGCGCCAGCTATTCGCAGAACCTGCTCGGCCGCGCGCTGCTCGACCAGGGCAAGCCGGCGCTCGCCGCGACCGCGTTCTTCGAGAGCTACCAGAAGATGCCGAACGGCGAGCGCGCGCCGGATTCGCTCTATTACCTCGCGCAAGCGCTGGTGAAGATGAAGAAGCCGGCGAGCGAGGTGTGCAAGGTCTATGACGAGCTCACGCAAGTCTATGGCGACCGCCTCTCCGAAGCGATGAAGATGGATGTCGCCACCGGCCGTTCCGCCAGCAAGTGCAAGTGAGCTGAAGCCGGTCGATCCCGAATGGGTCGAGCGGTTCCGGCGCGATTTCGACGCGCTGTGCGTGCGGGCCGTCGGCGGCGCGCTGGCGGATGACGCGCCGGTGGCGCTCGCCGTGTCCGGCGGGCCCGACAGCATGGCGATGCTGCTGCTCGCCGCCGCCGCCTTTCCCGGGCGGATCCTCGCCGCGACGGTCGATCACGGCCTGCGCCCCGAGGCGGCCGGGGAAGCAGCGATGGTGGCGGCGGTCTGCGCCGGCCTCGGCGTGCCGCACGAAACCCTCTCCCCGGAGGGACCGATTGCCGGCAGCAGCATTCAGAAACAGGCCCGCGAGGCGCGTTACGACACGCTCCTGTCATGGGCCGGGCGGTGCGGCGCCTATCCGCTGCTGACCGCGCATCATGCCGACGACCAGGCGGAAACGCTGCTCATGCGCCTCAACCGCGCGTCCGGCGTGGCCGGGCTGAGCGGGATCCGGCCGTGGCGCTTCGAGCGCGATGGCCTGCTGCTGCGGCCGTTGCTCGGCTGGCGCCGCGGCCGGTTGCGGATGATTGCCGAGGCCGCGGGCGTTCCCTGGGCGGACGACCCGTCCAACGAGGACCCGCGCCACGACCGCACGCGGTTCCGCGCCTTCCTGACGCACCAGACCCTGCTCGATCCCGCCGCGCTCGCGCAATCCGCCGCGCATATCGGGGAGAGCGAGGACGCGCTCGAAGCGTTGACGCGGATGTTCGAGGCGGAACGCTGGTCGCCGGGCAAGCGCCTGCTCCGCGCCGCCGACCTGCCGCGCGAGGTGCAGCGCCGGCTGGTGCGCCGTGCGGTGGCCGAGACGCGCGCGGCGCATGGCATCGCCGCGCCGGCCTTCTCCGATGCGGCCAATATCGAGCCGCTGCTCGACGCGCTGGCGGCCGGCCGGCCCGCCACCCAGGCCGGCGTGATGGTCACCCCCGAGCGCGACGGACGCTGGCGGTTCGCCCCGGCTCCGCCGCGCCGATCACACTGACCGACGCTGTTCCATTGCCATTAACCTGCCAGCCCCTATCTTATCGGGGAATCAAGGTACCGGAATCGAATGAACGACAACGACAAGCAGCAGGGCCCCGAGAATAACGGCAATCCCTGGATGAAGAGCCTGCTCATCTGGGTGGGCATCCTGGCCGCGCTCGCGCTGTTCGTGACGATGTTCGACACGCGCTCGAGCCAGACGGCCGGCAGCACGATCGCCTATTCGGAGTTCCTCGACAAGGTCGAGCAGGGCACCGTCAAGGACGTGAACGTCGCCGGCAACGTGATCACCGGCACGCTGACCAACGACAGCAAGTTCCGCACCAACGCCGTGCCCGATCCGCAGCTGATCCCGACGCTGCGCGCCAAGAACGTGACGATCAGCGCGCGGCCCGAGGAACAGCCCTCGGTGTGGCTGTACCTGCTCTACCAGTCGCTGCCGTTCCTGCTCTTCCTCGGCATCGCCTTCTTCGTGCTGCGCCAGATGCAGAAGGGCTCGGGCTCGGGTGCGATGGGCTTCGGCAAGTCGCGCGCGCGGCTGCTGACGCAGAAGGAAGGCAAGGTCACCTTCGACGACGTCGCCGGCATCGACGAGGCGCGCGAGGAGCTGCAGGAGATCGTCGAGTTCCTGAAGGACCCGACCAAGTTCGCCCGCCTCGGCGGCAAGATCCCCAAGGGCGCGCTGCTGGTCGGCTCGCCCGGCACCGGCAAGACGCTGCTCGCCCGCGCGATCGCGGGCGAGGCGGGCGTGCCGTTCTTCACCATCTCCGGCTCGGACTTCGTCGAGATGTTCGTCGGCGTCGGCGCGTCTCGCGTGCGCGACATGTTCGAGCAGGCCAAGAAGTCGGCGCCGTGCATCGTCTTCATCGACGAGATCGACGCGGTCGGCCGCCATCGCGGCGCCGGCCTCGGCAACGGCAATGACGAGCGCGAGCAGACGCTCAACCAGCTGCTGGTCGAGATGGACGGGTTCGAGGCGAACGAAGGCATCATCATCATCGCCGCGACCAACCGCCCCGACGTGCTCGACCCGGCGCTGCTGCGCCCGGGCCGCTTCGACCGCCAGGTCGTGGTGCCGCGCCCCGATATCGAGGGCCGCGTCAAGATCCTGCAGGTCCATATGAAGAAGGTGCCGCTGGCGCCCGACGTCGACGCGCGCACGATCGCGCGCGGCACGCCGGGCTTCTCGGGCGCCGACCTCGCCAACCTCGTTAACGAAGCCGCCTTGATGGCCGCGCGGAAAGGCAAGCGCCTGGTCGCGATGCAGGAGTTCGAGGAAGCCAAGGACAAGGTCATGATGGGCGCCGAGCGGCGCTCGATGGTGATGACCGACGACGAGAAGCGCATGACCGCCTATCACGAGGCCGGCCACGCCATCGTCTCGCTGCACGAGCCGGCATCGGACCCGATCCACAAGGCGACGATCATCCCGCGCGGCCGCGCGCTCGGCATGGTGATGCGCCTGCCCGAGCGGGACAGCTATTCGTACCACCGCGACAAGATGTACGCGAACCTCGCGGTGGCGATGGGCGGGCGCGTCGCCGAGGAGATCATCTTCGGCTACGACAAGGTCTCGTCGGGCGCGTCGGGCGACATCCAGTACGCCACCGGCCTCGCCCGCGACATGATCACGAAGTGGGGCATGTCGGACAAGGTCGGTCCGGTCGAATACGCCCAGCCCGAGGGCGAATCGTTCCTCGGCTATTCGGCGTCGCAGCCGCGGCACATGTCGAACGAGACTCAGCAACTGATCGACCATGAGATCAAGTCGACGGTCGAGGGCGGCCTCAAGCGCGCGCGCGAGGTGCTGACCGAACATCTCAACCAGCTCCACACGCTGGCCGGCGCGTTGCTCGAGTACGAGACGCTGTCGGGCGAGGAGATCAAGAAGCTGCTCGCCGACGGCGATATCGGGCGGCCCGATCCGTCGACGCTCAAGGGCCCGGTCGCGGCGGCGGGGACCTCGATCCCCAAGACGCGGCGGCCGAAGGGCCCGTTCGGCAGCCCGGCGCCCCAAGGAGCGTGATGGTGCGCGCGTAGCGCTCGCTACTTCGCTGAATCCGGTTCGGCCCGCGCGGTGAGCGCGGGCCGCATCGTTTTGGCGATGTCGATGTCGGGCTGCGCGACCAGCGCCTCGAGGAAGGCGATGCGGGCATCGCACTTCGCACGCAAGTCGCTGCCCCGCATCGCCGCCGCGAGGCGATCCGCCTTGGTGGCATGGCCAGTGGCCACGAGACGCAGCATCTCGTCCGCGGGGATCGCGCGGCCGCTCGCCCGGTCGAGCGCGTCCGCAGGCCTGCTGCCGGCGACCCTGAGCGCATGACGATAATGGCGCTCGCGCAGCTTTTCGCTGACGTCCGGCGTTTTACCCTCGCCGGTCGCGCAGGCCCGCACGTCGCGCGTGCGATACTCGCGCAGCGTGGCGAGGCGGATGTCCATCTCAGCGGCGAGCAACTCGGACGAGGCAACCGGCAAGCGCTCGCGATAGGCGGTGTTGACCAGCCGGTCGATCTCGCGCCCCGCCTCGGCGGCGGTCTTGGTGCCGTCCGCCTGCTGCTGACGGAGCAGCGCGATCGCCGAATGGAGCCCGGGATTGCCGGTCTTGAGCGCCGCGAAGCCCGGCTCGCGCTGCTCGAGCTGCTTCATCGGATCGCTGGGGACGGCGCCGCCGCGCTCGACCGGCGGGGTCGACAGGATCGCGGCGAACACCAGCATGATCCACAGCCCCCAGCGTGTCCAGGGCAGCACCGGTACCACCGGGCTGCCGTCGGCGACCTCGCGCACCGCGCCGAGCAGCACCATGCCGGCGATCGCGACCGCGCCCCATGGCACCAGCGGCTCGGGTGCGCCGGGCAGCTGGAAGCGGACGATGACCGACAGGATCAGCGTGATCGTGATCGCCAGCGCCGCCAGCGTCGGCCACCGCATGACCCGCCACAGCGCCGCCGCGAGCCCGGCGCTGCCCGAGAAGGCGATCAGCCCCGACGCGGCGGCGAACACGCTGAGCGCGAGCTTCTCCGGCCCCGACAGCGCGAAGAACGCGGCACCGCCGATCAGCGCGAGCACGGCGAACAGGAAGATCTTGTAGAGCGGGCTGCCGATCGCGGGCTCGCGGCCCGCGGTCACCGCCATCCAGCCGGTCGCGACCGCGCAGAGCGCCGCGACGATCCCCGCCGTCCAAGCGCCGGCCGGGAGCGCCACGAGCAGCAGCGCGGCGAACAGCCATGGCACCGGCCAGGCATCGGCGAGCCAGCCCGGCGCCTCGTCCGCCATCTCGCGCCGCTCGCGCCACGGCACCACGACGCGCAGCCGGACGACGGGAAAGGCGATCCCCGCGAGCAGCGCGGCGGCGGCGCCGCCCGCCCGCATCGCCAGCGTGTTGGCCGCCAGCGCGAGGAGCGCTGCGGCCAGGACGCCCGCGAGCATCGCGAGGAGATCGACGAACCCGAAGCGCGGCGCGTCGAGATGCGCGCGCCACCACGCCGCCGCATCGGGATCGAAGCTGTGCGCGATCCCCGGCGTCTGATAGTCGGCGAGATCGAACAATTGCCGCACCTGCGCGGCGATGCCCGGACGAAGCGCGCTGATCCGCCGCTGCCAGTCCGGCGCCTTGGCGCGAGTCAGCGCGTTCCACCCCGCCGACAGCGCATGGTCGCCGCGCCGCAGCGCCTGGATCACGCGCCACTCGTCGATCCGCGCGAGGATGCGCCATACCCCGTGCGGGTGATTGCCCTCGTCCTCCCAGCCGAACGCGTCGATCGCGCGGCGCAGCACCGGATCGCTGCGCGGGACGGTGTCGGCGAGCAGGTCGGCGAGCCAGTTCTCGACCGAATCGCGCACCGCGATCTCGATCAGCGCCGGCGCGGCGAGGATCGCGTCGAGCTGGGCCGTCAGCGCCGCGGCGTCGCGCTGCCACGGCCCGCGCAGCGCGGCATCGAGCGCGGCGGTGCGACGGCGCAGCTCCGCATGCTCGGCGGCACGCGCCTCGGCGAGCGGATCGGGTTCGGGCGGCGCGGGATCGAGCGCCGGCACCGGATCGGGCGCCCGGACCGGATCTGCGAAGTCGACGACGGCGAATGCGGGTTCTTCCGCCGCGGCGGCTTCCTCCGGTTCCTCCCAGTCGACGTCATACTCCACCCAGCGCAGCGCCGCCTCATAGGCTTCGCGCAACGCCATGAAACCCTGGGGATCGTCCTCGGGATTGGTGACGCGCAGCTTCCGGGCATAGGCGCGGCGGATCGTCGCGCGGTCGCTCTTGCGCGGAACACCGAGCACCTGCCACCAGCTCTTCACAGGAAGGTTTCACCTTCGAGCGTGTCGAGCGCCTGGTGCAGCTCCTTGCGCGCCGCTTCGATCGTGCGCGGGTCCTGGGTCTCGAGCGCGGCGCTGAAGCGGCCCAGCACCTCGCCCACCCAATAACGCTGCTCGCCAAGGAAATTCTCGAAGCATTTCTCGCCGCGCGCGATCGCCGCCTTGTTCTCCGCCTCGTCGCGTGGATGCACCTTGAGCGCCGCGAGCGACTTGCGCGCCTTCTCCAGCGCCTTCTCGTCGCCGGCCATGCCGTCGTTGATCGTCAGGCTCACCGTCTCGCCGGTCTGCGGGACGATGATGTCGACCTCGAGCAGCCCGCTGACGTCGTAGGAGAAGCGTACATCGACCTGCTGCCCCGCCGGCCCGCGCGACACGCGCACCGAGGTGCGGCCGATCTCGACATTGTCGCGGACCAGCCGCGCCTCACCCTGGAAGATGCCGAAATCGACCTTGGTCTGGTTGTCGTGCATCGTGCCGAAGCTGTGGATGCGGCTCGCCGGGATCACCGTGCCGCGCTCGATGATCGGGGCGAACAGCCCGTCCTCGATCCCGCCGCCGGGAAGCCGCCGCGAATGCTCGACGCCGAGCGAATAAGGGCAGACGTCGGTGACGACGACTTCCTTGAGCGCGACGTCGCGCGACTTGAGCCCGGCCTGCACCGCCGCGCCCAGGGCCACCGCCTCGTCGGGGTTGACCGTGGCGTTGGGGAAGCGGCCGAACATGCGCGTGACCGCGCTGCGCACCAGCGGCATGCGCGTCGCACCGCCGATCAGGATGATCTCGCTCAGTTCGGCGCTCTTGATCCCCGAATCGCGCATCGAGCGCAGCACCGGCTCGCGCAGGCGGTCGATCAGCGGCTTGGCCGCTTCCTCGAACGCCTGGGCGGTGACGGCGTGACGATACTCGACGTCGTTCCAGACGAGGCGCATCTCCGCCTCCGGCCCGCTGGACAGCGCCCGGCGCGCGCGCTCGGCGGCCTCGCGCAACTTCTGGTGGAGCGGATCCTCGCCGCGCCCCGCCTCGCCGAACGCCTCGGCATGGGCTTCGCGCATCAGCGTCACGAGCAGCTCGTTGAAATCCTCGCCGCCCAGGTGATTGTCGCCGGTCGAGGCGCGGACCTCGATGATCCCCTCGAAGATCTCGACGATCGACACGTCGAAGGTGCCGCCGCCGAGGTCGAACACCAGGAAACGCGATTCGTCCTCGAGCTGGTGAATCCCGTACGCCAGCGCGGCGGCGGTCGGCTCGTTGACCAGCCGCTCGACCTTGAGTCCGGCGAGTTCGCCCGCGCGATGCGTCGCCTTGCGCTGCTTGTCGTTGAAATAGGCGGGGACGGTGATCACCGCCTCGAGCACCTCCTCGCCGAGGAACGCCTCGGCATCGGCCTTGAGGCTGCGCAGCACCAGCGCGGAGAGCTCCTCGGGGGTGAACTCGCGCTTGCCGAGCCGCGCGGTGCGGCGCGTGCCCATATAGCGCTTGAACGCGGTGGCGGTGACCTCGGGGTGGCTCGCCATGCGCTCGCGCGCGGCGAGGCCGGTGATCACCTCGCCATCGTCGCCGATGCTCACCGCGCTCGGCGTCAGCACATGCCCGAGCCGGTTGGGCACGAGCACCGCCTCCCCGTCGCGCCAGACCGCCGCGGCACTGTTCGTGGTGCCGAGGTCGATGCCGATGATCATGCCGTTACCCCCGTAGAATCGGCGCGACTTTAGCGGGCCGCGCGCCGCTGTGAAGCGGGCGAGTTCACCCGGCGTTCAAGCTCGCGCATATTAGCTGCCGCCGAATTGAGGGAGGGGTGGGATGAAGCGTTGGACGATTGCCGCGATGATGCTGGCGGCCTTGCCCGCGAGCGCGCAGGCGATGACCGTCGGCCAGTTCCTGGCCAAGGCCAATGCGCTCAAGGCCAAGGGCATCCTCGCGATCGGTTCGCCCGACATCAAGCTGCTGCGCGCCGAGGTGCAGAGCGTCGCCGACGCCTATCGCGCCGATCTCACCGCCGCCCGCAAGGCCGGGCGCACGCCGCACAGCTGCCCGCCGCCCAAGGGCAAGGCCAAGCTCGGCGCCAAGGAGGTGATGGCCGAGTTCAACGCGATCCCGCCGGCGCAGCGGGGGATGAGCGTCAAGACCGCCTTCTACGCGATGATGAAGAAGCGCTATCCCTGCCGCTAGCCGAGCAGCCCTAGCCCGAGCAGCAGCAGCGCGAAGATCACCACGATGAAGGTGATCATGTTGAGCAGCACGAAGGTCCGCAGCAGCGCGCTCCAGCCGCGCAGGCGATAGGCGCCCTTCATCTGGAAGAAGATGTGCAGCGGCGGCGCGAAGACCGCCACGGTCGCGATGATGTTCAGCCGCAGCCCCAGCCCGCCGGCGATCGTCAGCAGGATCCCGAGCAAGGACATGAACGACAGCGAATAGGTCACGAACACCGCGTGGTCGTAGCCCTTGAAGCGCCGCTTCCAGAAGAACAGCAGCCACACGAACGGGATCGACAGCGGGATCAGCGCCCAGCTGAACTTGTAGCTGTTGGTCTGCAGCTTGTAGAGCGCGAGCCCGGGATTGTGGTTGGCCTTCTCGATCCCCTTGTCGAGCCGCTTCCAGCCGGTCTTGAAGTTGAGGCCCTTGCCGCTCGCCCGGCTTAGCGAGACCGGGATCTTCTTGAACTCCTCGAGGTCGCGCGAGAGGCCGGCGATACGCTTGTCGAGCTTCTTGGCGCGCTCGCTGCCGGGCTCGGCCCTGGCGCGCGACTCCCGCGCGTCGGCGAGCGCGCTCTCGGTGTTCTGCCGCGCGAACGACAGGCCCTGCTCGAACTGCGCGGCGGTGCCGACTTCGGCCGGCGGCGAAATGCCCATGATCTGGAGCACCGCGAACATCGTGAAGACCGAGAACAGGAACATCGCCATCGGCGAGACGAAGCGCGCGCGCTCGCCATGGATGTAGCGCCGCGTCAGCTCGCCCGGGCGGAAGAACAGCAGCGGCAGCGTGTTCCACAGCTTGCCCTCGAAATGGACGACGCCGTGCAGGATCTCGTGCCCGATCGCGCCGATCGTGCGGTGGACATGCCCGGCCTGGCCGCAGCGATGGCAGTGCGGGCCGAGCAGGCGTGCGCCGCAATTGAGGCAGATGCCGCCATGCTCGCCATGGCCTTCACCGTGCCGATTCTCGGCCGCGCGGCTCCACAGCGCCCCGCTGACCACTTCCCCGGCTGCGTCGAATTCCCCCATGAAAGCCCACCTAACAAACCCGCAAAGCAGAGGCGATAGGGACTTTCGCGCCGCAGCGTGATAGCCCAATGGCCATGGACATGATGACGCAGAGCTCGCCCGAAGCCCTGATCGCGGACATGGGCGCGCGCGCCCGCGTCGCCGCCGTGACGCTGGCGGCGCTGCCGGCGCCGCGCAAGGCCGAGGGACTGCGCGCCGCCGCCGCCGCGATCCGCGAGACGGCGGATGCGATCCTGGCGGCGAACGCGCAGGACGTCGCGGCGGGCGAGGCGAATGGCCTCAGCGGCGCGCTGCTGGACCGGCTGCGGCTCGATCCGGCGCGGCTGGAGAGCGCGGCGGCGGGCGTCGAGGCGGTCGCGGCGCTGACCGACCCGGTGGGCGAGGTGATCAGCCGCAGCGAGCGCCCCAACGGGCTCGAGCTCAGCCGCGTGCGCGTGCCGATCGGGGTGATCGGCATCATCTATGAGAGCCGGCCCAACGTCACCGCCGATGCCGCGGCGCTGTGCGTGATGAGCGGCAATGCCGCGATCCTGCGCGGCGGGTCGGAGGCCGCGCTCAGCAACCGCGCGATCCACGCCGCCTTCGCCGCGGGGCTCGAGCGCGCCGGGCTGCCCGCCGATGCCGTGCAGCTCGTCCCCACCACCGACCGCGCCGCGGTCGGCGCGATGCTGCGGGCCGAGGGCGCGATCGACCTGGTCGTGCCGCGCGGCGGCAAGAGCCTGGTCGCGCGCGTGCAGGAGGAGGCGCGCGTGCCCGTGCTCGCGCATCTCGACGGGATCAACCATACTTATATCGACCGCGCCGCCGACCCGGCGATGGCGCGCGACCTCGCCGTGAACGCCAAGATGCGCCGCACCGGCATCTGCGGCGCGACCGAGACGCTGCTGATCGACATCGCCTTCGCCGATCCCGTCCCCATCCTTGCGGCGCTCGCCGACACCGGCTGCGAGCTGCGCGGCGACGCGGACATCCGCGCGCTCGAACCGCGCGTGGTGGCGGCCAATGCCGAGGACTGGGACACCGAGTATCTCGACTCGATCCTGTCGGTGAAGCGCGTCGACGGCGTCGACGGCGCGATGGCGCATATCGCTGCGCACGGATCGCACCATACCGACGCGATCGTCACCGAGGACGCGGCTACGGCGGAGCGCTTCCTCAGCGGCGTCGACAGCGCGATCGTGATGTGGAACGCCTCGACCCAGTTCGCCGATGGCGGCGAGTTCGGGCTGGGCGCCGAGATCGGCATCGCCACCGGCCGCCTCCATGCCCGCGGCCCGGTCGCGCTCGAGGGGCTGACGACCTATAAATGGGTGGTGCGCGGGAGCGGACAGATTAGGGCCTGAACCCAGTTGGAACGAGGATCGAGATCGCCCATGGAAGGCCGCCGACAAGGAGCGCAGCGCAGTCGCGTAGCAGCGCTACGCGCAAGCAAGCGACGCTGTTCGGCGGCCTTCCATGGGCGACCGCGAAGCGGCGGGCGTCTTTTGGCGCCATGCGGCGTCGCGCGTCGGTCACGATGGAACCCCATCGCTCCCTCCTTGCTCCTGGCCTGGCGCCAAAATCCGCTCCGTCTCGACCTCGTTCCAACTGGGTTCAGACCCTAAGTCCTTGAAGCGCATCGGGCTTCTCGGCGGGTCGTTCAACCCGGCACATCGCGGGCATCGCGCGATCTCGCTCCACGCCTTGCGCGCGCTGGGGCTGGACGAGGTGTGGTGGATGGTCTCGCCCGGCAATCCGCTCAAGGAGCGCGAGGGCATGGCCCCCTTCGCCGCGCGCATCGCCTCGGCCCGGGCGATGGCGCGGCACGCGCCGATCCGCCCAACCGCGGTCGAGAAAAGGCTCAAGACGCGCTACACCGTCGACACGCTGACCAAGCTGCCGCGGCTCTATCCCAAGCACCGCTTCATCTGGCTGATGGGCGCCGACAACCTCGCGCAATTCGACCAGTGGAAGGGTTGGCGCCATATTGCGCGACAGGTTCCGATTGCGGTGATCGCGCGCCCGGGTTATGATCGCGACGCCCATGCAAGTCCTGCCATGGGCTGGCTGCGGCGCTTTGTGCGGCCCGCAGGCCAGGCGAAGAACTGGACGAAGTGGAGTTTGCCGGCCCTGGTGCTGTTGCGCTTCCGACCCGACCCGACTTCGGCGACACGCCTGCGCGCCGCCGACCCCGCCTGGCACCGGCGTTATGCGCCGTCCCCACATAACCGCACGCGCGTCTCGAGACGCTAGGAGCCCCCTTGAACGCATCGCCCCATGTTTCGCGTACGCCCGAGCCGCAGGGTAACCCGGACGAGGCCCCCCATGAATCCGACGCGCTCCACCAGCTCGTCCTGACCTCGCTCGACGACGATCAGGCGGTCGAGACGGTCTCGATCCCGCTCGCCGGCAAGAGCAGCATCGCCGACTATATGGTCGTGGCCTCGGGCCGCTCGACCCGGCAGGTCGCGTCGATGGCGAACAAGCTGGCGGAGAAGATCAAGGCCGAGTTCGGCCGCAACCCGCGCGTCGAGGGGCTGCCCACCGCAGACTGGGTGCTGATCGACGCGGGCGACGTGATCGTCCATCTGTTCCGGCCCGAGGTCCGCACCTTCTACAATCTCGAGCGGATGTGGGCGTTCGGGGACAACGCCGTCGGCAACGCCTGAGATTCGTTCGATGCGCCGCACCAGCCCGCTCCCCCGCCCGGCTACCCACAGGATATTGGCGCTGGGTGGCCGGGTGGGGGAGCGGGCTGGTGCGGTAAACCCAATCTAGAACATGCTGCTGCATATCGTGGCGCGCGGGCGCATCGGGCGCGGGCCCGAGGCCGAGCTGGTCGAACGTTACCTGAAGCGCGTCACCTGGCCGCACAAGATCACCGAATTGCCCGATATCGGCGGCAAGCTGCCTGAGCTTGCCCCCGGCACCCGTCGCGTGATGCTCGACGAGAAGGGCGAGAACCTGCCCTCGCGCGTGCTCGCCGAACGGCTCCAGGCATGGCGCGACGACGGGGTGCGCGAGGCGCGCTTCCTGATCGGCGCAGCCGACGGGTTCGATGACGATGAACGGCGCGACGCCGACCTCCTGATCGCCTTCGGCCGGGCGACTTGGCCGCATCTGCTGGCGCGCGCGATGCTCGCCGAGCAATTGTGGCGCGCGACCAGCATCCTTGCCAACCACCCCTATCACCGCGAAGGCTGACAGCATGCGCTGGGCCCTGATCGCTGTTGCCGTCCTGCTCCTCGGCCTCGCCGGCCTCACCGCGCTGCCGGCGCAGCCCCCCGATCTCGCCGCACAGCGCGGGCAGCTCAAGGCCGCCAACCAGGCGGCGAAGGACGCCGAGGCGCGCGCCAAACGGCTCCAGCAAGCCGCAGCCGGCGAGCGCGACGAGGCCCGCCGCGCGAAGGCCCGCGAAGCCGCCATCGCGGCGAGCATCCAGGCGGCTGAAGCGCAGATCGCCGCCGCCCGCGCCCGCGTCGCCATCGTCGACCGGCTGCTCGCGGCGCAGCGCGCGCGGCTCGAGGCGCAGCAGGGCCCGATCGCGCGGCTGGTCGCGGCGCTGCAGTCGCTCGCGCGGCGCCCGGCGATGCTCGGGCTGCTCCAGCCCGGCTCTACCGCCGACATCGTCCATGTCCGCGCCGTGCTGGGCAGCGTCGCGCCGGTGGTGCGCGAGCGCAGCGCCGGCGTGCGCGCCGAGATCGCGCGCACCCGCCGCCTGCGCGAGGGGGCGCAGATCGCCGCGCGCAGCCTGAACGACGGGCGCGAGCGCCTCGAGAGCCAGCGGCTCGCGCTGGTGCGGATGGAAGCGGGGCACCGGCTGCGCGCCGCGGGCTACCGGCGCGACGCGATGTTCGAATCGGACCGCGCGCTCGCGCTCGGTGAGCAGGCGCGCGACCTGGTCGAGCTGATGGACACGCTCGGCGCCGCGGCCGAGACGCGCGAGGCGCTCGAGGCGCTGTCCGGCCCGCTCCCGCGCCCCGGCGCCGCGAGCGAGGACGACGCCGCCCCCGCCCCGGCCCGTGCCGCGCGGAAGGGGCCGCCGCCCTATCGCCTGCCGGTTGCGGGCAGCATCGTCACCGGCCTTGGCGAGGTCTCCGACGCCGGGGTGCGCTCGCGCGGCCTGACGCTGTCGAGCTGGGCCGGGGCGCAGGTCGTCGCACCCGCCGCGGGACGCGTGATCTATGCCGGGCGCTTCCGCGGCTATGGCAATATCGTGATCCTCGACCATGGCGGGGGCTGGACCTCGCTCGTCGCGGGGCTCGACCGCGTGCTGGTGCGAGTCGGCGACGCCCCGGTGCAGGGCACCCCGCTCGGCCGCGCGCCCCAGGGCGAGGCGCCGCGCATCACCGTCGAGTTGCGCCGCCAGGGCCATGCGGTGGACCTCGCACAGCTGCTGGATTGACGTCTCGCCCTTGCCGCTTTGCCGCCACGGCTTTCCGGTCTATCTTGTCGCCAAGCACTGCTCAGGAAGTAAGCGTATGATCCGTCCCATCCTCCAGGTCACCGCCGCGGTCGGCGCGCTGGCGCTCGTTCCGATCACCACCGGCGCCATGGCCAGCGTCGACACGTCGAGCTATCGCGAGCTCGACGCGTTCATGGACGTCTATGCCCGGGTGAAGGCCGACTATGTCGAGAAGGTCGACGACAAGACGCTGATCAAGGGCGCGATCGACGGCATGCTCGCCAGCCTCGATCCGCACAGCTCCTATGTCGATGCGGTCGCGTTCGACAATATGCGCCTCGCCACCGAGGGCAATTATGGCGGGCTCGGCCTCTCCGTCACGATGGAGGACGGCGCGGTCAAGATCGTCACCCCGACCGAGGACACGCCCGCCTGGCGCGCCGGCCTCAAGTCGGGCGACTTCATCACCCATCTCGACGGCAAGCTGATCTATGGCGGCACGCTCGACGAGGCGATCAGCCAGATGCGCGGCGAGCCCGGCACCAAGATCACGCTGCGCATCATCCGGCCCGGCCGCGACAAGCCGTTCGACGTCACCCTGACCCGCGACACCATCGTCCAGAAGGCGGTGAAGTGGGAGGTCAAGGACGGCATCGGCATCCTCAACATCAACACCTTCTCCGCCACCACCGCGTCGGACATGCGCGCGGGCATCGCGGCGATCGAGAAGCAGCTCGGCGGCAAGCCCAAGGGCTATGTCATCGACCTGCGCGCCAACGGCGGGGGCCTGCTGACCCAGGCGATCGAGGTGACCGACGCGTTCCTGTCGCATGGCGAGATCGTTTCGCAGCGCGGGCGCGAGAAGGCGGATATCGAGCGCTGGTACGCCAAGGCCGACGATCTCGCGCGCGGGCTGCCGCTGGTCGTGCTGGTCGATGCCGGCACCGCCTCGGCGTCCGAGATCGTCGCGGGCGCGCTGCAGGATCATCACCGCGCGCTGGTGTTGGGCGAGAAGACCTTCGGCAAGGGCTCGGTGCAGACGCTGCTCCAGCTCGGGCCGCGCACCGCGCTGCGCCTCACCACCGCGCGCTACTACACCCCTTCGGGCCGCTCGGTGCAGGAGGGCGGGATCGAGCCCGACCTGCTCGTGCCGCAGCTCTCGGACGCCGACTACAAGACCCGGCCGGTGTTCCGCGAGGCGGATCTGCGCCGCCACCTGATCAACGAGACCAAGGTCGACAATTCGATCCTCGAGGAGGACACCAAGACCGATCCGCGCTTCGCCGCGAGCACCGAGGAGCTCAAGAAGAAGGGGGTCGAGGACTTCCAGCTCCATTATGCGCTGCAGACCATCGCGCGCACCGCGGCGCCGCCGCGCATGGCGGCGGGCGGCGCGCCCAAGAGCGGCACGAAGCGCTAACCGGACGATGGCTCCCCGCCGCATCGCGCAGGCGCTCGCCCTGCTGCTTCCGCTCGGGCTGATCGCGGGCGCGCTCTACAGCCAATATTATCGCGGCCTGTTCCCGTGCGAGATGTGCATGTGGCAGCGCTGGCCGCATTATGCGGCGATCGCCCTGGCCGCGCTGTCCTTCGCGGCGAAGCCGGCGCGCACGCCGCTGGTGTGGCTCGCCACGCTCGGCATCGCGATCAGCGGCGCGATCGGCGTGTTCCATGCCGGGGTCGAATATGGCTGGTGGGAGGGGCTCACCCGCTGCGCCACCCATTTCGGCGGCGGCAACGCGCTCGACGCGATCATGAACGCCCCGCTGGTGCGCTGCGACGTCGCGCCGTGGCATTTCCTCGGCATCTCGCTCGCGGGCTGGAATGCGATCCTTTCGCTCGGCGGTGCGTTGGTGATCGCGATGCTGATGCTCAGGAAACAGCGCCGATGAGGTGCAAGCCCGGCGATCCCCGGCCCGACGTCAAGTCGATGATCCGCGTCGACCAGGCGGGCGAATATGGCGCGACGCGCATCTATGCCGGGCAGCTCGCCGTGATGGGCGACCGGCACGACATGGCACGGGCGATTTCCGGGATGGCCAACCAGGAGGAACGGCACCGCGCCTTCTTCGATGCGTTGATCGCCGAGCGCGGGGTGCGGCCGACCGCGCTGCAGCCGGTGTGGAACGCCGCAGGCTTCGCGCTCGGCGCCGCGACGGCGGCGCTCGGGCCGGCGGCGGCGATGGCGTGCACCGTGGCGGTCGAGACCGAGATCGACCTCCACTATCAGGAGCAGCTCGACGCGCTGGGCGCCGACGATCCCGAGCTGTCCGCCGCAGTCGCCGAGTTCCGCGCCGAGGAGCTCGAGCATCGCGATTCGGCGCTCGCCGCGGGCGCCGAGACCGCCCCGGGCTACCCGCTGCTCTCGGGCGCGATCCGCCTGGCGTGCAAGGCTGCCATTGCGGTCTCGAAACGGATATAGCGACGATCTGGGGCGTTAGGGGATTTGGAGTTGACGATGACGAAGACGATCCTGCTGGGCCTGACCCTTGCCGCCGCGCCGCTCGCGGCACCGCCCCCCGCGCTCGCCCAGAATGCGGCGCAGAACGGCGTGCTGGTCATCTATGGCGACGACAAATGCCCGACCAACGCCGACGGCGAGGAAGTGGTGATCTGCGTCCGCCGGCCTGCCGAGGAGCGCTTCCGCATCCCGCAGGAGCTGCGCGACCAGGAGGTCACCCCGCAAAATGAGAGCTGGGCGGTGCGCCAGCAGGGCGCGATGTCGGTCGGCGACACCGGCATCGGCAGCTGCACCACGGTGGGCCCGGGCGGCGGGATCGGCTGCGCGACCCGCGAGATCCAGGCGGGCAAGGCCGAGGCCGATGCGCGCCGCCGCGCCGAGAAGGTCCTGCCGGACTGAGATCGCGATACAATCATGATCGTCATCCCCGCGCAGGCGGGGATCCATTCTGGTTGACGGAAGAGATAGAGCCGCAACGTCAGTCCCAATGGATTCCCGCCTGCGCGGGGATGACGGCGTGGGGGGTGATGTGCTGCAATGAATTTGATGACGCACGGAAATAGGGTGGTTGGGGGTGAGGCGCGCAAGCGCTGGCAGGTTCCGGCACTGCTGTTCGCGCTGGTCTGGCTGTCCTGCACCTGGTTCGGCTCCTGGGCGTTCAACCCCAACAGCGCGACACGGCTGCTCGCCGCCACCGCGATCGTCGAGAAGGGCGATGCGCGAATCGACAATTTCGCCGACATGACGATGGACAAGGCGCTGTTCGACGGCCATTTCTACATGGACAAGGCGCCGGGCATGACGCTGATGGCGCTGCCCTGGGTGGCGCTGACCAACCATCTCACCAACCGCACCTCGTTCGACATCCCCCATCGCCTGTTCGATCCGACCGCCGAGGATTTCCTGCGGCTGCGCATGCGCGTCGCGATCGCCTTCACCAGCGCGATCCTGACCGCACTGGCCGCGATCGCGCTGCTCGACCTCGGCACCGGCCTCACCGGCAGTCGCGCCGCCGGCCTGTTCGCCGCGGCGAGCTTTGCCCTCGGCACGACGATGTGGGGCTGGACCACCACCTATTTCGGCCATGCGCCGACCACCGCCCTGATCGCGATCGCGCTCTGGGCGGTGTGGCGCGGTACCCACGGCGGCTCGCCGGGGCGGCACGCGCTGATCGCCGGGCTCGCGCTCGGCTGGGCGGTGGTGATCGAGCACACCGCGATCCTCACCGGCGCCCCGGTCGCATTGTGGGCGCTGTGGTGCATCCGCGGCTGGGAAGCCCCGCACATCGCCCGCACCGTCGCGCTGGCGCTCGCCGGCGGCATCGCCGCGTCGATCCCGCTCTTCGCCTACAACCTCGCCGTGTTCGGCCACCCCTTCCAGACCGGCTATTCGGGCGTGGTCGGGTTTGAGGGGATGCAGCAGGGGCTGTTCGGCCTCACCTATCCCAAGCTCGACGTGCTGTGGGAGATCCTCGGCGGCAAGCGCCGCGGCATGGTGTGGGTAGCGCCGGTGCTGGTGCTCGCGCCCTTCGGCTTCTGGACGCTGCTGCGCGATCCCCGCACGCGCGACATCGGCGTCATGGCCGCCGCGGGGGCGGTGACCGCGTTCCTCTACCACGCGTCCTATGTCTATTGGGACGGCGGCAACTCGACCGGGCCGCGCCACGCGCTCCCCGCGGTCGCCTATCTCGCCATCGGCCTCGCCGCCTTCTGGGCCGGCGCCAACCGCTTCGAGAAGTGGCTGGGGGGCGGCTTCCTCACCGCGAGCGTCGCGATCAACCTCGCCATCACCGCGGCCGAGGTGCAGGCGCCGCATTTCTACCACGCGCCGCTCAACCAGCACATCATCCCCAAATTCCTGAGCGGCGACATCCGCACCATCCCCAACGAATTCTGGGGCTGGTCGAGCTGGGCGGGGCTCGGCCTGTATCTCGCGCTCGCCGGGCTGCTTGCGGCACTGCTGGTGCGGGCATCATGGCGCGAGGCGCAAGTCGCTGAAAC
The DNA here is from genome assembly GCF_049532975.1 of Sphingomonas sp. MS122. Classification (GTDB taxonomy): domain Bacteria; phylum Pseudomonadota; class Alphaproteobacteria; order Sphingomonadales; family Sphingomonadaceae; genus Sphingomonas. The sequence continues at coordinate 1,631,000 of NZ_CP186695.1, read as the reverse complement.
CGCATGAGAATGATTCGCGGCTGAAACCTCACGCCGGTTGACCGGTTGAATGGCCGAAGGAGAGTTCCGATGGCCGACGCGCAGATTTTCGCGGACCTGAAGCGCGATCACGACCGCCACCGCGACCTGCTCGAGCGGATCGCCGGCAGCGACCCCGACAGCGCGCTGCGCAGCGACCTGTTCGACGAGCTGCGCGTCGAGCTGCAGGCGCATGCCGCGGCCGAGGAGGAATCGCTCTACGCGGCGATGCTCGCCGACCCCGAGCTGCGCGACGCGGCGCGGCATTCGGTGTCCGAGCACAAGGAGATCGACGACTATCTGGGCGAGCTGGTCGAGCTCGACATGTCGGGCGACGCCTGGATGAAGACCTTCAAGGCGCTGCGCCACCGCTACCTCCACCATATCGACGAGGAGGAGCAGGAGATGTTCCCGGCCGCCGCCAGGGATCTCGACGATGCGACCAAGGCGAAGCTCGCCGCGGTGTTCGAGAAGCGCAAGCCCAGGGAGCTCGAACGCGCCGAGGACGAGATGCCGGGCGACGCGCGCCAGTGAGATGCACCCTAACTCGTCACCCGGCCTTGAGCCGGGGCCGGGCTTCTTCTCGCGACGCCAGAAGCTCAGCTCCGGATCAAGGCCGGGGTGACGTTATTGTCGGTTTGGCGCCTCGGGGCTAACTGACACCCCTGTTAATGGCTGGACGCGCGGCACGGACCGGCTAAGCTGCTCCCAAAACAGGGAGAGGCCCATGATCCGCACCGCCACGCTCGCGCTGCTCGCCTTCGCGTCCCCCGCGCTCGCCAAGACGATCGACGTCCCCGCCGGCCCCAACGCCCAGGAACGGCTGCAGGAGGCGCTGCTCGACGCCAGGCCCGGCGACACCGTCCAGATCGGCCCCGGCCGCTTCGAGCTCACCGACGGCCTCAGCCTCGATGTCGACAAGGTCACCGTACGCGGCGCCGGCCCGGACAAGACCGTGCTCAGCTTCAAGGGCCAGCTCGGCGCGGGTGAGGGGTTGCTCGTCACCGCCGACGACGTCGTGCTGCGCGGCTTCGCGGTCGAGGACAGCAAGGGCGACGGGATCAAGTCCAAGGAGGCGAACCGCATCGTCTACAAGGACATCCGCGTCGAATGGACCGGCGGACCCAAGGCCACCAACGGCGCGTACGGCGTCTATCCCGTCTCCAGCCACACGATCCTGGTCGACGGCGTCACGGTGAAGGGCGCGTCGGACGCCGGCATCTATGTCGGCCAGTCCGAGCGGATCGTGGTGCGCAACTCGACCGTCTCGCAGAATGTCGCGGGGATCGAGATCGAGAACAGCAACATGGCCGACGTCCATGGCAACACCGCCACCGGCAATACCGGCGGCATCCTGGTGTTCGACCTGCCCAACCTCCCCCGCATGAACGGCGGCGGGGTGCGCGTGTTCGGCAACAAGGTGGTGGCCAACGACACCCCCAATTTCGCGCCCAAGGGCAATATCGTCGCCACCGTGCCCAAGGGCACCGGCGTGCTGGTGATGGCCAATGACGGCGTCCACGTGTTCGACAACGACCTGTCGGAGAACGCCACCGCCAACGTGATGATCATCTCCTACCGCCCCAAGTTCGAGGACGCGAAGTACAATCCCTATCCGCGCCGCATCATCGTCTCGGGCAACCGCCACGGCCGCGCCGGCTTCGCGCCCGACGTGCCGAGCGGCGGCTTCCTCACCGCCGCGTTCGGCGGCAACGCGCCGCCGATATGGTGGGACGGCACCGGCGCCGCCTCCGAGCTGGGGCTGCGCGTCGCCGATCCGGTGCCGGTGCTCGGCCTCGGCCTCGCGCTCGGCGCGCCGGTCGAGAGCGCCAAGCCCTCCAAGGTCGAGCTCAACGCACCCGACGTGCCGCAGCCCGCCGCGGTGACGCTGCCGGCGGAGATGGAGGCGGCCGCCAAGTGAAGCATCTGGGACTGGTGTTGCTAGGGCTTGCCGTGGCGACCTTCGCTGCCGCCGCGGCGCAGCAGCAGCCGGTGCAAGTCGACGACGCCGCGATCACCAGCGACCACTATCCGGCCAGGCTCTCCGACTATCGCTTCTTCGCCGATCTGGCGAAGCGCACCCCCGCGCCCCGCGTGATCGGCTACGACCTCGAGACCGCGCTCTTCTCCGACTACACCGTCAAGCAGCGCTTCATCTACGTGCCCGCGGGCGCGAAGGCGAAGTACGATCCTGCCGGGGCGTTCGGCTTCCCCGTCGGCAGCGCCCTCATCAAGACCTTCGGCTATGGCGAGGGCGCGTCGTTCAAGCCGTTGGAGACCAGGCTGCTGCTGCGCCGCGCGTCCGGCTGGGTCGCGCTGCCCTATGTCTGGAACGCCGAGGGCACCGATGCCGTGCTCAAGCGCGCCGGCACGCGCCTTGCCGTGACCTTCACCGATCCCTCGGGCAAACCGCGCCAGATCAGCTACGCCGTACCCAACCAGAACCAGTGCAAGGACTGCCACGCGCTCGCCGGGCAGATCGCCCCGATCGGCCCCAAGGCGCGCTACCTCAATCACAACAGCCAGCTGCAGAAACTCGTCGCCGCCGGCCTGCTCGACCGCGCGCCCGCCGACGCCCCGCGCGTCGCGCGCTGGGACGATCCCAAGGCCCCGCTCGAAGCGCGCGCCCGCGCCTATCTCGAGATCAACTGCGCGCATTGCCACAATCCGGCGGGCGCCGCGTCCAATTCGGGTCTGTTCCTCGAGCTCGACCGCAAGGCGGCGGTGACGCTCGGCATCGGCAAGCGCCCGGTCGCGGCGGGGCGCGGCAGCGGCGGGCGCGAGTTCGCGATCCAGCCCGGCGATGCCGAGGCCTCGATCCTGATCTACCGCCTGCGCAGCACCGATCCCGGCATCGCCATGCCCGAGCTCGGCCGCGCCACCGCGCATGACGAGGGCATCGACCTGCTCTCGCAATGGATCGATTCGATGCCCGCGCGTTGAACAACCGTGCGCATCGTCGCGCACGGGAGACGGGTAATGGCAAGGCCACGCGCGGCGCCGGGCGGCAACAGCGAACCCGCATGGGAGGCGCTGCGTGCCGATGCGGCCGCCTGCACCCGCTGCGACCTCTACAAGCATGCGACGCAGACCGTGTTCGGCGAGGGCCCGGTCGACGCCGCGCTGATGCTGGTCGGCGAGCAGCCCGGCGACCAGGAGGACCTTCAGGGCCGCCCCTTTGTCGGCCCCGCCGGGCAGATTCTCGACCGCGCGCTCGGCGATGCCGGGATCGCGCGCGACACGGCGTATCTCACCAACGCGGTCAAGCACTTCAAGTTCGAGCCGCGCGGCAAGCGCCGCATCCATAGCAAGCCCAATGCCGGCGAGATCAGCGCGTGCCGCTGGTGGATCGAGCGGGAATTGCTGCTGGTGCGGCCGAAAGTGATCGTCGCGCTCGGGGCCACGGCGGCGCGGTCGCTGTTCGGCAAGGTCATGACGATCGGCCGCGAACGCGGCAAGCCGCACCCGCTCGCCGAGGGCGGCGAGGGCTGGGTCACCGTCCATCCGAGCTACCTGCTGCGCATCCCCGACGCCGCGCGCAAGGCCGAGGAATATGACCGCTTCGTCGCCGACCTCGGCGCAGCGGCGAAGCGGGTCTAGATCACAGCTTCTTCCTGAGCGCGGCCAGCGCCGCGAACGGTCCGGCCTCGTCCTCGCTCAGCACGCCCGCCTCGCGCAGCACGGCCTCCGCGCCCGGGCTGCGCGGGAACGGGTCGAGCGCCAGCGCCAGCGTCTCCGCCGCCGCCTCGCCCAGGTCGATCGCCCCGCCGGTGTAGAACACCGTGTCGCAATCGTCCTCGGAGAGTTCCACCTCGTCGCCGCTCTCGCTGCCTTCGGGCAGGAAGCGGATCGCGAAATCCTCCTCGATCTTCGCCGGCACCGGATCGCCGGTGACGCTGCACGGCTGCACCACCGCGCCGGAAAGATGCCCGCGCGCGACGATCCCGGCGGCGTCGCGCCGCACCGCATAGTCCGCCACGAGCCGCTCGATCGCGATCAGCCCGAAGCGCCGCGCCAGCGCGGTGCGCTCCGCCGCATCCGCCTCGATTCCGACGCGGCTCTCGCCCGCGCCGATCGTGTCGAGCCGGTGGGGACGGGAGAATTCGGGAGTCATGCCGGCAGCCGCCCCGCCATCAGCGCGTCGAACTCGACCCCAGCGAGCGCCGCATGCAGGCGGCGCAGCTCGCCCGCGCTGTGCGTCAGCGCCGCCTCGCCCGGATGCTCGGCGCGGTAGAGATTGCGCAGCAGCGCGTCCTCGAAGCTGCCCTTGCCTTCGATCAGCGCCTCGCGATACGCGCCCAGCCGCCCGCCGAGCAGCCCCATCATCTTGCCCATGCGCTTGCCGACCACGACGTCGCCGATGCCGATCTGGCGCAGCTGGCCGTCCATGTCGTCGACGAAGCACTCGATCAGCCGCGCCACGGTCTCGGCCGCCGCCGGCTCCGCCTCGAGCCGCAGCAGCACGATCGCCAGCACGCTCGCGATCGCGTCGAAGCGGCCGTTCACCGTGTCCGGTACCGCGCCCGCCTCGTACCAATGCGCCGCGCGGCCGCGCGCGACGACGGCCTGATACAGCGCCGCCGCCGGATTTTCCGCCTTGCGTCCGGCCAGCCGTTGCCACAATCCCATGTCTGACTCCTCGCCACGCTTGTTTGCGCGGGGTTGCCCGCATATTGAGGCGAATGGCCTGCGATGCAATCCGCACGGCCGTCCGTCTTGGGCCCGGCGCCCTGGGAGAGTGAGTTTGATGATTTCCGCCCGTGTCCTTCTCGCCGCCGCTTCCGGTATCGCGCTGCTCGGCGCCGGCGCGTGTGCCCCGCTCCGCGGCTATCAGGGCTATGTCGTCGATGCCGATCTGGTGAACTCGGTGCAGCCCGGCGTGGACAATCGCGAATCGGTGCTGGCGACGCTCGGCAAGCCGACGCTGACCAGCCAGTTCAACCAGGGCGAATGGTATTATATCGGGCGCAACACCCGCAATTATGCCTATAACAACCCCAAGCCGCGCGCGCAGACCACGCTGCGCATCCGCTTCGACGCCGCCGGCAACGTCACCGAGGTGACGCGCACCGGCGTCGAGCAGGTCGCGTCGATCAACCCCTCGAACAAGAAGACCCCGACGCTCGGCCGCGACCGCGGCTTCTTCGAGGATCTGTTCGGCAATATCGGCACGGTCGGCGCCCCCGGCACGGGCCCGGGGCCGAGCGGCGGCCCGTAATCGCCGCGCCCTGCAACTTTCATTTCGCTGACCGATTCATTCCCGCGCCGTTCAGTCACGCAGGGATAGCTTTTCCCTCACGCCGGTTATGTCCGGCATGAGAACATGGAGGAGCTAAGATGAAGAAGAAGCTCATATTGACAGCGCTGATCGCGGCCGTGGCGATGCCGACAATGGCTGCCGCGCCCGCCGCCGCCCAGTCGCAGCGCGAGCTGCGCCGCGACCGCCAGGACATCCGCGAGGAGCAGCGCGAGCTGCGCCGCGCGCAGCGTTACGGCACGCGCCGCGACGTGCGCGAGGAACGCCGCGACGTCCGCGACGCGCGCCGCGAGTATCGCGAGGATCTCAGCGACCGCAACCGCCGCTGGGGCAATGACGACTGGCGCGGCTGGCGCGACCGCAACCGCGGCATCTATGCCCGCGGCAGCTGGCGTGCGCCGTTCCGCTACTACGGCTTCCGCCCCGGCGTGCGCATCGCGCCGCATTATTACGGCAGCCGCTATTACATCAACGATCCGTGGCGCTACCGCCTGCCCCCGGCGGGCCGCTGGCAGCGCTGGGTGCGGCATTATGACGACATGCTGCTGGTCGACACCCGCCGCGGCGTCGTGATCCGGGTGATCCGCAACTTCTTCTGGTAAGCGGATCGGCGCCGGCCCGCTCCCCACCGGCCACCCATCAAGATACTGGCGTGGGTGGCCGGGTGGGGGAGCGGGCCGGTACCGTAGACCAACAAAGCACCAAAAAATGGCCGCGCCGGCGGTATACGCTGCCGGCGCGGCCGAACGGTTTCGGTCCCGAAAGGGTTTAGGACCAATTGCCGCAACGCGCGGGAATCGTTTTGGTTCGATTCACCTTCGCGAGCGGCCGGTGCCGGGCATCTTTCCCCCGACGCCGTGTCCCTGTGGCAACATCTGGTGGGGCACGGCAGGAAAGCGCCCGGCATCGAACCCAGCCTATGCGGTCTCAGCGCACCGTGAACAGCACCTGATCGACCACTCGCCCACCCGGCCCGACCAACCGCAGGCGATGGCGCCCGGGTCCCGCCAGCACCATCGGCCGCGCATCCGCCGCGCCGAGATCGCGCCCGTCGAGCTCGAGCCGGTGTCCCACGACCTCCCCGGATACGCTGATCGCCATGCGCTGGCGCTCGACCGGGATGTCGGGATCGAGCGCATAGACGCTGCCCGAGACCGGGCTGACGACGCGCGGGCGGCGTGACGCGGGCGGCGCGACCGCCACTTCGCTCATCCCCGTCCCCGCCAGGAAATATTCGCGCCGCGGCTGCTCGATAGTGCCGGCGAAGCGGATCACGCGTTCCTCGATGCCCGTGGGCCGCGGCGGCGCCCGCCCCGGCCGGCCGGCATGCAGCGCCATCATCACGTCACGCCACACCGGCGCCGCGCCGCTGGTGCCCGAGACCGCGCGCATCGGATCGCCCTCGAGGTTCCCGACCCACACGCCGACGGTGTAGCGGTCGGTGAAGCCGATGCACCAATTGTCGCGCATCGCCTTCGACGTCCCGGTCTTGACCGCCGCCCAGAACGGCAGGCGCAGCGCCGAATCCATCCCGAAGGTGCTGGCGCGGGCATTGGGATCGGCGAGCATGTCGGCGACCAGCCACGCCGCCTGCGGGGTGGTAGTGGGGCGGTCCGCCTCGCGCTTTTCGCCCTTGCGCACGTGCAGCGGTGCCCAGCGCCCGCCGCGCGCGAGGCTGCGATACGCCGCGGCCTGCTCGACCAACGTCACCTCGGCCGAGCCGAGCGCAAGGCTGTAGCCATAATATTCGCCGCTCTCGGTCAGCCCGCGATAGCCGGTGTCCCACAGCCGGTCGCGGAACGGCTCGACCCCCGTCAGCAGCAGGGTCCGCACCGCCGGCACGTTGAGCGACCCCGCCAGCGCCGCGCGCGCGCTCACCGGGCCCTTGAACGCGCGGTCGTAATTCTGCGGCACGTAAAGGCCCGATGCGGTGTCGAGCTGAACCGGCGAATCGTCGAGGATCGAGGCCGGCGTGAGATACCCCTTCTCCAGCCCCAGCGCGTAGAGGAAGGGCTTGAGCGTCGACCCCGCCTGGCGATAGCTGCTGGCCCCGTCGACCGAGGGCGCGGTCGATTCCCCCCCGATCCCCCCGACCCAGGCGAGGATCTCGCCGGTGGCATTGTCGGCGACGATCACTGCGCCGTCGCGCGCGCGCGTCCCGCCCAGCCCCTGCAGCTGCCGCCGCAACGCGCGGATCGCGAGCCGCTGGATACGCGCGTCGATCGTCGTCTCGACCCGCAGCCCCGGCTCGGTCAGCAGCCGGTTGGCGAGATGCGGTGCCAGCCCGGGATCGAGCGCCAGGCTTCGCGCCGGCCCGAGCATCGAGGCCGCCGCCCCTGCGAACCTGCTGCAATCGCTTTCGCGCGACAGCGCACAGGCGCGGCGCGCCACCTCGCTTGCCCCCGCCGCCGGATTGGGCAGCAGCGCCGCGAGCAGCAGCCCGTCGTCGCGGGTCAGCGCCTCGGGCGCCTTGCCGAACAGCCCCAGCGCCGCCGCGCCGATCCCCTGCGCCTCGCCGCGAAACCCGGCGAGGTTGAGATAGGCTTCGAGGATCTGGTCCTTGCTCCAGATGCGTTCGAGCGCCGCGCCCGCGCGCATCTGGCGGAGCTTGTCGAGCCATCCGCGCGATCCCGGCGCCGACAGGCCGGGCGCGAGATAGGCCGCGACCTGCATCGAGAGGGTAGATGCCCCCCTTGCGCGTCTGCCCTCGATCCGGTCGCGCATCGATCCGGCGACCGACCGCCAGTCGATCCCTTCATGGTCGCGGAAGCGCTTGTCCTCCGCCGCGACCAGCGCCTCGACCGCCGCCGGCGCGACCTTGTCGAGCGGCGTCCAGCCCAGCCGCCGCGCCTGGAAATCGACTCGCGCCGAATCGAGCAGCCGTCCCTCGCGGTCGTAGAGCCACGCCTCGGACGGCTTCCACGCCGCGACGGTGGCGCCATGCCCCGGCAGCCGCGGCGGCCGCGTGGCATAATCGGCCGCGGCGTAGAGCGCGCCCAGCGTGAGGATCGCGGCGATGACGATGCGGGGGCCAGTCCACCACGCGCGGTGGGTGGGCGCTTCAAGCCATGCCCAGAGCGCGCGGAGCCGCTGCCAGAGATCGGACGCCTTGCTCATCCCAGACCGTCACCCCGGCCTTGTGCCGGGGTCCACCGGGAGGCAGGCGCGAAGCAAGAGGCTCCAGTGCATCGGACGGGGAGCCGTGGACCCCGGCACAAGGCCGGGGTGACGGCTGATTGAGGTTCCTCCCTCACCTCACCGCTGCGCGATCACCATCGGCTGGTTCGGCACCGCCGCGCGGATCTCGGGCGAGTACATCGCCTCGACCTTCGACGGCGGCAGCTGCAGCCGGCCCGCCGCATTGAGCCGCATCACGTACGTCACCGAATGAGTCCCGCGCGGCAGCCACGCGAAATAGCCCCGCCACGCATCGCGCCCGCGCTCGACATAGCTCGGCTGCGACCCCGATTCCTCGCCGCCCTCGGCCAGCATCTCCGATTGCCCGCCGAGCGAGCCGATCACGGTCGCGCCCGCCGGCACCGGATCGGCGATCACCACCCAGTTACGGTCGGCGGTGGCCTCGACCGTCAGCGTTACGCGGATCACGTCGCCGCGCGTCAGCACGCCCTTGGTCTTGGCCTGCACCACCTCGGTCTTCTTCGACAGGCGGTAGCCCGCGCTGAGCGGCTGGGTCAGCGGCACCGCCGCCTTGACCTGCACTATCGCCCACGGCCCCGCCCCGCCCGACTGCGAGAGGCTCAAGGGCGTCTGCTGCGCCGGCAGCGCGAAGACGAAGCTGCGCTGCGGGTCGGGCAGCGGCCAGCTGCGCGTCACGCTCTGCCCGCCGAGCGTCCCGGTGGTGATCCCCGCCACCGCGCTCGCCGGATAGGTAGTCGCGAACTTGCGCGCCGCGATCACGCCCCAGGCATTGGCGGTGGTGGTGTCCCAATGCCCGCGCCGCTGGCGCAGCGCCGCGCCGACCATCATCTTGGGGCCCTCGCCCGCGAAGCTCGGCCGCCCGAGCGTCGCGACCAGCGCGCGCAGCACCGATTCGTCGCCCGACGACATCATCCACCACGCCGTGGCGGCATTGTCGCTGAGGTCGATCCGCGTCCCCTCATAGACCAGCCGCGTCTTGAGCTCGCCCTCCGCCGCCGCGCGCAGCTGCGCGCCGTTCGCCAGCCCCGGCACCTTGCCCAGCGCTGCGATGTAGTCGGCCAGCGTCGAGGTCGGCATGTCCTGCGGGGTCATGCCGATCTGGCCGAGCATCGCGCCATTGGCCGCGCCCTGCCGCGCCAGCGCCGCGAACGCCGCGACCTTCTGCAGGCGGACATCGCCATAATCCTCGTGCCGCAGCCGCCCGTCGAGCACCGCCTTGAGCGCCTCGATCATTCGCGCGCGGGGGCCATCGGGAATCGGCAGCCCGGCCTCGGCGGTGACCGACAGGATATAGCTGGTCAGCGCCTCCGACCCGCGCAGGCTGTCCGAGGGGAAGTAGCGCAGCAGCCCGTCGCTATCGAGATAGACCGGCATCTCGCCCGACAGCCGGTTCCACTCGCCCATGTCGCCGAGCACGATCGCGCGCGAGGTGCGCTGCTCGAAACAGCCATAGGGATAGGCCGCCATATAGTCGCGCACGCCCTGCAGCGGCGGCGCCAGCGTGTCGGTGAGCAGCACCGAGACCTGGCCGAAGCCCGGCAGCGCCCCCGCCGGCGGCTGGATCGCGACCGGCCCGCTTTCGCCCACGCGCACCAGCGTCGCCGCCCAGGTCTCGACCGGCACCGCGGGCGCGATCTCCTGCGCGACGGTGATCGCGTCGGCCGCCTTGCCGCTCGCGTCCCTGGCGGTGACCTTCCACTGGAGCTTGTCGAAGCCCGCCGGGGCGGTCAGGTTCCACGCGATCGGCACCGCCCCGCCCGCCGGGATCTCGACCGTCAGGTCGCGCCCGGTGGCGACCTTGGGCGACAGCTCCACGCTCGCCGTCACCTTCATCGGCTTGTCCGAGCCGTTGCGCAGCGTGAAGCCCGCCGAATAGAAGTCGCCATTGCGCACCAGTGGCGGAATGCCCGCGAAGATCGACAGGTCCTGCGCCGTCCGCACCGCGGTCTCGCCCGTCCCGAAACTCTGCCCCTTGTCGCCCAAGGCGATCGCGACGAGCTTGAACGAGGTCAGCGCGTCGGAGAGCGGCACATCGACCCGCGCCTGCCCCTGCGCATCCAACGGCACCTTGCCGCGCCACAGCAGCACCGGCTGGAAATTCTCGCGGTTGAGCGCCGACAGGTCCCCGCCGCCGCCGCCGCCGGCCTCGACCGCCTTGCGCCCGTAATGCCGCTTGCCCACCACCTGGGTCTGCGCGGTCGAGGTCAGCACCGAGATCGGCCGCTCGCCCATCATCGCGCCGAGCACGTCCCAGCTCTCGTTGGGCGCGAGCTGCAACAGCGCCTCGTCCACCGCGACGAAGGCGACATCGGCGCTCGGCGCCACGCTCCCGTCCGGGTTCTTGACCTGCAGCGCGACCTTCGCCGTATCCCGCGCGGCGTAGCGTTCCTTGTCGGCCTTGACCGCCACCGCCATGCGATGCCCTTCCCAGCCGACCTTCACCTTGGCGATGCCCAGGCGATAGCTCGGCTTGGCGAGGTCGACCGTCGCGGTCGGCGCCGCGCCCTCGCGCGAGAAGAAGGGCAGGTTCCAGCGCCGCGCCAGGTCCGCCCACCAGAGCTTCCACCCGCCGATGCGCCCGCGCACCGCCATCACCGAGACGAACACGTCGGGCGCGTACACCCCCTGCATCGGCACCTCGACCACCGGATTGTCGCCCGACAGCTCGGTGACGAAGCTCGACAGCACGCCCTCGCGCTCGACCGTGACCAGCGCGGTCGCGTTGCGGAACGGCGTGCGCACCTGGAAGCGCGCGGTGTCGCTCGACTTGTACTCCTGCTGCTCGGGGATGACGTCCATGCGGTCGCCATTGTCGCCGCCGAACCACCAGTCGTCCTCGCCCGCCAGCCATACCGAGGTCACCGCCCGCGCGACATTGCCGCTCGCATCCTCGGTCGTCGCCACGGCATAGACTTCGCCCGACACGCCGGGATCGATCGCGCATTGCGCCAGCCCCAGCTCGTCGGTCGTCGCCGAGCAGGACGCGCTGATCTTCGTCGTCCTGGCGTTGTTCTCGTACGCGTAGAAGCCGCCGATCAGCCGCCGCCGCGCGGTCAATATCTCGCGGCTGTACAGCGCCACCTGCACCCGCTGCCCCTTGATCGGCTTGCCCTGCGTGTCGAGCGCGACGAAGCGCAGGCGCAGATCGTCCTCCTTCATCAGCCAGCCGTCGGTCCTGACCCCGAGCTGCACGCCCGAGGCATAGATCGGCACGCGGCGCGACGCGGTCAGGATCTCGCCATTGGCGTCCTGGTAATCCATCTCGACGCGCATCTGGCTGCTGCCGTCGAGCGTCTGCGGGATGTCGACACTGGTCCGCGCCGTCCCGTCCGCGCCCAGGGTCACCGGCAGGGTCTGCATCGGCGGGAGGGTCGTGGTGTCCTCCTCGCCCTCGCCGTTCAATGGCTTGGTGCCCTCGGCGATCGCCTTGCCGCCGAAGCTGTAGCCGTCATAGCCGTCGGGCGCGGCGATCCCGTCATAATAGCCGATGCGCAGCTCGACCGGCAGGTTCGACGCGCCCCCGCCCGACAGATATCCCACGAACAGGTCGAGCGGCAGGCTCTTGGGCTTGACCGCCGCCTCCTTCGGCCCCGCGACCGATGCCTTCATCGTCGGCAGCTTGTATTCGTCGACCTTGATCGACTGGCTGGTCCAGATCGTGTCGTCGCCCTTCACGAACTGCAGGTCGTAATCGCCCATCGGCGCGCCCTGCGGCACGTTCCACTGCGTCTCGCCGACACCGCTCGCATCGACCGTCACCGGCAGCTCGAAGCTGGTGTCCGACCCGCGATGGCTGAGCTTCAATGTCCCCGTGAACCCCGCCGGGGTCACGAAGCCCTGCGCCACCGGGCGGCGCAGCACATGTTTCATGTTGACCGCCTCGCCCTGGCGCACCAGCGCGCGGTCGAAGATGGTGTGGACGATCTCCCCCGCCGCCTCATAGCCATAGCGCAGGTCGAAGTCGTACGGCCGGATGCCCTCGCCCCACGCGGTCAGCGTGAAACTCATGTCGTCACCCTTGCGCGCCGAGATCATCAGCGGATGCGAGTGGCCGTCCTCGCAGCCGCCATAGCTTTGCGGCTCGGGAATCCCCTGCTTGACCGCAAGCCGGCCCGTATCGTCGGTGGTGCCCCGGGCCAGCGCCTGGCCGGTGCAGCTGTCGGTGACCTGCACCGCCGCGCCCGCCACCGGCTTGCCGCTGTCGAGCGAGGTCACCCAGGCGAGCGAGCCCTCGCGCCCCCATTTGAAATGCACCGCCATGTTGGTGACCAGCGCCCCCGCCGCGACATAGCGCGGCGCATCGCGCCCGAGCAGCGCCTGCCCGAGCTGCGGCGAGGCGAGCTCGACGACATAGAATCCGGGCTTCTTGAGCGGGATGCCGATGACCTCGAATTCCTTGCCCTTGCCCGGCAGCCCGATGCTGAGCGGCGCGCCGAGACCCGCGGGCAGGATCGGCTTGGCGCCGGTCTGGTTGATGCGGATCGTCTCCGCGCCGCGCTTGACCTCCTCGACCTCATAATCGTCGGCCTTGTCGATGTTGCGCAGCCATTTGGCGATCACGCCGTCCGCGGCGTCGACTCGCATGTGCTGGCCGGCGACGCTCAGCCCCTTGCCCTGCAGCGAGGCTTCGACGTTGCGCACCGTGACGGGCAGCACGCCGCCTTCCTCCGCCTCGATGATCCCGAACGGCGCCGCGAACTTCACCAGCGGCGGCGCCTCGTCGAACCGGACTTCCAGCGGGAAGCGCTCGGCATTGGCGAGCACGCGCCCGCTCTCGTCCTTGACCCCGGCGGGCAGCACCAGCCTGGCGGTGGTCGAGGCCGGCAGCGGCGCCTCGAACTTGAGGTCGCTCACCGTATTGGCGCGCTTGTCGTCGTCGGACAGCGCCGGCGTCAGTTTCTTGCCGTCGGGCAGCTCGATCCGCACCTGCTCGGCGAGGTCCTTGGGAATCCGCGCGCTGAAGCGCACCCACGCCTCCTGCACCGGCGAGCAGCCCGCCTGCGGATTGACTCGCGAGCATTCGAAGCGCGCGGTGAACGGCTTGCGCACGGTGAAGTCGAAACGCTGCTCGGCCCCCGCGGTCTTGCCCCCCGCACCCGCGATCGACGCCCCCCACACCAGCGAGACGTCGCGCCCCGGCGGCAGCGGCCGCCCGCACTTGACCGCGACCACGCTCGCCAGCGCCTTGGCGCGAGTCGCCGCGTCCTCGGGCAATTTCTCGGCGATCCCCGAATCGGAGAGGAAGTTGCGCACCTCCCAGCGCTCGGGATCGAGGTCCTGGAGCAGCTTGCCGGGCAGCCCGGCGTCGAGCAGCTCGATCGGGATCTGCTCGCCCAGTCCCTCGACCGCGCAATAGGCGCCCGCCGCGATCGACGCGCGCGTCGCGGGCATGTTGGTGCCGATCAGGAAGACCTGGTCCTCCTCGATCTGCCCGCCATAGCGGCTCGGCAGCATGCCCTTGACCGTCGGCCCGCCGGCATCGACCTTGAAGCTGCGCGAGCCGGTCACGTCATAGCCCGACAGGCTCTTCAATTTCTCGTTGAGCTGGAACTCGCACACCGTGCCGCCGGGCAGCGGGGTCGCGAATTCATGGACGAAGGTCTGCTGGTCGACCCAGCGCCCCTCGCCGCCGACCGCGCAATTGACCTTGGCCGGCGCCGCCGCGCGCGGATCGCCGAGCGGCACCATCGGCGCGCTGAAGCGGATCGTGAAGCGCTCGATCGCGCCGTCGCCCATGCCGGGGGTGGCGAGCACCACCTGCGGGCTGGCGTCCCCCCAGGCGGCAAGCGGCGTCAACGCCAATGCCAGGACCGCCGCGGCGCGTGCGAGCTGCTTCATCGGACTTCCCCCTGCAGGACGTGCGGGAGCGTAACGAGGCCAGCGGGCAAGTCCAGCGGGAGCTTCGCGCATCCGCGGATTTTGCCGCGGCGGGGGACGACATTTGAATTTCGATCGTCACCCCGGGGCCTTGTGCCGGGATGATAATGAGGAACTGGGCAAACGGGAACAAGCTTTCACGCATCGGTTCAACCTGCGCCACCCATCGCACCGCCCGCTTGACTCCCAGCCACTCCCGCGCCAATACTTAAGTGAATGCTTCAGTATCAACCCGCCCCGCTCGACCTCGCCTTCCAAGCCCTGTCCGATCCCGCACGCCGTGCCATGGTCGAACGGCTGAGCCTGGGTCCCGCCTCGGTCAGCGAGCTGGCGAGGCCGCTCCCGATGACGCTGTCGGCGGTGGTCCAGCACCTCAAGGTCCTGGAGGAAGCGGCGCTGGTGAAGAGCGAGAAGGTCGGCCGCGTGCGGACCTGCACGCTGGAGATCGCCGCCATGACCCAGGTCGAACGCTGGATCGCCGAGCGCAGGCGGTTCTGGGACCGGCAATATGATCAACTCGAGGCCTATCTGGCCCGCACCGCCCCGCAGGAGAACGACCAATGACCATCACCAACGCGACCTTCGCCATCGAACGCGTGCTGAACGCCTCGCCGGCGCGGGTCTTCGCGGCCTATGCCAGCCTCAAGGCCAAGAGCGCGTGGTTCAAGGCGCCGTCGGACATCGAGACGCTGGACCGCGACTTCGACTTCCGCGTCGGCGGCAGGGAGCGGTTCCACGCCCGCTGGCCCAGCGGCATGGTCACCGACTTCCAGGCGGTCTACCACGACATCGTCGAGGACGAGCGGATCATCCTCGTCTACGACATGTTCCACAATGGCGAGAAGCTGTCGGTCTCGCTGCTGACGATCGAGCTCCGCGCCGAGGGCGATCGCACCCGGCTGATCCATACCGAGCAGGGCGCCTACCTGACCGGCGGGGCCGAGGCGGTGGCGAGCCGCGAGCACGGCACGACCTGGCATATCGACAACCTCGTCGCCGTGCTCGAGGGCCGCGAGGCGAAGGCGTTCGCATGAGCATCGAACTCTTCGCCCACCCCTTCTCGTCCTATTGCCAGAAGGCGCTCATCGCCTTCTACGAGAACGACATCCCCTTCACCTACCGTATGCTCGAGGATCCCGGGGTCGGCGAGGAGCTCGCCGCGCTATGGCCGATGAAGCGTTTCCCGATCCTGCGCGAGGACGGGCGCGTGGTGCTCGAGGCGTCGATCGTCATCGAATATCTCCAGGTCCATCATCCCGGGCCGGTGAAGCTGGTCCCGGAGGATCCCGACCTCGCGCTCGAGGTGCGGATGCTCGACCGCTTCTTCGACAATTATGTCATGACTCCGCAGGGCAAGTTCGTGTTCGACGCGCTGCGCCCGCCCGAGAGCCGCGATCCCCATGGCGTCGAGGATGCGCGCAAGATGCTCGACACCAGCTATGCCTGGCTGGACCAGCGCATGGAGGGCCGCAGCTGGGCGGTGGGCGAGACCTTCACCCTCGCCGATTGCGCCGCCGCGCCCTCGCTTTTCTACGCCGACTGGACGCACCGCATTCCCGAGACCTACGCGAACCTGACGGCCTATCGCGCACGCCTGCTGCAGCGCCCGTCCTTCGCCCGCGCGGTCGACGAGGCACGGCGCTTCCGCCACTATTTCCCGCTCGGCGCGCCGGACCGGGACTAGTTGCGGCAAGCGGCAATCTCCGCGTCTCCGCGTGATCCAATCTGCTTTGCGCCCCCGCATCTTCACGTGAGCAATTGAATGTCGCCCCGCCCTAGCTCGCCGGATCGTACATGAACTCGCGCAGCTCCTGCGCGCAGCGGCAGGCGACCGCGATCTTGCGCGCCCATTCGACCGCCTCTTCGCGCGTCGGCACCTCGAGCACGGTGAACCCGCCTTTCAAGTCGCTGCCCGGATAGATGTCCGGCGACACCGATCCGTCGGCGGCGACCAGCACAGGATCCACCCCTTCGTGGATCCCGCCGCCGAACACATAGACGCCGGCGGCCTTGGCTTCCTCGATCACCGCGTGCGCGTCGGCGGACACGGCCGGCATGTCCGCCTCCGCGATCACCATGGCTTCGCTCGGGAAGGAGATGAGGTATTTGGTCATGCCGCGATGATGCCTCGAGCATCGGGCGCCGGCAAGGCCGTCCACTCGTGCGACACGCGCGCCCGCAACGCGGACACGCCATTCGGGCGGGACGCCAACATCGTGCACGACATGTTCTCCATTGCCGTCGCGCCGGCGCCGTCGAATCTGCCGCTTCGTCGCCGATCCGGCGCGCCGCCAGGCCTTCCACCCCACCCGCAAACACTCGGAAAACCACGGAAAACGCGCGTGCTTTCCTACACGAACCTATTTGGCTATACTCGTAATCAGGTTCGAGCCGATAGGGTGAAAGTTGAATCTATGCCGTACGCCATTCGAAAAAGTGGAAATCGGAAAGACCGACTCGACGCGGCTCAGCCCTCCGCCGGCTCCGCCTCGGCGCGCCCCTTGAACCCCTGCGCGACCACGAACCACTCGACCGATCCCTTGCGGCTCGACGGTGGCTTGGCATGCTTCACGGTGGCGAAGTTGCGCTTCATCTGCGCGACCAGCGCGCTGTCGGCGCCGCCCGCGAACACCTTGCTGACGAAGCTGCCGCCGGGCGCGAGGTTGTGGATCGCGAAGTCGAGCGCGGTCTCGACCAGCCCCATCGTGCGCAGCGCGTCGGTCTGCGGATGGCCGACCGTGTTCGCCGCCATGTCCGACATGACCAGGTCGGGCGCGCCGCCGAGCGCCTCCATCAGCAGGTCCGGCGCGGCGTCGTCCATGAAGTCCATCTGGAAGATCGTCACCCCCTCGATCGGGTCGACGGGGAGCAGGTCGATGCCGACCACCGCCGCCCTGGGGCACTTGCGCCGCACCACCTGGCTCCACCCGCCCGGCGCCAGACCCAGGTCGACGACGCGCTTCGAACCCTTGAGGAAGTCGAACTTCTCGTCGAGCTCGATCAGCTTGTAGGCGGCGCGGCTGCGATAGCCCTCGGCCTTGGCCTGCTTGACATAGGGGTCGTTGAGCTGCCGCTCGAGCCAGCGCACCGACTGGCTGGTGCGCCCCCGCGCGGTCCGGACGCGCGTGCGTCCTCGCGTTCCGCCCCGGCTCATTTCATGTCCCTCATTGTGCGCGGCTGCCCATCAGGCGGCGCAATATACCCTCGCGGATGCCGCGGTCGGCGATGCCCAGCCGCTCGGCCGGCCAGATGTCCATGATCGTCTCCAGGATCGCGCAGCCCGCCACCACCAGGTCGGCGCGCTCCGCGCCGATGCACGGGATCGCCGAGCGCCCCTTCATGTCGAGCCCGGCGATGCGCTGGCTCACCGCGCGCATCGAGGCGGCGGGCACGATCAGCCCGTCGACCGCCGAGCGGTCGTAGGACGGCAGCCCGAGATGCACGCTGGCGAGCGTCGTCACCGTCCCGCTGGTGCCGAGCAGCCGCGGCGTGCCCGAGACCGCGGGCAGCCGCGCGATGAACGGCGCGAACGCCTCGGCCACGCTCTCGCGCATCCGGGCATAGCCCGCGGCGCGCAGCTTGGGATCATGGTCCCCGGTGATGCCGCGCGCCTCGGTCAGCGAGACCACGCCCCAGCGCGCGCTGTGCCAGTCGAGGATGCGGGGATGCTCGCCGGCCGAATCGACCAGCACCAGCTCGGTCGAGCCGCCGCCGATGTCGAACACCAGCGCCGGGCCGTCGCCGGGCTCGAGCAGCGCATGGCAGCCGAGCACCGCCAGCCGCGCCTCCTCCTCGGCGGTGATGATGTCGAGCACGATCCCCGTCTCGCGATAGACTCGCTGGATGAACTCGGGGCCGTTGGCGGCCTGCCGGCACGCCTCGGTCGCCACCGCCCGCGACAGCGCGACATGGCGGCGGCGGAGCTTGTCGGCGCAGATCTTGAGCGCGGCGATGGTGCGCTCGATCGCGGCGTCGGACAGGCGCCCGCTCGACGCGAGCCCCTCGCCGAGGCGCACGATCCGCGAAAACGCGTCGACCACGGTGAACCCTGCGCCTTGCGGGCGGGCGATCAGCAGCCGGCAATTGTTGGTGCCGAGGTCGAGCGCGGCATAGTGCCGCGCCTCGGGCCAGCGTGCCCGCCCGTGGGGCGGAGACGGATTCGGGGCCGGGCGGGCCGGTTTCGGAGCCGGCGGGCGCGGCATCCTGGCGGAGCCTTCCCCCATCGCAAACCACTCACTTATGTTCTTCCGTCACGGCCAAGCCGGCCGCCGGTGCTTGGGGCGAAGCTAGCGCATGGCGCCGGCAGGGGCAAGGCGAGCGCGGGAAGCCGGCCGGAGAAGCCTCTTGACCCCTGCCCGGCGCCCGCCTAGATGCCCCGGCTCCAACGGCATTGCCCTGTCGTCTAATGGTAAGACTACGGACTCTGACTCCGTCAATCGTGGTTCGAATCCACGCGGGGCATCCAACTCCCCAGCTTCGGCACCTGATCCGCTCGCATGGCGCGGCCATGCGATGAGCGGTCCCCGTTCAGAACTTGGCGCCGGCGCCTTGGCGACGCGGATGTCCGACGATGCCGAGCTCTGATAAGCGACCAGCCCTGCACATAGCCGCGGCCCGATCCCACCGGCGCGCGTCGCCGGCATCATGCGTGAGATGACCACGTGGCCGTCCCGCGATCGAGCACCGGTCCCGCGATCAGGCCTTCAGCGTGTCGTAAACGATCACTTTGCGCCACAAATGGCTGTATTTCGCGACGAAGGCCTGATGGATGGGGTGGTCCTGATAGGTCTTCTGATCCGCCAGGCTGTCGAAGAACATCAGCTCGGACACGTCGTAGCTGCCGTCGACCACGTCGCGCTTCTCCGTCGATGCGGGCACGCCGATATGGAGGCCGCGAATGACGTCGATCCCGGCAAGCGTCCGCAGGCCCGTGATCAGCTGCTCGCGGTCCTCGGCGGAGCCCGGGTTGTTCAGCCAGAACAGCACATGGTGGACCAGCATCGCCGGGATGGGCGTAGCGGTTGCGGAGGCGGGAGCCGTCACGGCACCCGCACTGCCGAGCGCGATCATCGTCATGACACGCCTGCGATTGGCTTCCATTGTGCCTCCTGGATGACGGCGATTGCACCTGAGGGCATGGACTTAGGATGAAGCGCCCGGGTTGGGAAGGCCAGCCCGGGATGCTTTTCGCGCTGGACGCCAGCCGCCGACGCAGCGACAAAGGTCCATGGCCGAGGCCGCCCCGTTGACCCCGCGACGCGCGCTCGGCTTCTGGCCGGCGCTGGCGCTGGTGGTGGGCAACATGATCGGATCGGGCATCTACCTGCTGCCCGCCACGCTCGCGCCGCTCGGGACCAATGCGCTGATCGGCTGGGGCGCGACGATCGCGGGGGCGATGACGCTGGCGTTCGTGTTCGCCCGGCTCGCGGCGAAGCTGCCCTGCGCGGGCGGCCCCTATGCCTTTGCCGACGCGGCGTTCGGCCCCGTCGTCGGCTTCGCGGTGGCGTGGAGCTACTGGATCCTGATCTGGGCCGGCAACGGCGCGCTGGCGATCGCGGTGGTGAGCGCGCTCAGCGTGCCCTTCCCGCAGATCGCGAGCGGGCTGCCGGCGTTCGCGACGGCGCTGCTGCTGATCTGGACGCTGGTCGCGGTCAACATCCGCGGCGTGGCGCTGGCGGGCCGCATCCAGCTCGTGACCGCTGTAGTGAAGCTGGCGCCGCTGGTCGCGATCGTCCTGCTCGCGCTGTGGCTGCTGCTCGCGAACGGCCGCTCGGCGATCGTCGCCAACCCGCCGGTGCCGCTCGGCGCGGGTGCGATCTCGGCCGCGGTAGCGCTGACCTTCTGGGGGTTTCTCGGCGTCGAATCGGCGACGGTTCCCGCCGACCGGGTCAAGGACGCCGCGCGGACCGTGCCGCTGGTGACCTTGCTCGGCACCGCGCTGACCGGGCTGGTCTATGTGCTCGTCGCCGGTGCGATCGGGCTGATGATGCCGGCGGAGGTCACCGCGGCCTCTCCCGCGCCGCTCGCCGCCTTTCTCGGCCGCGCCTGGGGGGCGGGCGCGCTCGAGATCGCCGCGATCTTCGCCGCGATCAGCGCGCTCGGCGCGCTCAACGGCTTCATCCTGCTGCAGGGCGAGATGCCCTGGGCGATGGCGCGTGGAGGGGTCTTTCCGGCGTGGTTCGGCAAGGAGAACCGCCGCGGCACGCCGGGGCGCGCGCATCTGGTGTCGGGCGTGCTGGTGACGATCGTGATGGCGCTCAACTATACCGGGCGCACCGGCACGCTGTTCGCCGACATCGCGACGATCAGCCTCGCCGCCGGCATGCTCGCCTATTTCGTCAGCGCGATCGCCGCGCTCAAGCTGCTCGCCGGCGACCGCGCGGCGACGCTCGCCGCTACCCTCGCGGCGCTGTTCGTGCTGTGGATGATCTACGGCCTCGGCCTGCGCGCCAATCTCTGGGGCCTCGGCCTGCTCGCGCTCGGGCTGCCGGTGTTCCTGTGGGTGCGGCGGGCGCGCTAGCTAGAAGGGCAGCACGCGGCGAACGAACGAGCGGTCGCGCAGGATCTCGTGCGCGGCGTTGTGCCCCGGCGCGCCGGTCACGCCGCCGCCCGGATGCGTGCCCGCGCCGCACATATAGAGTCCCTTGATCGGCCCGCGATAGTCGCCGTGCCCCAGCATCGGCCGCGCCGCCCAGAGCTGGTCGAGCGACATGTGCCCGTGCATGATGTCGCCGCCGATCAGCCCGAACTTGCGCTCGAGGTCGAGCGGCGAATGGATCTGCACGCCGAGGATCGACTTGCGGAAATTGGGCGCGTGCTTCGTGACCGTGTCGATGATGACCTCGGCCGCCTGCTCGCGTTCCTCGTCCCAGCTGCGGCCGTCCGGCAGCACCGGCGCGAACTGCTGGCAGAACAGCGAGGCGATGTGCATTCCCGGCGGGGCGAGGCTGTCGTCGACGCTGGTCGGGAGCTTCATCTCGACGATCGGCTCGTCGGACCAGCCCTTCGCCTTCGCGTCGGTGAAGGCCTTGTCCATATAG
Source organism: Sphingomonas sp. MS122 (assembly GCF_049532975.1). GTDB lineage: Bacteria > Pseudomonadota > Alphaproteobacteria > Sphingomonadales > Sphingomonadaceae > Sphingomonas. Next base: position 1,609,649 of record NZ_CP186695.1, on the reverse strand, counting down.
TCGAGCGTCGGCGAGATGATGATGCCGGCGGTATGGTGCTCGGCCTTCTCCTTGCCCGGAAGCACCGCGAAATCGGGGAGCTCGCTCAGCGCGACGTTCATCCGGAAGGTACCCGATCCGGTCTTGTAGCCGTCCATCCGCCGCGCGAACTCGGCGGGCATGTCGCTGCGATCGAGGAGCTGGCGGTAGAGCAGCGCGGGCCCGGCGTTCGACGCCACGACCGGCGCGGCGATCTCCTCGCCGCTTTCCAGCCGCACGCCCGCGACCTTGCCGCCGTCGACCAGCACCTTCGCGACCGGCGCCTCGACGCTGATCTCGGCGCCGGCTTCCTCGGCGGCCTCGGCCATGTAGCGCGTGATCGCGCCCATGCCGCCGACGCTGTGACCCCACATGCCCTTCTTGCCGTTGATCTCGCCGAACACGTGGTGGAGCAGGACATAGGCCGATCCCGGCGTATCGGGGCTGGCATAGTTGCCGACCACCGCGTCGAAACCGAACGCGGCCTGGATGTACGGGTTCTCATACCAGCCGTTGAGGAAGTCGCGCGCGGACTTGACGAACAGGTCCATCACGTCGCGCTGCGCCTCGACGCTCATCCCCGCCAGCCGCCTGCCCTGCACCGCGGCGGCAAGCAGCGCGCGCAGCCCGCCGCCGGCATTGGGTGGCGTCTTGAGCGAAAGGTCGCGCAACACTTCGGCGACGCGCTCCAGCGCTTCCTCGTAGCGCGGGAAGGTCTCGGCATCCTTCGGCGAGAAGCGCGCGAATTCGGCCTGGGTGCGCGCCATCCCGCCGCCGAGCTTGAGATAGCCGCCGTCGTGCGGGAAGAAGTTGCTGATCGTCCGCTCGATGATCCGCCAGCCGCGTTCGTGCAGCTTCATGTCGGCGATCACCTTGGGCCGCAGCAGGCTGACGGTGTAGCTCGCGGTCGAGTTGCGGAAGCCGGGATGGAACGCCTCGGTCACCGCCGCGCCGCCGACGATGTGGCGCCGCTCCAGCACGCGCACCTTGAGCCCCGCGCGCGCGAGGTAGAAGGCGCAGACCAGGCCGTTATGCCCGCCGCCGATGACGATCGCGTCGTACTTCTTCATGCTTCCCCCGGAAATCAGACGGTATGCGGCCAGCGCGACCAACCCGGCGGCGGTGCGCGGTGCAGCCGCGCCTCGGGGATGATCGCGCGGATCTTCGCCGCGAAGCTGCGCAGGCATACCTCGCTCGCGCCGATCGGCCCGACCGTGTAGCTTTGCGACGCCATGCCCTGCTGCACCCGCTCGATCAGCCAGGTATCCTCGGCGTTGACCACGCGGTTGATCCGCCAGTTGGCATAGCGCACCAGCTTCATCTCGCGGCGGTCGTCCGGCAGCGCGAACGCCATCTCGCGCAGCAAGCAGCTGGTGGGCGAGGTCGGCAGCCACTGCATGAAGTCGATCTGGTCGGCATAGATGTCGAACGCCATGTTCGGCCACAATTTATAGTAGAGCCACAGCCGCTGGTTCGCCTCGGGCAGGTGGTCGGCGCGCGGCAGATGGCATTGGTAGAAGGCCTCCCACGGATTGGCCGATACACGGTCGACCAGATAGCCCGACATCTTGTCGACCCAGCCCGCCGCCGCGATCGCATAGGATTTGCCGAACAGCCGCGTCAGACCGTCATGCGCGACGGGGATGTGGAGGTTGTCCGAATAATTGTCGCCGACATTCTTCCAGTTGACCGCCCGGTCGCGCAGGCGGACGTCGCTGATCCGCCGCATCTCCTCGAAGCGATAGGGCGCGATCTCATGGTCATAGGGCGCCATCATCTCGGCGGGCGACGGGCCGCCATCGTCCTCCAGCCGCACGAACACGAAGCCACGCCAGATCGCGACGTCGACGGGGACGAGCCCGCTCCGCGCCATGTCCAGCGCGGGATAGTCGCGCCGCATCGGTACCCCCGAGAGCCGCCCGTCGAGCTCATAGGCCCAGGCGTGATAGGGACAGACCAGCTTGTGCGCACAGCCCGCGTCGCCCTCGACGATGCGCATCGCGCGGTGGCGGCAGACGTTGTGGAAGGCACGGATCACGCCGTCGGCGCCCCGCACCGCGACGACATGCTCGCCAAGATAACTGATCGTCCGCCAGTCGCCCGGCGCGGCGAGGTCGCTTTCGTGGCACAGGATCTGCCATGACGGCCGCAGGATGCGCACCATCTCGACGTCGTGAAATTCGCGATCGATGTAAATCCAGCCGGGCAGCGACCAGTCGGCGTCGGGGTCGGGGTCGGGGTCGGGGTCGGGGTCGGGGTCGACGCCGAAGTCGCGCGATAGGGAAGCGAGGGTCGCCATCAAAGGCTCCGCGATTGCTTATTGTACGATCGTACAATAAGCTGAGGGCATGAGCAAGCCTGCCTTCACCCGCGCCGAGCCCGATGCGCGCCGGCTGTCGCTGATTGAGGCGACCGCGCGCGTGCTGGCGCGCGACGGCGCGAGCGGCGCCTCGGTGCGTGCGATCGCGCTCGAGGCCGGCGTGTCGCCGGGCCTGGTCGCGCATCATTTCGGCGGGGTCGACGCGCTGATCGCGGCGACTTACGCGCATGTCGGGGACCAGGTGGCCGCTGCGCTCGACGTCGCGGTCGCGGCTGCCGGGGCCGACCCGCGCGCACGACTCTCCGCCTATGTCGCGGCGAGCTTCGCTCCCCCGATCGCCGACCGCGCGCTGCTCGCGACCTGGACCGCCTTCTGGGGGCTGGCGATCGCGCGCGACGATGTCGCCGCGCTCCACGACGAGCATTATGCCCGCTACCGCGCCGATCTCGGGACGCTGCTGGCCGCGTGCGGACTCGCGCCGGCGGCGCAGCGCCGCGCGGCGATCACGATCACCGCGCTGGTCGACGGGCTGTGGCTGGAGCTGTGCCTGTCGCCGCAGGTGATCGACGCCGCCGAAGCGCGCGCGATCGCCGAGGCGCAGATCGCCGCGCTACTTCGATAGATCGGTGAACAGCGAGCGGTAATAGACGATTGCCGGCGCGATGCTGGCGATCGGGGTGCGCTCGTTGAGCCCGTGGCTGAAACTGTCCGATTCCTTGATGAACACCGGGCTCGCGCCATAGCTCGGCACGCCGACCGAGCGGAACCACATCGAATCGCTCGCGCCCGACGACATGCTGGGGAAGACGGGTACGCCGGGATAGGCCTTGCCCATCGCCGTCTCGACCGCGCGGACGAAGTCGGGCCGCATCGGCGAGGCGTCGGTCGCCACCGACCCTTCGGTCACGTCCTTCCACTGGATCGCGGGATCGCCGGCGACACGCGCCAGCTCGGCCATGATGTCGGCGGGTTTGTGGCCGGGGAAGATGCGGCAGTTGATGTTGGCCGTGGCGCGCTGCGGCAGGGCGTTGAGCGCGTGCCCACCCGACACCATCGTCGGCACGCAGGTCGTGCCGATCTTGCCGATCGTCGCATAGTTGGCGCGTAGCGTGGCGACCGCCTTCGCGTCATCGGGATTCGCGGCGAACGCGCGCATCGCCGCGGCCGTCTCGGGATCCTCGTATCGCGCGGCCGCCTGGAAATAGGCACGCGACAGCTCGTTGAGCTCGGGCTTGAAGCGATAGGCGCCGATCTTCGCCAGCGCCGCTCCCAGCTCGGCGATCGCGTTCACCGGCCGCGGCTCCGACGAATGCCCCCCGGGGTTCGCGACGCTCAGCTCGAAATCGGCATAGGTCTTCTCCGCCCCCTGCCAGGTCATATAAAGCGGCTTGCCCGTCTTCTCGTCGAGCAGGCCGCCGCCGCCGTCGATGTTGATGACCAGTTCGGCATGCCTGAGCTTCTCGGCGATGATCGCCGAGGTCTTCATCGTCGTCTCCTCGTCGCCCGAGAATTGCAGGATGATATCGCGGCGTGGCTTGTAGCCCTGCTGTTTGAGCTCGATCAGCGTCGCCATCACGATCGCCGCGTCGAGCTTCATGTCGGTGGCGCCGCGGCCGTAGAGATAGCCGTTCTCGACCACCGCGATGAACGGATCGCGTTCCCAGTCGGACGGCTTGGCCTCGACCACGTCGATATGGCCGGAGATGACCAGCGGCTTGGCCTTGGGATCGCTGCCCGGCCAGCGCGCGATCAGATAGGCGGTGTCGTCGACCGGCGTGACCGTCACCTCGCCCTGCGCGAACCCGCCGGCGACCAGCTGCTGCTTGAGCCATTGCGCAAGCGCCGGCGTCTGGTTCTGCGCCCCACTCACGCTGCGGAAGGAGATCGCGCGTTTCGCGATCTCCAGCGCCCGTGCCTCGGTATCGCTGGTCTGGGCAGGCGCTGCGGCGGCGGTCAGCGCAAGAACGCAGAAGGCGGCGATATGCAGATGCTTCATGGCAATGATCCGGTAGCGATCGGGAGGGATGATAGGCGGTGCCGGCGGCGCCTAGGCTTTATTGCGTGGGGAAGCCGCGGCGCTTGAACAGCGCCTTCACGTCCGGATCGCGGCCGCGGAACGCCTTGTACGCCTCCTTGCGGTCGGTCTCGTTGCCCGTCGCCAGCAGGATGGTGCGAAACTTGTCGGCGGTCGCCTTGTCCCAGACATTGCCGGTCTCCTCGAACGCGGCCCAAGTGTCGGCGTCCATCGTCTCCGACCAGAGATAGCTGTAATAGCCCGCCGAATAGGCATCGGACGAGAAGAGGTGATTGAACTGCGGCAAGCGATGCCGCATCACGATCTCCTTGGGCATTTGCAGCTCGGCCAGCGTCTCGCGCTCGAACGCGTCGGGATCGGCCACCGGCGTCTCGCGGTCGTGCAGCTTCATGTCGACGATCGCCGAGGAGAGATATTCCACCGTGTCGAAGCCCTGGTTGAAGGTCTGCGCCTTCTGGATCTTCGCGACCAGCGCCGCCGGGATCACCTCGCCGGTCTTGTAGTGCTTGGCGAAGCGGTTGAGCACGTCGGGGGTTAGCAGCCAGTTCTCGTTCACCTGGCTCGGATATTCAACGAAGTCGCGCGGCGTTCCGGCGAGGCCGGGATAATAGACCTGGCCGAGCAGCGCGTGCAGCGCATGGCCGAACTCGTGAAACAGCGTCGAGGCGTCGTCGATGCTGATCAGCGTCGGCTCGCCGCCACCGCCCTTGGTGAAATTGTTGTTGTTCGAGCCGAGCACGATCTTGTCGCCGCGCAGCCCCGAACGGCCGCGATACGCGGTTGCCCACGCGCCCGAGCGCTTTCCGGCGCGCGCGAAATTATCCAGATAGAAGACACCGACCGTCTTGCCCTCGCGCGTCACCTCGAAGGTGCGGACGTCGGGATGGAAGACCGGGACGCTGCCGGTATTCTCCTTGAACTGCAGGTCATAGAGGCGGCCCGCGGCGTAGAACATGGCGTTCACCATGTTGTTGAGCTCGAGATAGGGCTTCACCTCGCTCTCATCGAGGTCGTACTTCGCCTTGCGGACCTTTTCCGCATAATAGCGATAGTCCCAGCCCGCGATCGTGATCTTGGGACCCTTGCCCGCTGCGGCCTCGGCATCGGCGAGCTTCTGCATGTCCGCGACTTCCTCGAGCACGCGGGCGCGCGCCGCCGGCCACACCGACATCATCAGCTTGGTCGCGTTGGCGGGAGTCTCCGCCATCGTGTCGTCCATCCGGTATTCGGCGTGGTTCCTGAAGCCGAGGATCTTCGCGCGCTCCTGGCGCAGCCTGAGGATCGCGGCGATCGTCGCGTTGGTGTCGTTGGCGTCGCCATTGTCGCCGCGGTTGATGTACGCGTTGTAGACCTTCTCGCGCAGGTCGCGGCGCGTCGAGTACATCAGGAACGGCTGCATCGACGAGCGCGTGTTCTTGACCGCCCATTTGCCCGCCTGGCCGCGCGCCTTGGCTTCCTCGGCAAGGCTCGCCTTGAAGCTGTCGGGGAGGCCGGCGAGATCGGTCTCGCTCGCCAGGATGATCGCAGTCTCCTCGTCGGCCAGCACGCGCTTGCTGAACTCGGTGTAGAGCTTGGCGAGCTCGCCGTTGATGCGCTTGACCTCGGCCTTCTGCGCCTCGTTCAGCAGCGCGCCCGACGTCACGTAATCGCGATACTCGCGCTCGAGCAGGCGCAGCTGCTGCGCGTTGAGGCCGAGCGATTGGCGCTTGTCGTAGAGCGTCTTCACCCGCGCGAACATCTTGGGGTCGAGGCTCAGCTCGGTGAAGAAGGCCGAGAGCTTGGGGCTCCATTCGGCGGCGATCTTCTGCACCTCGGGCGTGGCGAGGTTGCTGGTGTAGACGCCCCATACCGGGAAGACCCGGCTGAAGGCGCCGCTGGTGCGCTCGCTCGCCTCGATCGTGTTGGCGAAGGTCGGGGCCTCGGGATTGTCGCGAATCTTGACGAACTCGGCGCGCGCTTCGGCCATCGCCTTCTCGAATGCCGCCGGGAACATCGCGGGGGTGAGCTTGTCCCATTGGGGCACGCCGTCGAACGGTCCCGGCCATTTGTCGAGCATCGGTGCGGGATCGGAAGCGGCGACGGCGGGGGCCGGTGCATCTTGCGACATGGACTTGGCCTGTGCGGTGGTGGCGAACAACGCGGTGGTGGCGAGCAGGATCGCGCCGGTGACGGGCTTCATCAAATTCCCCCGATTAGGTGTGATAGGTGAATGATACGCAGTCCTCCGCGCCATTGGCAAGCGGTTGACTCTGCGTACCAATAGAACAAAATAGGAACGATTAGCCCCGAGTCGGAGTTTGCAGGCAGGAAACATGGCCGATCCCGCCATCATCAGGCAATTGCGCGAGACGTTGAGCGCAATCGAGGGAAGTGGCTTTCGCCGCCGCCCGGTGCTGCCGTTCGGCCTCGGCCGGCTCGATGCGCGGCTGGCCGACGGTGGCCTGCGGCTCGATGCGCTGCACGAGGTGGCGGCGGCGACCCCCGACATGGCCGACGATGCCGCCGCGACCCTGTTCACCGCGGGAATTGCGGCGCGCGCCTGGGGGCCGGTGCTGTGGGTGGTGCGGCGGCGCGACCTGTTCGCGCCCGGGCTCTACCAGTCGGGCCTCGCGCCCAAGCGCGTGCTCTATGCCGAAGCGGCGGACGATGACGAGCTGCTCGCGATCATGGAAGAGGGCCTCAGGCATCGCGGCCTCGGTGCGGTGGTGGGCGAGGCGCGGCGCGTCGGCATGCCGGCGACGCGGCGGCTCCAGCTCGCGGCGGAGGGCGGGCGCACCATCGCGCTGCTGATGAAGCGCCATCCGCGCCAGGCGGGCGACCCGCTCGGAGCGCCCTCGGCGGCGGTGACGCGCTGGCGCGTGGCCTGCGCGCCCTCGACCCCACTGCCCGTGGAAGGCGTCGGCCGCGCGCGCTGGCAGATCGGTCTCGCACGGCAAAAGGGGGGCGATCCTTTCGAAATTCAAGTGGAGGCATGCGATGAAACGGGTCGCTGCGCTCTACCTGCCCCTCTGGCCGATCGAGCGGTTGCGGCAGGCGGAGCGGCGCGCCGGCGCGCGGCCTGAGCCGGCGTACGACGTTCTTCCCCCACCCGGCCCGCCGCTGCGCAAGCCGGCCCAACATGAGGGCCATTGGCGCCCCGGCGCGCGCTGGGCGCGCGAAGATCTGTCCGCGCCCGGCCCCGCCTCGCGTCCCGGCGTTGCCGCAGGTGAGGCCGCGTCGCTCGTCACCTCGATCCGCAACGGCAGCCGAATCGAGATCGCGGCAGCCTGCCCCGCCGCGCAGGCATTGGGGCTGCGGCCCGGCATGGCGGTTACTCAGGCGCGCGCGCAGGTGCGCGGGCTCGACATCCGCCCGGCCGATCCCGAGGGCGATCTCGATTCGCTTCACCGCCTCGCCATCCTCGCGGCGCGGCGCTGGTCGCCGGTCGTCGCGCTGTCGGGCAGCGACGGGCTGTTCCTCGACTTGACCGGCACGGCGCATCTGTTCGGCGGCGAGGAACGTCTGGCGCGCCATGTCGTCCGCCTGCTCGCACGCACCGGTTTCACCGCGCAGGTCGCGGTCGCCGACACGCCCGGCGCCGCCTGGGTGCTGGCGCGACATGCGCGCGAACGAGTGACGATCTGCCCGACCGGAAAACAGGCCGAAGCCCTTGCCGGCTTTCCTCCGGCGGCACTGCGCATCGACGAGACGGCGGTCGAATTGCTCAAGCGTCTCGGCATCGAACGGATCGACCAGCTTGCGGCAATGCCGCGCGGTCCGCTGGTCCGCCGCTTCGGCGGAGCGACGGTGCTGCGCATCGACCAGGCGCTGGGACATATCTCCGAACCGCTTGACCCGGTGATCCCGCCCGAGGCGATCGTCGCCCGCCAGCGCTTCGCCGAGCCGATCGCGACGGCCGAGGCGATCGAACATTGGTTGGGCCAGCTCGTTCCCGGTCTCACCGCGGCGCTCGAGGGCGAGGGGCTGGGCGTTCAGGCGCTCGAATGCATCGCCGACCGGGTGGATGGCGTGCCGCAGCGCATCCGCATCGGCCTCGCCCGGCCGAGCCGCGACCCGGCGCATCTGCTGCGCCTGCTCAAGCGCCGGATCGAGGATGTCGAGCCGGGCTACGGTATCGACGCCATCGCCCTCCATGTCCGCCGCGCCGCGCCGCTCGGGCCCGAGCCGGTGGTCGAGCGGCTCGACGAGGAAGCGGCGCCCGACATCGCCACGCTGGTCGATACACTGGCCACGCGCATCGGCCTCAGGCGGATGTGGCGGATGCGCGCCGTCGAGAGCGACGTGCCCGAACGCGCGGCGGCGCGGACGGCGGTGCTCGACCCGCCCGAACGCGGCGGCGCGCGGCCGAAGATCGACGATGTCGGCCAGCTCGACCGCAACCCGGCGTTGCATCCCTGGCATCCCGAATGGCCCAAGCCCGCACGGCTGCTGCGCCGCCCCGAGCGGCTCGACCATGTCATCGCCGAGCTGCCCGACCACGCCCCGCGCCGCTTCACCTGGCGCGGCCAGCCGCATCGCGTGGTGCGCGCCGACGGGCCTGAGCGCATCCATGGCGAATGGTGGAAGCGTACGGCCGAAGCCGAGCAGGTGCGCGACTATTTCCGTGTCGAGGACGATGCTGGCCGCCGCTACTGGCTGTTCCGCCGCGGCGACGGCGAGCAAAGCGCCACGGGCGACCTCAGCTGGTATCTCCACGGGGTGTTCGGATGAGTTACGCCGAGCTCCAGGTGACAACGCATTTCTCGTTCCTGCGCGGCGCCTCCTCGCCCGAGGCGCTGTTCCGCCAGGCGGCGCTGCTTGGCCTGCCCGCGCTAGGCATCGTCGACCGCAATTCGGTAGGCGGCGTGGTGCGCTCGCTGGTCGCCGCCGAGCAGCTCTCCAAGGCGGGCATCGCTATCCGCATGATCGCGGGATGCCGGCTCGACCTTACCGACGGCAGTTCGGTGCTGGTGTGGCCCGAGGATCGGCCGGCCTGGTCGCGTCTCACGCGCCTGCTCACGCTCGGCAAGTCGCGCGCCGACGCGCAGAGGGCCGAGAAGGGCAAATGCTTCCTCCACTGGGAGGATCTCGCACAGGCCGCCGGGGGACTGGTCGGCGCGCTGGTGCCTGGCATGGCCGATCCGGGCGATCCGCTCGCGCTACGCTGGATGGCGGATGCGTTCGGCGACCGCGGCCATGTCTGCCTGACCCAGCATCGCCGCCCGGGCGAGGCGCTGCGGCTATATCAGCTCGACATGGCTGCCCGGCGCTTTGGGCTCACCCCGCTCGCGACCGGCGATGTGCTCTACGCGACCCCCGGCGAGCGGATGTTGCAGGACGTGGTCACCGCGATCCGCGAGAAATGCACGATCGACGAGCTCGGTTTCCGCCGCGAGCGCAGCGCCGACCGGCACTTGAAGTCGCCTGAGGACATGGCACGGCGCTTTCGCGACCATCCCGAGGCGCTGCGCGCCTCGCTCGCCATCGCCGAACGCTGCACCTTCTCGTTGCGCCAGCTCAGGCACCAATATCCCGAAGAGAATCTCTTCCATGGCAAGACCGCGCAGGAAGCGCTGAGCACGCTCGCCTGGGGCGGGCTCAAGCAGAAATTCGCCGGCAAGCCCCCCCAGGCGCATTGCGACCTGCTGATCCACGAGCTCGGGCTGGTCGAGCAGATGGGCTATGCGCCCTATTTCCTCACCGTCAATTCGATCGTCCAGTTTGCCTTGAGCCAGCAGATCCTGTGCCAAGGGCGCGGCAGCGCGGCCAATTCGGTGATCTGCTTCGCGCTCGGCATCACGTCGATCGATCCGATCGAACATCAGCTCTTGTTCGAGCGCTTCATCTCGACCGAGCGCAAGGAACCGCCCGACATCGACGTCGATTTCGAGCATGAGCGGCGCGAGGAAGTGATCCAGTGGATCTACGAGACCTATGGCCATGACCACGCTGCGCTGACCGCGGTGGTCAGCCGTTTCCGCTCGCGCGGCGCGCTGCGCGAGGTCGGCAAGGCGCTGGGCCTGCCCGAGGACCTCACCGCCGCATTGTCGAGCCAGGTCTGGGGCTCGTCGAACGATGTCGACGACAAGCACGCCGACGCGCTCAACCTCGACCGCGGCGACCCGCGCCTCGCATTGACGCTGGAGCTGGCGCGCCAGCTGGTCGGCACCCCGCGCCATTTGTCGCAGCACCCCGGCGGCTTCGTGCTCACGCGCGACAAGCTCCACGACCTGATCCCGGTCGAGCCGGCAGCGATGGTCGACCGCCGCGTGGTCGAATGGGAGAAGCTCGACATCGAGGAGCTCGGCTTCATGAAGGTCGATATCCTCGGCCTCGGCATGTTGGGCTGCATGCGCCGCGCCTTCGACCTCCTCGCGGATCACAAGGGAATACAGCTCACGCTGGCTTCGCCTGCAATGCAGAAGGACGACGAGCTGACCTTCGAGATGATCCGGAAAGCCGACACGCTCGGCGTGTTCCAGATCGAGAGCCGCGCGCAGATGTCGATGCTGCCGCGGATGAAGCCGGTCAATTTCTACGACATCGCGATCCAGGTCGCGATCGTCCGGCCCGGACCGATCCAGGGCAACATGGTACATCCCTATCTCAAACGGCGGCAAAATCCCGATCTGGTCGATTATCCCTCGCCTGCTCTGAAAGACGTGTTGCTCAAAACGTTGGGCGTGCCCTTGTTCCAGGAACAGGCGATGCAAGTCGCGATCGTCGGGGCCGGCTTCACGCCGAGCGAGGCGGACCGGTTGCGCCGAGCGATGGCGACGTTCAAGTCGAGCGGCGACATCGGCGAGTTTCGCCCCAAGCTGATCGAGGGCATGCGCGCGCGCAATATCAACCAGGAGTTCGCGGAACGGCTGGTGGCGCAGATCGAAGGATTCAGCAATTACGGCTTTCCCGAGAGCCACGCCGCGAGCTTCGCCAAGATCGCCTACGCCTCATCCTGGATGAAATGCCATCATCCCGACGTGTTCTGCTGTGCGCTGCTCAACGCGCAGCCGATGGGCTTTTATGCCCCCGCCCAGCTGATCCGCGACGCGCGGACGCACGGCGTGGAAGCGCGCCCGGTGTGCATCAACGACAGCGATTGGGATACGCGCATGGTGCCCGAGCGGCCGAATGCGCGACCGCGGCACGAAGGGTTCTGCGGGACCGATGCGGATTGGACGCGGCTCCAGCCGATCCGGCTGGGCATGCGGATCGTGCAGGGGCTGTCGAAGGAGGATGGCGAGGACATCATCAAGGCCCGTGCCGCCGGCGGCCCCTTCGCCTCGATCGAGGAGGTGTGGCGCCGCTCGGGCGTGAAGCCCGCCGCGCTCGAACGGCTGGCGCGGGCGGACGCCTTCCAGTCGCTCGGCCTCAACCGCCGCCAGGCCTTGTGGGCGATCAAGGGCCTGGCCAACAAGCCGCTCGACCTGTTCGCCACCGCCGACATGCGCGAGGGTAAGATTCAGCCCGAAAGCGTCGAGACACCGGTGGCACTCGTGCCGCTCACCCAAGGGCGCGAGGTGGTCGAGGATTATCGCGCGACGCAATTGTCGCTCCGCGCACACCCGGTGGCGTTCCTGCGCGACCGCCTCGCGGCGCGGCGGATCGTGCGGTGCGGCGACCTGATCAACATGAAGGACGGCCAGCGCGTCGAGGTCGCCGGGCTGATCCTCGTACGCCAGCGGCCGGGCAGCGCCAAGGGCGTGGTATTCGTGACGCTGGAAGACGAGACCGGCATCGCCAACACAGTGCTCTGGGCCGACCGGTTCGAGGCCAATCGCCGCACCGTGATGGCCGCGACGATGCTCGCGGTGCGCGGTCGAGTGCAGCGCGAGGGCATCGTGATCCATGTCGTCGCCGAACAACTCATCGACTTGACCGACTGGCTGCGCGAGGTGGGGGATCTCGACGTGCCGCGCCTCACCATACCGGGCGACGGCGCGACGCATGGCGGCACGATCGACCCGCGCGACCGGCTGCTGCCGCGCCAGCGTCCCGCCGACAGCTGGCCGCCGCGCCGCAGCCTCAAGGCGCCGGACCTGATCCCGGTGCGGTCGCGGGATTTCCACTGAAATGGGCGGGCAGGCGATCCGGCAGTGGCGCAGGCCGCTCTATCTGATGATCAAGCCGCGATCGCTCGAACGCACCGCGATGATCCGCCTGTGCGCGGCGCTGGGCATCGAGATCAGCTACGCGCCCGAGCGCTGGCACAGTACCTTGCTGCCGATCGGTGAGAGCACGCGGCAGGCAATCGAGGCGGTCCATGAGGCGTTGCGGATGTTCGACGCGGAGCCCTTTCCCGTCGCCTTCGACCATATCGAGGGCGACACGCTCAAGCCGCGCAAGGGGCAGCGGTCGCCCGGCGCCTTCCAGCGCGCCCTGGCCGCACGCCTCGCACGCTGCGGCATCGCGTTGCCGGCCTATGCGTTCAGCCTGCACCTCAACCTCGCTTATGGCGGGACATCGGTCCGCCGTGCCGCAATCCCGCTGATCGAATGGCGAGTCGACGAAATCCTGCTGATCGAAAGCGGCAGCGGCCGGCACATCGATCATGGCTGCTGGTCGCTGAGCGCCCGGCAAGGCGCATTCGCGTTCTGATTGCCCTGAAGAATCCGTTGCCTACGAGTAGCGGGTGCTCAGAAACCCAGCCCCAGCTGCGCCACGTTTCCGGTGACGATACCGGCCTTCACTTCAACGCCCTCGATCTCGAGCATGCGCGCCTTGGACAATGCACCGCCGGGAGCCGAGAAGCCGCCGATCCCTCCGTTTGCGGCCGTCACGCGATGGCAGGGGATGATCAGCGGCACCGGGTTGGCCGCCATCGCCTGGCCGACATCGCGCGCGAATTCCGGCCCCGCTTCGAGCAGCTTGGCGATCGCACCATAGGTCGCCGTCTCACCCCAGCCGAGCTTGCGCACGGCAGCATAGACGCGTTCGAAAAAGGGCGACTGCTCGCCGAGATCGACGGGCACGCCGGCAAAGTCGACGCGTTCGCCAGCGAAGTAACGCCGCGCATCGCCGATCACGGCCTGCACGGGCGGCGGCGGCACAGCCGCCTGCGGACCCGGCAAACGTCGAAGCAACGACCGCTCCACCTCCTGCGCCGTACCTGCGGGCAGCCGAAAGCTATGAACGCCCTTCGCGTTCCAGCCAATCGCGGAAAAGCCCGCTACTGTCTCGAACAGGTGATAGCCGTTCTCGCCAATCATGATGTTGAGATCGGAACGCCACGGAACATTCGCAACTATCCCACGACGGTCTGCTCGATCACCCCGAAGATCGGGTGATGCCGGTCGTCCTCCGCCCAAATGCGCACCGTGTCGCCGGCCTTCAGGAAGGGCGTCACCGGCTTGCCGCCATTGATCGTCTCGACCGTGCGGACCTCGGCGAGGCAGGAATAGCCGACGCCGCCCTGCGCGATCGGCTTGCCGGGACCGCCGCCGGCATCACGGTTCGAGACGGTACCCGATCCGATAATCGTGCCCGCCCCCAGCGCGCGCGTCTTGGCGGCATGCGCGACGAGCGTGCCGAAGTCGAAAGTCATGTCCTCCCCCGCCTCGGCGCGGCCGAAGGGCTGGCCATTCAGATCGACCATCAGCTTGCGGTGGAGCTTGCCGTCGCGCCACCAGTCGCCGAGCGCATCGGGCGTGACGAACACCGGCGAGAAGGCGCTCGCCGGCTTGGACTGGAAGAAGCCGAAACCCTTGGCGAGCTCGCCCGGGATCAGGTTGCGCAGCGACACGTCGTTGGTGAGACCGACCAGCCGGATCGCGGCCAGCGCCTCCTCGCGGCTCACGCCGAGCGGCACGTCGCCGGTCACCACCACCACTTCGGCCTCGAGGTCGCAGCCCCATTCCTCGTCGGCCAGCGGGATCGGATCACGGGGGCCGAGGAAACCGTCGCTGCCGCCCTGGTACATCAGCGGATCGTGCCAGAAGCTCTCGGGCATCTCCGCCCCGCGCGCCTGCCGCACCAGCGCGACATGATTCACATAGGCTGACCCGTCGGCCCATTGATACGCCCGCGGCAGCGGCGCCGCCGCCTCGCGTTCGTGGAAGCGCTCGCGCGGGATCACCTCGTGATCGAGATCGGTGGCGAGGTTGCGCAGATCGGGCTCGAGCCGGTCCCAGTCGTCGAGCGCAGCCTGCAACGTCGGCGCGATATGCCCGGCATCGGCATACCAGGCGAGATCGGTGGAGACGACGACCAGCTTGCCATCACGGCCTTGCTTAAGGCTTGCCAGTTTCATTCGTTACTCCTTCTCCTGTCCCTTACCCTTAACGCAGCCTCCCAACCGCGCAACGCCCTTGACGTGAAGCTGCGTGAAGGCCATTGGCGCCCCGCATTTCCGAAAACCCCGGTCGCCGAGTCCTGTCGAAGGGCGGCCTTGGGTCTGCCTGGCAGGCGGAGACGTGTATCCATGGCAAATGTCGCAGTGATCGGCGCCCAATGGGGCGATGAGGGCAAGGGCAAGATCGTCGACTGGCTCGCCAGCCGCGCCGATCTGGTGGTCCGCTTCCAGGGCGGGCACAATGCCGGCCACACGCTGGTGGTGGGCGAGAAGGTCTACAAGCTCTCGCTGCTCCCCTCGGGCCTGGTGCGCGGCACGCTCTCGGCGATCGGCAACGGCGTGGTGTTCGATCCCTGGCATTTCCGCGACGAGGTCGCCCGCCTGCGCGAGCAGGGCGTAGAGATCACGCCCGAGACGCTTCAGGTCGCCGAGACCGCCCCGCTGATCCTGCCCTTCCACCGCGATCTCGACGCGCTGCGCGAGGACGCGTCGGGCGCGGGCAAGATCGGCACCACGCGCCGCGGCATCGGCCCGGCCTATGAGGACAAGGTCGGCCGCCGCGCGATCCGCGTGTGCGACCTCGCCCATCTCGACGATCTCGATGCGCAGCTCGACCGGCTCTGCGCGCATCACGACGCGCTGCGCGCCGGCTTCGGCGAGCCGCCGATCGATCGCGCCAAGCTGCTCGAGGAACTGCGCGAGATCGCGCCCGCCGTGCTGCCCTATGCCGCGCCGGTGTGGCTGACGCTCAAGCACGCCAAGGAAGCCGGCAAGCGCATCTTGTTCGAGGGCGCGCAGGGCGTGCTGCTCGACGTCGATCATGGGACCTATCCGTTCGTCACCTCGTCCAACACGGTCAGCGGCTCGGCCGCGTCCGGCTCGGGCCTCGGCCCTGGATCGGTTGGATTCGTGCTGGGGATCGTCAAGGCCTACACCACGCGCGTCGGTTCGGGGCCCTTCCCGAGCGAGCAGGACAATGAGATCGGTGAGCTGCTCGGCACGCGCGGGCGCGAGTTCGGCGTTGTCACCGGACGCAAGCGCCGCTGCGGCTGGTTCGACGCGGTACTGGTCCGCCAGTCGGTCGCGGTGAGCGGCGTCACCGGCGTCGCGCTGACCAAGCTCGATATCCTGGATGGGATGGAGAATCTGCGGATCTGCATCGGCTACAAGGTCGGCGACCGGCACTACGACTATCTCCCGCCCAGCCCGCAGGACCAGGCGCACGCCGAGGCGGTCTATGAGGAATTCGAAGGCTGGAGCGAATCGACCGCGGGCGCGCGCAGCTGGGCGCAGCTGCCGGCGCAGGCGATCAAATATATTCGCCGGATCGAGGAGCTGATCGGCTGCCCGGTGGCGCTGGTCTCGACCAGCCCCGAGCGCGAGGACACGATCCTCGTTCGCGACCCGTTCGCGGACTAATCGGAAACTTCCCCGGCCCGCTCGCGGACTGAACAAAGTCGTCGTCTTGGACGCAACCGGATCGCTGCGCCCAAGACGACGAAAGCTCGTCAATAAGCAGTCGAGTTCGGCTCGGGCGCCGTCTCGGTGCCGTTGCTGGTCGGATCGCTGCTCGGCGCGACGTCGGTGGTGTTCGACGTCGTCTCGGGCGCGGTGGTCTCCGGTGCCGGCACGCCCTCGTTGGTGAAGTTGTTCTGCAGCGGCGGTTCGCTCTGGCCCGGCGCGATATGCGCGATCGCGGCAGTCGAACCGCAGAGAAGAAGAAGGCTAAGCAGCGTCTTATGGCGCATGGGATACTCCTGGTTACGTGGCACAGGAGAAACGCGGCGGCGCGCGGAGGGTCCCGAATCCGTTCCTCGCCTCATCGCCCCGACGCGCCATTTCGTCCCCGGAACGCATGCAACGCGGGACGAGATGATCGAACTACATAAGAAAATCAGCCGATCTGAGCGCGGTGGAGCAGTTTCTGGTCGGCCAGAACCAGCGCCATCATCGCCTCGACCACCGGGACGCCGCGGATGCCGACGCACGGATCGTGGCGGCCCTTGGTGCGGATCTCGGTCGCCTCGCCTTCCCGCGTGATCGTCTCGACCGGGGTCAGGATCGAGCTGGTCGGCTTGAACGCGACGCGCACGCGCACCGGCTGGCCGGTCGCAATCCCGCCGGCGATGCCGCCGGCGTGGTTGGCGAGGAACACGGGCGCACCGTCATTGCCCGGCCGCATCGGATCGGCATTGGCCTCGCCGGTCAGCGTCGCCGCGGCAAAGCCGTCGCCGATCTCGACGCCCTTGACCGCATTGATGCTCATCATCGCCGCGGCGAGCTCGCTGTCGAGCTTGGCGTAGAGCGGCGCCCCCCAGCCCGCGGGCACGCCAGTCGCCTCGCAAGCGATCACCGCGCCGAGCGACGAGCCCGCCTTGCGCGCGTCGTCAACCAGCGTTTGCCAGCGCGCCGCGGCGCCGGCGTCGGGGCAGAAGAAGGGATTGTTGCCGATCTCGGCCGCGTCGAACTTCGCATAGTCGATCGCATTGCCGCCGATCGCCTCGACCCAGGCGAGGATCGAGACCTCGGGGATCACCTGGCGCGCTACCGCGCCGGCCGCGACGCGCATCGCGGTCTCGCGCGCCGAGGAGCGCCCGCCGCCGCGATAGTCGCGAAAGCCGTATTTCGCGTCATAGGCATAGTCGGCATGGCCAGGGCGATAGGCCTGCGCGACCTCCGAATAGTCCTTGGAGCGCTGGTCGACATTCTCGATCATCAGGCTGATCGGTGTGCCGGTCGTCTTGCCTTCGAACACGCCGGAGAGGATGCGGACCTGGTCGGGTTCCTGTCGCTGGGTGGTGAAACGCGACTGGCCGGGACGGCGCTTGTCGAGGAAAGGCTGGATATCGGCTTCGGCGAGCCCCAGCCCCGGCGGGCAGCCATCCACCACCGCACCGATCGCGGGGCCATGGCTCTCCCCCCAGGTGGTGAAGCGGAACACGCGGCCGAAGGTGTTGAAGCTCATGGCGCCATCTCCTCGCCTATGTCGCTGCGATTTGAAAGCAAGAAGGATCGACGGTCCGGGAAAGCCGAAGGCGCAATACCGGGGTCAGGCGTCCCGTCCGATCGCAGCGAATGCCGTCGCATGTACCGCTTGCCCGCGCACCCCGCACGGCACTTTCCCCTCCTGCAACGCCAGCGCCATCAGATAGTCGCCGGCATAGGGCGAGACGAAACCGCGCGCGAGATCGGCGGCATAGCCGAAGCGGCCATAATAAGCCGGGTCGCCGAGCACGAAGCTCAGCGCATAGCCGGCGTCGGCAAGATGCTGGTGGCCCGCGGCGATCAACGCCTCGGCCACGCCCTGACGGCGATAAGCGGCCTCGACCGCGACCGGTGCCAGCGCAACGGTCGCGACGGGCTGGTCATTCACCCGCACGTCCATGCGGCTGAACGCGACCATCCCCGCGAGCGCGCCGGTCTCCTCGTCGTCCGCCACCAACGTCAGCACCATGTCGCCGTCGATGCACAGCCGCTGCACCAGCAGCGCCTCGTCCGGCGCCGGAAAGCTGCGCCGCAGCAGCGCGTCGATCGCCGCCACGTCGCCGCCGGTCGCCGGGCGGATCGCGATGGTCACGCCAGCGCCCGATCAGGCAAGCGCGATATCCGGCGCATCTTCGGCCTTCATGCCTACGACATGATAGCCGGCGTCGACATGGTGCGTCTCGCCGGTGGTGCCGCTCGACAGGTCGGACAGGAAATAGAGGCCTGCGCCACCGACGTCCTCGATGGTCACGTTGCGCTTCAGGGGTGAGTTGAGCTCGTTCCACTTGAGGATCAGGCGGAAATCGCCGATGCCCGACGCCGCCAGCGTCTTGATCGGCCCGGCGCTGATCGCATTGACGCGGATATTCTGCCGACCGAGATCGACCGCGAGATACTGGACGCTTGTCTCCAGCGCCGCCTTGGCCACGCCCATCACATTATAGTGCGGGATCACCTTCTCGGCGCCGTAATAGCTCAGCGTCAGCAGCGAGCCGCCCTCGGGCATCATCGCCGACGCGCGTTTCGCCACCGCGACGAACGAATAGACGCTGATGTTCATCGTCATCAGGAAGTTGTCGAGGCTGGTGTCGACATAGCCGCCGCGCAGCTCGTTCTTGTCGGAGAAGCCGATCGCGTGGACGACGAAGTCGATCGTCGGCCAGCGCGCCGCGAGCGTCCCGAACGCGGCGTCGAGCGCGGCCATGTCGCTGACGTCGCAGTCGATCAGGAAATCGCTGCCGAGTTCCTCGGCCAGCGGGCGCACGCGCTTCTCCAGCGCCTCGCCCTGGTAGCTGAACGCCAGCTCGGCGCCGTGCTCGCGCAGCTTCTTCGCAATCCCCCAGGCGAGCGAGCGGTCGTTGGCGAGGCCCATGATCAGCCCGCGCTTCCCCTGCATCAATCCGGTCACGTGTTACCCTCCGGTCTTTTCCTGCCGTCCCTCTAGATCGTTTTCCGGCGTTTCCGCCAGCGCCGCATTCAGTTCCGCGCCGATAACGACCCCAAACCCGATCAGGAAGAAGAAGATAAGCGCCACCATCACCCCCGCAAGGCTGCCATAGGTGAGGCCGTAGCCGCCGAATGCACCGATCACATGCGGCAGCGCGGCGGTGCACCCCATCCACCAGATGGTGACGAACAGCGGCCCGGGCCACTTGGGACATTTCGACTGGCGGTAGCGCGCCGGCGTCAGCGTGTAGAACAGGATGTAGAGCGCGCCGTAGAGCGCGATCGCCGGCGCGATCTTGGTCACCGACACGATCCGTGCGGCATCGGACGCGAAGGGCAGCACGCGCCAGATGAACTGCTCGGCACCGATCAGCAGCACCTGAAAGCTGAACGCCATCATCGCCAGGATCACCGATCCGATCACCATCCCGATCGCGCCGAGCTTCAAGCGCCAGAAGGGCGTGCCCGACTGCACGCCATAGGCCTGGCGCAGGATCGCGCGCACCGTCTCGATGAAGCCCGAGGTCGTCCACAGACCGACCAGCGCGCCGAGCCACAGCAGCGAGCCCGAGCGCGCCTCGAGCACCTCGAGGATCGCCGGGCGGAGCAGCGCACCGACTTCGGGCGGCACGGTCTGCAGGAACGCGGCGACCGCCTGCAGCCCGTCCCCCGTCCGGCCCACCAGCCGGGCGATCGCGGTGGCGACGATGAAGAAGGGGAAGAGCGTGACAAGGCTCAAATAGGCGAGATTGCCGGCATGGGTGAACCCATCGGTATAGGCGCCGACCACCACGCGCTTGACCACTTCGATCACTCGGTCGGTGACGCCGAGATCCGACAGATGCTTGTGGAACCCCCGGCGGCGAGCCTCGGGCGATTCGGGGGAGATCGGCTCGGTCACGCGGTCTCAGACGCCCAGCCGGGCGCGCGGGTTCCCCCCACTCTCCCAGCCGCTCACGAACTCCGTGAGCTTGGCATCGTCCGTCGGAATCTCGATCATCAGCGTCACCAGCAGATCGCCCCGCCCGGTCTTGCCGTGAAAGCCGCGGCCCTTGAGGCGCAACGTCTTGCCCGAGCTCGATCCCGCGGGGACCTTGAGGTTCACCGCGCCTTCCGGCGTCGGCACGCGCACCGACGCGCCCTCGACCGCTTCCTTGAGCGTCACCGGCAGGTCGAGCCGGATATGGTCGCCATCGCGGGTATAGAAACGATGTGGCTCGATCTCGATCGTGACGATCGCGTCGCCGTTGCCGCCGGGCCCAGGATCGCCCTTGCCGCCAAGCCGCATCTGCGTGCCGGTCTCGACGCCCTTGGGCAGCTTGAGATCGATCGTGCCGCCTTCGCGCAGCTGGATGCGCTGCGGCTTCAGGGCCGCGGCATCCTCGAACGGCACGCGCAGACGATAGGCGACATTGGCGCCCTTGGCCGGCGGCGGGCGCCGTCCGAAGCCACTCGCGAAACCACCGCCGCCCTGCTGCCCGCCCATGCCGCCACGGCCACCGAACAGCCCTTCGAGGATATCCTCGAACCCGCTGTCGCCGCCGCCGCCGAAGTCGAACTGCGCGCCGCCGGGGCGGAAGCCGCCCTGCGCGCGGCCGCCGCCAAAGCCAGCGCCGAAGGGCGAGGCCGGGTTGCCCTCGGCATCGATCTCGCCGCGGTCGAAGCGCGCGCGCTTGTCCTTGTCCATCAACAGGTCATAGGCCTGCGTCACCGTGCTGAAGCGCTCGGCGGCCTTGGGGTTGTCCTTGTTGCGGTCGGGATGCAGCTCCTTGGCGAGCTTGCGATACGCCTTCTTGATCTCGTCCTCGCTGGCCCCGCGCGAGACTCCCAAGGTTGCGTAAGGATCGGCCACGTGTTTCCCCGAGTTGATGTTCTGGCGTATTAGCCCGCTACATCGGCCCCTGACGTCGCGGTTGCAAGGCCGGAAGCCGCATCGTCAAGCGGCTCGACATCCACCGAAACCCGCATGTTCTGCGCGCCATAGCCGAGGATGATGCCATCGATCGGCGCGATGTCGGCATAGTCCCGCCCGATCGCGACGATGACGTGATCATTGGCCATCCAGATGCCGTTGGTGGGATCGAACCCGACCCAGCCGCGCTTCGGCCCGCACCATATCAGCACCCAGGCATGTGTCGCATCCGCCCCCACCAACCGCGGCTTGCCCGGCGGCGGCAGCGTGCGCAGATAGCCCGAGGCATAGGCGGCGGGGAGCCCGGCAGCGCGCAGGCCCGAGATCATGATCTGCGCGAAATCCTGGCAGACACCACCACGCTTGAGGAATGCTTCGTGCGGCGGCGTGTCGACCAGGGTCGCTGCCGGATCGAAGTCGAATTCGCGCTGGATACGCTGCGCCAGCGCGATCCCCGCCTCGAGCGCGCCGCGTCGGGGATCGAGATCCTCGGCGCACCAGGCGGCGATCTCGGGATCGAGCGGGATCAGCGGCGAGGGGAACATGTACGCGGCGGGACTCGCGGGACCCGCGTCGCGGCTGTCGCGCGCCAGCGCCGCGACCTCGGCCAGGGTGGGATCATCCGGCGCGGGCTCGGGCACCGGGCGGTCGACGCTGATCCGGCAGCGGCTCTCGATCGCCAGACTGCTGGCCGCCTGCTCGATCACCAGCCGCACGACATTGGCGAGCCCCGCCTCGGCGCGCGCGGGCGAGGTGCGTCCGCCCGGCTCGACGCTGAGGTCATAGTCGTGCAGCTGCTGTCCCGACCAGTGGATCGGCTTCAGGCGCAGGTTGCAGCGCGCGAAGCCGACGGGCTCGGCATAGTCGAAACGCGTCACGTGCCGGATCGAATAGAGCATCAGGCGAGGACAAGCCCGGCGGCGCGCAACGGTTCCGACCCCTGCAGGAAATAGCGCCGCGCGATCGCGTCGGAGAGCGCGGCCAGCCGGTTGGCGATCTCGGCGAGCTTGCCCTCGTCGAGGGCGGCCGCCTGGGTGATCGCGACGATCGCGGTGAGCTCCGCCGCCTGCGCCTGCTGCGGCTCGGCGAGACCGTCGTCGGACAGCACCGGAAGCTTGGCGAGATGGTCGCAGATCGCCGCGACCTGATAGGCGATACCGCGCGGATTGCCGGGATCGAGCGCGACCAGATCGAGCACCGGCACCCGCGCGATGCCGGTGAGGTAGCGCTGGCGATAGCTGATCTGGCTGTCGGCGAGATCGAGCAGGGTCGAGAGATCGTCGCTCGTCGCTTGCGCATGGCCGAAGGCGCGGATCGCCCGGATCGCGGCCATCGCGCGTTCGACTCGCCGCCCCAGATCGTGGAATCGCCACGCGTCGGTCCGTCCGAGATGCTCGGCGCCGAGTCCGGCCAGCGCATAGTAACGCCGCTGCAGCGACCCCGCCCGGTCGAGCGCGCCGCCCTTCGTCGGAAAGGGCGCGTCGAGCAGCCTGATCATGTCGGCGGACAGCCGGTCGCGGCTCACCGCGCCGATACCGCGCGCCTGGCGGTTGATCGCGCGCACGCTGTACCAGCCCTCGGTCGCCTCCATGGCCATGCGCGAAAAATGGTTGAGATCGGCGCGGCGGAAGCTCGCCGGGGCGGGCGCCGCCCCCTTCTCCACCACCAGATCGACCAGCTGACGTACCGTCTCGACCGAGAGTGCGGCGCCGGTGTCGGCGCTGATCGAATGGCCCAGCAACGAGCGGATCACCCCGAGCAGCGCCTCGCCGCGCTCGAGATAGCGGCCGAGCCAGAAGAGATTGTCAGCAACGCGGCTGGGCAGTGTCCCCGGATTGCGGCGCAACTGGGTGGTATCGTCCGACGGAAGCAGCGTCACCGGGGTCACCGCGTCCGGGCCATGGACGATGACATCGGCCGACCAGCTGCCTTCGCCCATCACCGCGGCGCGCTCGTCGGCATGCTCGCCGATCTGCGCGAACCCGCCCGGCAGCACATGCCACCCGCCATCGGCCCGCCGCGCCGCGAAGACGCGCAGCGTGAAGGGCCGCGCCGCCAGGCCGCCCTCGCCGACCACCGGCATGGTCGAGAGCCGCACCACCTCGCGCCCGACATAGTCCTGCGGCCGCCGCTCGAAATCGGCGAGCAGCGCAGCGCGCTGGTCGGCGGGCATGTCGGAACCGAGCACGGCCACGCCGTCGCCGAGCACGTTGGTCGCGACGCCGAAGGCGGGCGCGATCAGCATATTGTCGAGATCGCCCGCCACCTCGGCGCGTTCGCGTTCCTGCCCGCACCACCAGGTCGCGATGTTGGCGAGCTTCATCTGCTCGCCGGTGAGCCGCGTACACAGGCGCGGCAGGAAGGCAGCGTAGGCGGGCGCCTCGAGCATGCCCGCGCCGGGCGAATTGGTCACCACCACCTCGCCCGCCGCCATCGCGTCGACCAGTCCGGGCACGCCGATCCCCGAATGCGAATCGAAGGCGAGCGGATCGATCATGCGCGGATCGACGCGATGCCACAGCGCGTCGACACGCTTGAGACCGGCGATGGTGCGCAGATAGACGCGGTCGTCGAGCACGGCGAGGTCGCCGCCCTCGACCAGCGGGAAGCCGAGATAGCGCGCAAGATGCGCCTGTTCGGCATAGCTAGGGTTGAACCGCCCCGGGGTGAGCAGCCCGATCCGCGGCTCGGCACGGACGCAGCGCACGGCCAGCCCGTCGCGGAAGGCGGCGAAGAAGGGCGCGTGCCGTTCGATGTTGAGCCGGGTCTGCAGTCCCCCGAGCAGCCGCGACATGGCGAGGCGATTCTCGAGCGCATAGCCTGCCCCCACCGGCCCGCGCAGCTGATCGGACAGCACCCGCCATTCGCCGGACGGGCCGCGGCAGAGATCGACCGCGACGAAATTCAGATGATAGCCGCCGGGCGGCGCCAGCCCCGCCATCGGGCGCAGGAAATAGGGGCTGCCGGTGACCAGCGCGGCGGGAAGATAGCCGCCCGCAACCAGCTTCTGCTCGCCATAGCAATCGGCGAGCACGGCTTCGAGCAGATCGGCGCGCTGCGCGACGCCCGTGGCGATCGCGTCCCATTCGCGCTTGCCGATCAGCAGCGGGATGGGCGAGAGAGGCCAGCGGCGCTCCTCCACCTCGCCGGCGATGCGGAAGCCGGTGCCGATATCCTCGGCATGGCGCTGCGCCCGCTCGCGCGCATTGACGAGATCGTCGCCCGAGCGCCCAGCGAGCTCCTCGAACAGCGCGTTCCATGCCGGATCGTCGAGCCCGGCGGCATAGAGGACGTCGGTCGCGGGGGTCGCGGCGCGGTAGTCGGCCACCCACCGCGCGGCGATGGTGGCCGCATCGAACAGGGATGTCGCCGCTGCGCTCGCCAAAATAATTGCCCTTTCCGCCGCGCCTTGTGACCGCAATGATATGGCGGCGCAACAAAGTTGGTGTTTATTGTCCCCTGCGAAAGCGGGGTCCAGAGCCGCGCACGCAACCGCGAGAAACTCCAGGCTCCTGCTTTCGCAGGCGCACGGGCGATCAGATGTCGGGCAGCACCTGATCAGCTTGTCCCCAACCCTTGAGCGCGCGGCCATTGGCGCGCTCGACCAGTTCGGCCGCATCCTTGACGCTGAAGCGCTGCGGCGTCGCGATGTTGCGCAGCTCGCTCCAGTTGATCGGCGCGGAGACCGGTGCGCCGGGCCGCGCGCGCGCGACATAGGGCAGCACGGCGGTCGCACCACGCTGGTTGCGCAGATAGTCGAGGAAGATCTTGCCCTTGCGGTTGGCTTTCTTGAGGTTGGCGGTGAAACGGTCGGGCTCGGCCTCCGCCAGCGCGCGCGCGAACCGCTCGGCGAACGACCTGACCGCCGGCCACTCCGCCTGGGGGCGCAGGGGTACCACGACATGGAGCCCCTTGCCGCCCGACAGCATCGGCCATGTCGTGAGGCCGATATCGGCGAGGTGGCGCTTCAGGTCGTCGGCGGCCTTCTTCACATTCTCGAAGTCGAGCCCCTCGTCAGGGTCGAGATCGAACACGATGCGGTCGGGCTTCTCGATGTCCGCGACCAGGCTGCCCCAGCCGTGAAACTCGATCGTGCCCATCTGCACGCAGGTCAGCAGGCCTTCGGCATCGTCGACATAGAGATAGGGTTCGACCGACCCGTCCTTCTCGCGCACGTCGACATGGTGGACATGCTCGCCGAAGCTGCCCGCATCGTGCTTCTGGAAGAAGCAATGCTTGGCGCGTCCCTGCGGACAGCGCACCAGGCTGATCGGGCGGTTGGCGAGCCACGGCAGCAGCACCGGCGACACGGCGGCGTAGAAGTCGGCGAGATCGCCCTTGGTGATCCTGGCATCGGGGAAGATCACGCGGTCGCGGTTGCTGATCCTGACGTCGATTTCGGGTGCATCGGGCATGGCTGCCACCTCCTCCATCCCGACCTGGTCCGCCGGCTTATCCTCGCGCAGGCCGAGGAAACTCGCATGGCGCACGACATTGTCGGCGGTGAACTCGGCGAAGGCAATCTCGGCGACGAGCCTGGGGGTCACCCAATGCGCGCCCCGCGCCGCCTCGCGCGGGACGTCCACGGGCGCGGACTTGCGCGCGAGGCGGTCGAGCTTGTCGCGCAGCGAATGGCTGGTCTCGGTATCGAAGCCGGTGCCGACCTTGCCCGCATAGCGCAGCTTGCCGTCCTCGTGCAGCCCGAGCAGCAGCGCGCGGAAGCCGCGGCCTTTGGCGCTGCTCTGCGTCCAGCCGACGATCACGAACTCCTGCCGCCGCGTGCATTTGGTCTTGAGCCAGGCCTTGGTGCGGCGGCCGCGATAGGGCGTGTCGGCGCGCTTCGAGACGACGCCCTCATGGCCTGCCTGGCACATCGCGTCGTAGAGCTTCTCCCCCGCGCCGATCACATGCTCGGAAAAGAGGATGCGCGCATCGGCGCCCGCAATCAGCGCGCGCAGCCGCTCCTTGCGCTGCACCTGGGGCAGCTTGGCGACATCCTCGCCGTCGAGCTCGAGCAGGTCGAAGGCGAAATAGGTGAGACCCTCGCCGCCGTTCGAGATCGCTTCCTGCAGCGTCGAGAAGTCGGTCTTGCCGTCCTTGAACGCCACCACCTCGCCGTCGATCAGCGCGGAGCCGGCGGGGATCGAGCGCGCGGCCTCGGCGACGCCCGGGAACTTGGCGGTCCAGTCGAGCCCGGTACGGGTGTAGAGCTTGGGTCCGCCCTTTCCGATCGCGATCAGCGTACGATAGCCGTCATATTTCATCTCGTGCAGCCAGCCGTTGCCGGCGGGCACGCTGTCGACCAGCGTGGCGAGCTGGGGCGGCTGGAATGCTGGCAATGCGACCGCGCGCCTGGGTGCGGCGCGGGCGGTCTTGGCCGTCCCGGTTTTCGTCCTGGCCTTCCTGCCCTCGGCGATCTCCTGCATCGTGCGGCCGGTCTTGACGCTGGTGAGGCCGGTCTCGACCAGCGCGTCGGTGGCCCCGGCCTGGTCGTCGTCGATCTTGCGCAGCAGCCAGTTCTCGTGGCGCTCCTTGCCGCGCGGGCGCAGCCGGATCAGCAGCCACTCGCCGTTCATCCGCTCGCCGCGCAGCATGAAGTGGAGATGCCCCTTCTCCAGGTCCTTGGCGCTCTTGCCTTCGACCGGCGCCCATTCGCCCTCGTCCCACAGCATCACCGTGCCGCCGCCATATTCGCCCTTGGGGATCGTGCCCTCGAAGCTGGCATAGGACATCGGATGATCCTCGGTGCGCACGGCGAGCCGCTTCTCGCCGGGGTCGAGGCTGGGCCCGCGAGTCACCGCCCAGCTCTTGAGCACGCCGTCCAGCTCCAGCCGGAAGTCCCAGTGCAGCCGGGACGCATCGTGCTTCTGGACGATGAACTTGCGCCCCTTGCCCGGCGCGATGCGGCCCTCGGGCTCGGCGGTCTTCGAAAAGTCCCGCATCGAGTTGTACTTGGCGAGCGGATCGGCGCCCTTAGCCTTCGCCATCGACGCGCTCCTCGTCCTCGCCGAACGTCTTGCGCTCGATCCAATGGAACACCGAGATCAGGATCACCGACGCGGCGGTGCCGATGACCGCAAGCGGATAGAGGCCCGCGCCAAACGCGATCCCGATCGCCGCCGCGAGCCAGATATGCGCGGCGGTGGTGAGGTTCTTGAACTCGCCCCGCGAGAAGACGATCAGCGCGCCGCCGATCACGCCGGCCATGGCCGCGGTCCCCTCGATCACGCGCAGCGGATCGGCCTGCGATTCGGTCCCGCCGAGCTGATAGTAGAGCGCGAGCGCCGAGAGGGTGATCAGTGCCGCGGCGAAGCACATGATCGCATGGGTGCGCAGCCCGGCGCCGTGCCCGCGCACCTCGCGGTCGATGCCCAGCAGCAGCCCGGCGAGCATCGCGCCGCCGAGCCGCAGCCACGGGTCCCAGCCGACCGCAGCGAAGCTCAAGGGCGGGTTGAGCTCCACCCGCTCAAGCCCGCTTGCGCGTCGCGGTCTTCTTCGCCGGCGCCTTGCGCGTGGTCGCCCGGGCGGCCGGTTTCTTGGCGGCCGAGACGCGCGAGCCGCCGCCGCCGGGCTTCTCCAGGCTCTTCTTGAGCGCCGCCATCAGGTCGACGACGTTCGAGCCACGCTTGCCGTCGCCCTCGTCCTTGTCCTCGATGATCAGGCGGTTCGACTTCTGCTTGCGCTTGCGGTCGATCAGCTTCTCGAGCGCCTCGACATAGCGGTTGTGGAATTCCCTGGGATCGAACTTGGCCGCCTTCTTCTCGATCAGCGATTCGGCGAGGCCGAGCAGCTCGGCATCGGGCTCGATATCGGGGATGTCGCGGAAATAGCCCTGCGCCTTGTTGACCTCGTCGGCATAGCGCAGCGTCTCCAGTACCATGCCGCGCCCGCAGGGTTTCAGACTCACGACATATTCGCGCCCGCGCATCGCGAGCTGGCCGAGGCCGACCTTGCGCGTGCGCTTCAGCGCCTCGCGCAACACCACGAACGCCTCTTCGGCGAGATCGTCGGCGGGGACCACGAAATAGGGCTTTTCGTAATAGAGCACGTCGATCTCGTCGGCCTCGACGAACTGGGTCAGCTCGAGCGTCTTCTTGGACTCGAGCTTGACCGCCTCGATCTCCTCCTGGTCGAGCAGGACATACTCGCCCTTCTCGTACTCGAAGCCCTTCATGATCTCGTCGGTGTCGACCGGGCCGATGCCGGGCACGACCTTCTCGTACTTGATCCGCTTGCCCGACGGCTCGTGCACCTGGTGGAAGGCGATCTGCGCGCCCGATTTGGTCGCCGAGTAGATCTCGACCGGGATCGAGACGAGCGCGAGGCGGATCTGCCCCTGCCAATAGGCTCGCGCGGCCATGTATCTGCTCCTCGTTGCGTGCCCGATTCAAAGCGCGAGCGCGCGAGTCGTTCCGCCGCACTTGGAGGATGACGGCGCGCGCGGCGCTGCTACAAACCGGCGATGACTCCGCAATTCGCACCGCTCGACTGGCTGGTGGTCGGGCTCTACGCCGCCGTGCTGCTGGCCGGCGGCTGGCTGTTCTCGCGCTTCAAGGCCGATGACGCGCGCGATTACTTCCTCGCCGGGCGCACGGTGCCGGCATGGCTCGCGGCGGTGTCGGTGCTGTCGGCGACGCAGTCCGCCGCGACCTTCCTCGGCGCGCCCGACCAGGGCTATCGCGGCGACTATGGCTATCTCGGCGCGGTGGTGGCGGCGATCCTGGCGGCGGTGTTCGTCGCCTATGTGCTGATCCCCCGCTTCTATGCGATGCGCGCGACCACGGTGTACGAGCTGCTCGAGGCGCGGTTCGACGCGCGCGCCAAGCAATGGGCGGGCGGGATGTTCCTGGTCGGCCGCGTGCTGGCGGGCGGCGCGCGCGTCTATCTCGCCGCGATCGCGATCGCGATGGTCGCGTTCGGAAGCATCGACGCGCAGGCGATCATCCTCTCGGCCGCGGCGGTGATGCTGGTGAGCTTCCTGTTCACCTTCCATGGCGGGCTCAAGTCGGTGATCTGGAACGACCTCCTCCAGTTCGTGATCTATGCCGGGTCGGCGGTGGCGGTGCTGGTGTTCCTGCGGCTGTCGATCCCGGCGAGCAACGCCGAGCTGATCGAGGCGCTGCGTATGACGCCGGAGGGGGTGAACAAGCTGCGGCTGTTCGATTTCTCGACCGACCTCTCGAAGCCGTTCACGGTGCTGACGATCTTCACCGGGCTGTTCCTGCTCAACACCGCCAATGCCGGGCTCGACCAGGATACCACGCAGCGGCTGCTCGCCAGCCCCGACGCGAGGACCGGCGCGCGCGGGCTGATCCTGTCGCAACTCGCCAGCGTGCCCTTGATCGCGATGTTCGTGACGATCGGCCTGCTGCTCTACGTCTTCTACAACCGCCCCGACCTGATGGGTGCCGAGAACCAGGCCGCGACCAGCTTTGCGGGCGAGAAGATCACGGTGTTCGTCCACTATATCCTGACGCAGGTGCCGCCGGGTTTGCGCGGCCTGGTGACGATCGGGGTCACCGCGGCGGCGGTCGCCACGACCAACTCGGCGCTCAACGCCATGTCGTCGGTGATGATCAGCGATTTCTACAAGCCCTGGCGCGAGCGGCGCGGCGCGGCGGAGGCCAAGCATTATGTCCGCGCCGGGCGCTGGGGCATGGGCATCGTCGCGCTGGCGATGTTCGGCATGGCGGTGCTGAGCTTCTACTGGCAGCGCCATACCGACATGCCGCTGCTCGAATTCGCACTGCAGGTGATGGTGTTCGCCTATGCCGGGCTGCTCGGCGTCTATTTCGTCGCGGTGTTCACGCGGCGCGGGAGCAGCGCTTCGGTGATCGCCGGGCTGGCGGCTGGATTCGCGACCGTGCTGCTGCTCCAGCCCTTCGTGCTCGGCCCGGCCGGGCTCGCCTTCCCGTACCAGCTGTGCATCGGGACGCTGATCTCGGCGCTGGTCGCCGCGATTCCGCGCGGAAAGGGCGTGGAAGGCGGCCCCGCGATCGCCTAGGGTCGCGCAAACCTGACCCGGAGTTGAGATGCTCACCAAGCTGCTTCGCCACGCCGCCACGATCGCGCTCCTGCTCGGCGCGCCCGACGCCCTGGCGCAGGATGCGGCGCCGGCCCCCGTGGCCAAGGACGCCGATCCGGCGCTGTGGGTGGTCAAGGACAAGGACACGACGATCTATCTGTTCGGCACCATCCATATCCTGAAGCCCGGTCTCACCTGGTTCGACGAGGCGGTGAAGAAGGCGTTCGATGCGAGCGGCGAGCTGGTGACCGAGATCGGCGGCACCCCCGATCCCGCCACCGCGCAGCAGCTGATCGTGAAGTACGGGGTCAATCCGACCGGGCCGACGCTCACGGAGAAGCTGCCCGAGGACAAGCGCGCAGCGTTCGCCAAGGCGGTCGCCGATCTCGGCCTGCCGCAGCCGGTGATCGATCGCTTCGATCCGTGGCTCGCTGGGGTGCAGATGACGATGCTCTCGCTCGTCCGGCTCGGCTACAACCCGCAGAGCGGGGTCGAGCAGGCGCTCGACGCCGCGGCCAAGGCTGCGGACAAGCCCGTCTCCGGGCTGGAATCGGTGGAGGAGCAGTTCAGTTTCTTCGACTCGCTGTCCGACGACGCGCAGGTCAAATTCCTGGTCGAGACGATCGACAAGCTGCCCGAGGCCGGACCGACGCTCGACAAGATGGTCGCCGAATGGGGCACAGGCGATGCCGACGGGCTCGCGGCGGTGATGAACGAAGGCTTCGAGGCATCGCCCGAGCTGGCGAAGAAGCTGCTGTCCGACCGCAATGCCCGCTGGGCCGAATGGATCGACACGCGGCTCGACAAGCCCGGCGTGGTGTTCGTCGCAGTCGGCGCGGGGCACCTCGCGGGGCCCGAGAGCGTCCAGGCCTATCTGGGCAAGCGCAAGATCAAGGCGAAGCGGATCAACTACTGAACCGGTACGGCCGGCGTGTCCGCCCAGTCCCCCTTGGGCAATCGCGCGGGATCGAGCACCACGTGCCGGATGCGCTTGCGATCCCAGGTATAGGTGATGTGCACGCGCCCGTCGCGCGCCTGGATCACCGCCGGATAGGCATAGCCCGCCCCCAGCAGCGCGCTTTCCAGCGTCAGCACCTTGCGCCAGGCCACGCCGTCGTCCGAAACCGCGACGTTGATCGGATAGCGCAGGCCCTTGCCCGCCCGTGCATGGCTGTGGGCGGTGTGGTTGTAGACCATGAGGTGCCGCCCGTCGGCGAGGGTGACCGCGTCGGTCCCCGAATTGGGATTGGGCAGGTCGATCGCCGAGAGCGGCGACCAGGTCCGGCCCTGGTCCTTCGACCAGCTCGCCGCGAGCACGCCCTCGCGCGTGCGTGCCACGGCCTGGAGCTGCCCGCCCTTGTTGAACAGGATGCTCGGTTGGATCGCGTCGATGCCCTCGGGCGAAGCGACCGGCGGGGTCGCCTGCCAGCTCTTCCCGCCATCGCTGCTGCGCTCGAAATGCAGCGACCAGCGGTTGCCTTCCCGCTCGGTGCTCGAGGGCGCGAGCCAGCTGCCGTCGGCCAGCTCGACCGGCTTGTTCTTGATCGGCCCGAGGATGCCGTCGGGCAGGCGGCGCGGCGTGCTCCACGTGCGGCCGTCATCGGTCGAGGTCGTCACCATGCCCCACCATTTGCTCGGGCTCGGACCGACCTTGTAGAACAGCGTCAGCGGGCCGTTCTTCGGCTGGAACAGCACGGGATTCCAGGTCGGGAGCCGCGGCCCGCCAGGCTGAATCCCGTTGGCGACACTTACCGCGGGCTGCCAGGCGCCGTCCCGGTAGCGCGCGATGTAGATCTCGACGTCGGGATTGCGCTCCCTTGTGCCGCCGAACCACGCCGCGAGGATCGTCCCCGCGCGCGTCTCGACGATCGTCGAGGCATGGACCTGGGGGTAAGGCGCGGTTTCGAAGGTGAAGCCGGCGCTCAGGACTGGCGCGGTCGGCTGGGTGGCCTGCCGCGGCGCCGCGGCGGCGAGCATTGGGAGAGCGAGGACGAGGGCGCACGTGGCGCGGAAAACTTGAGCCATATAGTCATACTAATGGCGAAGCACGCGCCGTCCAGCGCGTTCAGAAGACTCGTCAGAACAGAGCCGGCTGGCGTTCCGGACGAACCACGCGGCCATGCCCGCGCCGCCGCTCCAGCTCGACCTGCGCGGTGTAGCGGATGTCAGCGTCGCGATCCTG
The DNA here is from genome assembly GCF_049532975.1 of Sphingomonas sp. MS122. Lineage (GTDB taxonomy): Bacteria > Pseudomonadota > Alphaproteobacteria > Sphingomonadales > Sphingomonadaceae > Sphingomonas. The sequence continues at coordinate 1,577,456 of NZ_CP186695.1, read as the reverse complement.
CAGGAAACCGTCGAGCGAATCGTCGTCGATCTCGCTCCATTCCTTGCCGCGGTCGGGGCCATAGCGGACACGCGGCAGCAGGCCGGGCAGCTTCGACCATTCGATCAGCTGCGCCACGCTCGCCTCGTTGAGCATGTCGCGCAAGTGATGTGCCGTCACATAGGCGTCGGGGAAGGCGCGGTGCGCGGGCAGGCCGCGTTCATGCTCCAGCCCCTCGGGCATGCGGAAATAGCGCAGCATCTGGTTGGAGAAGCCGGGACTGCCCGGCCATAGCCGCATCGCGCACTTCCAGGTGCAGATCCAGTCGGCGCCGCGAGTGAGCGCGGGGGTGCAGAACTGCTCCTCGAAGCTCGCACGGTGCGCGGCGAGCGCGATGCGCCGCGGCCAGGGATCGAGGACCGGGCGCGCGACATCGTGCCACCACGGCGCGTCCGCCACGTCCTGGTCGCGGATGTGGTGGATCGCCATGGTCAGCGGCGGGATCGGCCGGCCGGGATTGACCATCCGGTTGCCGCCCTCGCCCTGCAGCTCCCACCGCCCGTTCGAACCGAGCGCGACGTCCTGCCAGCCGATCTCGCACACGGCATGCGCCGGCGGCTTGTCGCCGGTGGTCTCGAGATCGATGACGCGGATGATCTGGGGCGTGGTGGCCATGGCAGCCTAAGTGGGAGGTGGTGCGCCGAAAAGCGAGTCGAAACGCGGATCAGGCGGGGGCGACTTCCGCCGTGGCGAAGGGCGAGAGCACCGTCCAGCCCAACGTGGCATAGAGCGCACGGCCTTCATCGGTCGCGACGAGCAGCTCGGGAACGGCGGAGTCCGCCTTGGCGTCACGCAACGCCGCCATTACCGCGCGGCCCAGGCCTTTGCGGCGATGGCCCGGATCGGTGATGATCCGGTCGTAGATGAAGACATCCGCCGCCTCGGCCACGGAGCCGCTGGCGGCGAGCTGACCGTCCGGCGCCAGAATCGCGACGCGGGTGACGCGGGCATCGCGCTGCAGTTGCAGCGCATAGCCTGCGGGCAGCGCAACCGGGGGCGGCGAAAACGCCGGTCCGCGCATGAAATAGCCTGGCTCCTTGAGCCGCCACCGAGACGGGAGCGCGGCGAGCAGGTCTTCGCCGTTGCCGCACAGCTTGAGGAAATAGCCCGGCGCGTCGAGCGTGCGCCCCAGCGCCGACAGGCCATCGCCGACCTGCGTGAATGCCCAGCGGCAGATTTCGATTTCACCCGCGGTATCGACCCGAAAGCCCCCATGATCCGCCACGGGCGCGGGCAGGCCGCGCGCGGCGGACCGCGCCGCGAGCCAGCCGAATAGCAGGGTCGGGCTCAATGCGCCGCTTGCGGCCCGCGCTTCAAGCCGCTCGCCTCGAGCTGCGCGTCGATCTGCGCGAGCAAGCGGTCGAGCGCCTCCTGGCTCCGCGCCTCGGCGCGCGCGACCAGCACGTCCTGCGTGTTCGAGGCGCGCAGCAGCCACCAGCCGTCGGGCGTGTTGACGCGCGCGCCGTCGGTGTCGTTGACGTCGGCGCCGGCCGCCTTGAGCCGTGCCAGCACTTCGTCGATCACCGCGAACTTGCGGCTCTCGTCGACTTGGAAGCGCATCTCGGGCGTGTTGACGAAGGCGGGCATGTTGCCGCGGATCTCCGTCAGCGACTTGCCGATCAGATGGACCGCATTGATCAGCTGGACCGCGGCATATTGGGCATCGTCGAATCCGTAATAGTCCTGCGCGAAGAAGATGTGGCCGCTCATCTCGCCGGCGAGCGGCGCGTGCGTCTCCTTCATCTTGGTCTTCACCAGGCTGTGGCCGGTCTTCCACATCAGCGGCTGCCCGCCAAGCTCCGCGACGCGGTCGAACAGCATCTGCGACGCCTTGACGTCGGCGATGATCGTCGCGCCGGGCTCTTTCCGGAGCACAGGTTCAGCCAGAATGGACAGAAGCTGATCGCCCCAGATCACCCGGCCTTCGCCGTCGATCGCGCCGATCCGGTCGCCGTCGCCGTCGAAGGCCAGTCCGAAATCGAGGTTCTTCTCGGCGACGAGGCGCCGCAGGTCCGCCAGATTCTTCTCTTCGGTGGGATCGGGGTGATGGTTCGGAAAATTGCCGTCCACATCGGTGAACAGCGTGTGATGCTCACCCGGCAGGAGTTCGACCAGCTTCTCGATCACCGGGCCGGCGGCACCGTTGCCGGTGTCCCAGCCGATGCGGAAGCTGCCGCCCGCATAGCCGGCGAAGAGGCGGCCGACATAATCGTCGAGGATGTCGGCGTCGGAGACCGAACCCTCGCCTTCCTCCCAATCGCCCGCCGCGGCAAGCTTGCCGATCTCCTGGATATCCTGGCCGAAAAACGGGCGGTGCTGAAACACCATCTTGAAGCCGTTGTAATCGCCGGGATTGTGGCTGCCGGTTATCTGTATGCCGCCATCCACTTCTAGGATCGCCTCGGCATAATAGAGCATCGGCGTCGGGCCCATGCCGGTGCGCACCACGTCGCAACCCGACGCGGTCAGCCCCTCGACCAGCGCAGCTTCCAGCTCGGGCGAGGATATGCGCCCGTCCCGACCGACCGCGACGCGATGCCCGCCCGCGCGGCGAAGCAACGTCGCGAAGCTGCGGCCGATCGCGCACGCGTCGGCCGGCCCCAGCGTCTTTCCGACGATGCCGCGAATATCATACTCGCGGAGCGAGGTCGGGTCGAAACGGTGCGTCATGATGCCTCCCGGAGGTTTCGGTAACCGCCCAATCCGCGAGCGGGACGGAAGTTTCAACCGTCCGATCTGCGAAGCAGCGTATCGCGTGCAGCATTCACCTGACGCGTCAGCTCGGGCGAGCCGCCACGGTCGGGATGGACGCTCGAAATCAGCCGGCGATGCGCGGCGCGGATCTCCTCGGGGCCGGCCTCCGCGCTGACGCCAAGCACGGCGCGTGCGTCCGCCTCGGGACCGGTAGGCGCGGGTGTTGGGGCCGGTGTCGGCGTGCCGGGCAGGGGGCGGCCCCAGCCGTGCCACATCCGCCAGCCGATCCAGCCGATCGCCAGCGCGACGAGCAGCTTCCAGATCATGCAAACACCGGCATGGTACTGGCGGTCTCGGGCAGAGCGAGCCCCGCCATCATCTCGCGCAGCTCCTGCCGCGCGGCGACATGCGCCAACCCCATCTCGCCGAACTCGCGCGCGTCGAGCATGGTCAGCCCCTTGGGGAACAGCTCGCGATAGATCACGCGTTCGCTGAGGCCGGGGATGACGCGGAAGCCGACTCGCTTGGCGAGCTGGTCGATCGCCTCCGACACGCGCTTCATGTTGCGCGCCTCGATATGCTGCATGCGGTTGCGCAGGACGACCCAGTCGATCGTCGCGCCGTCGGCTTTGGCGCGGCGCTTGCGCGAATCCCAGATCAGCTCGGAATAGAAGCTCGGCTGCGTCACGCGGAACGTGTCCGGGTCGACGTGGCCGATCAGGTCGAAATCGACGAAGCTGTCGTTCATCGGCGTCACCAGCGTATCGGCATTGGTGATCGCGATGCGCCCGAACTTGTCGTCGCGGCCGGGCGTGTCGACAATCAGGAAGTCCGACCCTTCGCTCAGCCGCTCGAGTAATTCGGCGAACAGCTCGTTGCTCTCGCCGTCATGCGTCTCGTAGCGCGGCGTCGGCAGCTCGCGCCCGGTGCGCTTGATCGTGGCGAGACGATTGTCGAGATAGCGGCCGAGCGTGCGCTGGCGATGATCGAGATCGAGGCAGCCGACGCGCGCGCCCCGCGCCGCCAGCGCGATCGCGGTGTGGACGGCGGTGGTGGACTTGCCCGTCCCGCCCTTCTCGTTGGCGAAGACGATTACATGCAATGGGTTCGACGCTTCCGCCAACGCTTAACTTCCTTGATTGATCACCGGGCCCGCCCCCCATAGAAGGCCGCGCTTCCGTCCATATCCAAGGCCGAATTCGCGTGCAAACCGTCCGTCAGCTTCCCGACCTCCGCGATGCCATTTCGGGATTCCGCGCCGCCGGAGAACGCGTCGCGTTCGTGCCGACGATGGGCGCGCTGCACGCCGGACACATGGCGCTGGTGGCCGAGGCGAAGCTGGCTGCGGCCCGAGTCGCGGTGTCGATCTTCGTCAATCCCAAGCAGTTCGGCCCGAACGAGGATCTCGCGCAATATCCGCGCAAGGAGCAGGCCGATTCGCGGATGCTCGCCGAGGCGGGGGTAGACCTGCTGTGGCTGCCCCCGGTCGAGGTGATGTATCCCGAGGGCCATTCGACCAATATCGCGGTATCGGGCGTGAGCGAGCCGCTCGACGGCGCCGCGCGGCCCGGGCATTTCGACGGCGTCGCGACGGTGGTCGCCAAGCTGTTCAACCAGGTGAAGCCCGACATCGCCTTGTTCGGCGAGAAGGATTTCCAGCAGCTCGCCGTGATCCGTCGCATGGTCGCCGATCTCGATTTCGACATCGAGGTGCGCGGCGTGCCGACCCAGCGCGACGATGACGGCCTCGCCCTCTCCTCGCGCAACGCCTATCTCGCGCCCGAGGATCGCGCCGCGGCGGTCGCGTTGCCGCGCGCGCTCGGGGTCGCGGCCAAGGCGATCGAGAAGGGCGACGTTGCCGGCAGCGCGCTCGACGCAGCCCGTGCGTCGCTCGAAGCGGCGGGCTTCACGGTCGATTATGTCGAGCTCGCCGATGCCGAAACGCTGGGCGCGCCGGTCGCCGGCAGGCCGCGCCGCCTGCTCGCCGCGGCCCGGATCGGCGGCACGCGCCTCATCGACAACATCGCGGTTGAGGGCGCATAAACAGCGTTAACGCTTTGGTTACCATGACTGCTCCACCCTGCGTCCCATGAGGATACAGGGCAAAAGTGGGGCAATATCATGGGCAACAGTCTCAAGAGCGCGCAGTTTCTGATCGACAGTCGGCTGGCCGACGCGGCGCGGGGGAGCGCCGAAGCGGCCTATGAGCTCGGCATGGTCTATTCGAGCGGCGCGGCCGGCATCGACGTCGACCTGATCGAAGCGCACAAATGGTTCAACATCGCCGCGCTCAAGGGCAATTCGCACGCGCCGTACATGCGCGCCGAGATCGCCGAGGACATGACCGCGCGCGAGATCATCGAGGCGCAGAAGCAGGCACGCTCCTGGCTCCAGCTGACGACGCTGCGCGCGGCCTGAGCTACTTCTTCGCCGCTGCCTTCTTCTTCGGTGCGGCCTTTTTCGCGGGCGCCTTGCGGCCCTTCTTGTTGGCGGGACCCGCAGCCGCCTTGGCGTCGATCAGCTGCACCGCCTCGTCGAGTGTCAGCGCCGCCTGATCGACCGACTTGGGCAGTGTCGCATTGGTCGTGCCGTCGGTGAGATAGGGGCCGAAACGGCCCTCCATCAACTTGATCTCGGCGCCCGACACCGGATGCGCGCCCATCACCTTCAGCGGCTCGCGCGATCCGCGCTGCGCCCGCCCGGCGCCATTCGCCGCCTCGGCGAGCTTGACCACCGCGGCGTTCATGCCGGTCTCGAATACCTCCGCGGTCGAGGACAGCCGCGCGTACTTGCCGTCATGCGCCAGATAGGGGCCGTAGCGGCCGATCGACGCGGTGATCGGCTTGCCGCTTTCGGGATGGTCGCCGATCGTGCGCGGAAGGTTGAGCAGCTTCACCGCCCAATCCAGATCGAGCTCCGGAATGTCCTTGGGGATCGAGGCACGTGCCGCGTCCTTGCCCTCGCCGCGCTGGATATAGGGCCCGAACCGGCCCGAGCGGCGCGAGATGTCCTCGCCGGTCACCGGATCCTGCCCGATCACCTCGGGGCCGGTATCGCCGCCATTCTCCCCGCCCGGCTGGCCGAAACGGCGGGTGAACTTGCACTCGGGATAGTTGGAGCAGGCGACGAACGCACCGAACTTGCCGCCGCGCAGCGCGAGGCGCCCCTCGCCGCAAGACGGGCACAGCCGCGGATCGCTGCCGTCGCCCTTGTCGGGGAAGAGATAGGGTTCGAGGAACTTGTCGAGCGCCTCGGTCACCTCGCTCGGCTTGCGCTCCATCACCTCGTCGGTGCGCGGGCGGAAATCCTTCCAGAAGGCGTCGAGCACCGCCTGCCAGCCGGCGCGGCCGCCGGAGACGTCGTCGAGCTCCTCCTCGAGGCCCGCGGTGAAGTCGTAATTGACGTATTTCTCGAAGAAACGCTCGAGGAAGGCGGTCAGCAGCCGGCCGCTCTCCTCAGCGAAGAAGCGGTTCTTCTCGACGCGGACATAGGCGCGGTCCTTGAGCACCTGGATGATCGAGGCATAGGTCGAGGGGCGGCCGATGCCGAGCTCCTCCAGGCGCTTGACTAGCGAGGCTTCGGAGAAGCGCGGCGGCGGCTGAGTGAAATGCTGCTCGGCGTCGACGCCCTTCTTGGCCGGCGTATCGCCCTGGCGAATCACCGGCAGGCGGCGCGAATCCTCGTCGCCGTCGTCGTCGCGGCCTTCCTCGTAGAGGGCGAGATAGCCGGGGAAGAGCACGACCTGGCCAGTTGCGCGCAGCGCGTCCTGTCCGGTCGGCTCCTCGAGCTCGACGGTGGTGCGCTCCATCCGCGCGCTCGACATCTGGCTCGCCAGCGCGCGCTTCCAGATCAGCTCGTAGAGCTTGGCATGGTCCCCGCCCCCGGCACGGTCGCGGCCGAAATCGGTCGGGCGAATCGCCTCGTGCGCTTCCTGCGCGTTCTTCGCCTTGGTCTGGTACTGGCGCGGCTTGTCGGGGATGTAGCTCGGCTGATAGCGGCTGACGATCGCCTTGCGCGCGGCGTCGATCGCGCTGGCGTCCATCTGCACGCCGTCGGTCCGCATATAGGTGATCGCGCCGTCCTCGTAGAGCGCCTGTGCGATCCGCATCGTGTGGCTGGCCGAGAAGCCGAGTTTCCGCGCGGCCTCCTGCTGCAAGGTGGACGTGGTGAACGGCGGCGGCGGGTTGCGCATCGCCGGCTTGGTCTCGACGCTGGCGACGGTGAAGCGGCCCTGCTCGACCGCGGCCTTGGCGCGCTTCGCCGTGCCCTCGTCGCCGATCGACAGGCGATCGAGCTTCTTGCCCTCGAACCGCACCAGCCGCGCGTCGAACGCGGTGCCGTCATGCTCGAGATGCGCGGTGACCGACCAATATTCCTGCGCCTTGAACAGCTCGATCTCGCGCTCGCGCTCGACGATCAGGCGCAGCGCGACCGACTGGACGCGGCCCGCCGACTTGGCGCCGGGCAGCTTGCGCCACAGCACCGGGGAAAGCGTGAAGCCGACGAGATAGTCGAGTGCGCGGCGGGCGCGGTACGCATCGATCAGGTCGGTATCGAGCTGGCGAGGGTGCGCCATCGCGTCGGTCACCGCGGCCTTGGTGATCGCGTTGAAGGTGACGCGCTCGACCTCCGCGGGCAGCGCCTTCTTCTTCGCGAGCAGCTCCTGCACGTGCCAGCTGATCGCCTCGCCCTCGCGGTCGGGGTCGGTGGCGAGGATCAGGCGGTCGGCCTTCTTCGCCTCGTCGGTGATCGCCTTCAGCTGCTTGGCCTTGTCCGGATAGGTCTCCCAGTCCATCGCGAAACCCTCGTCGGGCTTTACCGATCCGTCCTTGGGCGGAAGATCGCGGACATGGCCGTAGGAGGCGAGGACCCGATAGTCCTTGCCCAGATACTTCTCGATGGTTTTCGCCTTGGCAGGCGATTCGACGATGACGAGCTGCATGAGGTCCCGATTGAGGTTTCGCGTATACGCGCGAGGATGGGAAGCCGCGGCGGCAGGCGTCAAGGGCCACCGCGACACGACATGTTGTTAACCCGTTTCGGCTATCCGGAGCGCAATGGCTCCGGCGGCTCCCCTTCCTTGCTCTCCTACGAACGCCTGATTCGCGATCACGGCGTGATCGCTGCCGCGGCGGCTGCGCTGGTTCGCGGGTTGCAGGCGGAAGCGAGTCCGGCCGAGCTGGTCGAGGCCGTGAAACGGCTCGATGCCGTGCTGACGCCTCATCTCGCGATCGAGGACGAACAGATCTATCCGCTGCTGCTCGCCAGCAAGGACGCCGGCCAGCGCGTGACCGCGCGCGAGGCGATCGAGGCCTATGCCGCCCTGAGCGCAAGCTGGCGGACCTTCGTGGCCAAATGGGACGAGGCCGCGATCGCTGCGGATCAGGCGCGTTTCACCGCCGATCTCGACGCGATCCTCGAAATGATCCAGGGGCGCGTCCGCTCCGAGAATGAAACGCTCTACCCGATGGCGCTCCGCGCGGCGCATATCCGCCTGCGCTGCGGATGACGGCATCGCGAATCAGGCGAAGACCTGATCGAGCCTCTCCGGATCGGGTGCGGTGAGCCGATAGGCCGCACCGGCGACCGCCCATCCCGCCATCGCCATGATCCCGGTGGCAAGGTTGCCGAGCAAGGCCGCCTCGATCGAGGGATCGTCGGAGGTGATGATGCCCCATTCGAGATAGAGGCCGGCGACGACCAGCCCCAGGAACCCGAGCAGCGGCGCCAGCAGCAGCGCCTGAACCAGCAGCAATGGCCGCCAGGCAGGCCGCGTGCGCCGCCAGCTCTCGCCGATGCTCTCCGCCAGCCCGCGATGCTCCGCCACCGCCACGCCGACAGCCGGGGACAGGCGCCCCGCGAGATAGAGGCCGGGCAGCAGCAACAGGAGAAAGGCCGCGCCGACCACTATCCCGGCGAGCATATGGATCACCACCGCAATCAGCGGCGCGCGGATTGCCGCCATCCGGTCCCTGTCGCTCGCCCCGCCCAATATCCTGCGCAGAACGAGATACTGCAGGACGCCGGTGAACCCCGCCGCGACCGAATAGAGCGCCAGCGTCTCGTTCCACGACCAAAGCTGGGAATCGATCCAGGTTCCGAAGGCGATGTTGGCGACGGCAGCCGCGATGAAGCTGTACGGATGCGCGCCGGCGAGGGCCGAGGCCTCGTTCAGGATCGCCGCGACGTCGACGCGCGAGGCCTCGGCCATGTCAGACGAGGCTCACCCGGCCACCCGCGTGCCGCTCGAGCCGTCCGGCAAGCTCGAGCTCGAGCAGCACGAGCTGCACGGCGGCGGCAGGCAGCCCGGCCTGGCGGATCAGCTCGTCGACCGGGACCGGTACCGGCCCCAGCAGATCTTCGACCCGGCGGCGCCCGGCGTCATCGGGCTCGGCCGCCGGCTCGCCGTCGAACTCGCGAACGGGGGAGCGCACCGCCCGCAGATCGATCGGGCGGATCGCTTCGAGGATGTCCTCGACATTCTGCACCAGCGTCGCGCCCTCGCGGATCAGCAGATTGCACCCCTGCGCGCGCGGATCGAGCGGCGAACCCGGCACTGCCATCACCTCGCGCCCCGCCTCGGCAGCGATCCGCGCGGTGATCAGCGAGCCCGAGCGCGGCGCCGCCTCGACCACCACCGTCCCCTGCGCGAGGCCTGCGATGATCCGGTTGCGCGAGGGGAAATGGCGCGCGAGGGGCTCGGTGCCCGGCGGCTGCTCGGCGATCAGCAGGCCCTCATTGGCGACCCGCTCCTGCAACTCGCGATTCTCCGGCGGGAAGGCGATATCGATCCCGCTCGCGATCACGCCGATCGTGCCGCCGCCGATCGAGCCCAGATGCGCGGCGGTGTCGACCCCGCGTGCGAGGCCCGAGACGACCGTCGCGCCTGCCTCCGCCAGCCCCTGGGCGAGCTGGCGGGCGAAGCGGCACGCGGCGGCCGATGCGTTGCGCGCGCCGACCATCGCCACGCAGGGGCGCCGGGCCAGCGCCGCCTGGCCGCGCACCAGCATCGCGGCGGGGGCATTTTCGAGCTCGGCCAGCAGCGGCGGGTAATCGGCGTCGCCGAGGAACAGATAGCGCGCGCCGAGCTTCGCCGCCGCCGCCATCTCGCGGCGAACGGCCGCGATCTCGGCGATCACCGGCGCCGCGCCGCCGCCGCGCATCGCCAGCGCCGGCAAGGCCTCCAGCGCCGCCTGCGCGGTGCCGAACCGTGCGATCAGCTGGCGATAGGTGACGGGGCCGATTCGCGGCGACCGGATCAGGCGGAGCCGTGCGAGATCCGCCTCGCCCTCACCCATCCTTGCGGCCGATTCGGGGCTCCGTTCCGGCGAGCAGCCGCTCGATATTGGCGCGATGCTTCCACAGCACGATCATCGCCAGGCCGAGCAGCAGCAGGACGATGTCGAACCGGTCGAAAAAGGCCGCGCTCACCGGCGCGCTGACCGCCGCGGCCATCCCCGCGACCGAGGAGATGCGGACCAGGCCGAGCAGCCCAAGCCACACCGCCGCGAACACCAGCCCCGACGGCCAGTGCAGCGCGAGCACGATCCCCATCAGCGTGGCGACGCCCTTGCCGCCCCTGAAGCCCAGCCAGACCGGATAGCAATGGCCGAAAAAGGCGCCGGCAGCGGCAAGCGGGCCCATGCCCGGCCACAGACGCTCGGCAAGCCACACCGCCGCCGCGCCCTTGGCGAGATCGAGCAGCAGCGTCGCCGCCGCCAGCCCCTTGCGGCCGGTGCGCAGCACGTTGGTGGCGCCGATATTGCCCGATCCGATCGCGCGCAGATCGCCCGCGCCCGCCATCCGCGTCAGCAGCACGCCGAACGGGATCGAGCCGAGCAGATAGCCCAGCAGCAGCGCCAGGGTCGGCGTCACCCAGAGGATTTCGGTCGTCAGCTTCGTTCCCCTTGCTTGCGTCCGAAGCTAGGTACTTCGATAAGCGGGCGCAACAATCTCGATCAGGCGATACATGCATATGGCCGACACCCGGCCCATCCTCTTTTTCGACTCCGGCGTGGGCGGCCTCTCGGTGCTCGCCCCCACCCGCACGCTGCTGCCGCAGGCGCCTTTGGTCTATGCCGCCGACAGCGCCGGCTTCCCCTATGGCACGCGCAGCGAGGCGGAGATCGCGGCGCGCGTCCCCGCGCTGCTCGGGCGGCTCGCCGAGCGTTACCGGCCGCGGCTGATCGTCATCGCCTGCAACACCGCCTCGACCATCGCGCTGGCGCATGTCCGCGCGGCGCTCGACGTGCCGATCGTCGGCACGGTGCCGGCGATCAAGCCGGCGGCGGCGCTGTCGCGGACTCGCGTCATCGGCGTGCTCGGCACCGACGCCACCGTGCGCCAGCCCTATGTCGACAAGCTCGCCGCCGAATTCGCCGCCGACTGCACGGTGATCCGCCACGGCAGCGCCGAACTGGTGCAGCTCGCCGAAGCGAAGCTGCGCGGCGAATCGCTCGATCCGGCACGGTTCCGCACGGTGCTCGACGGCCTGTTCGGCCAGCCCGGCGGGGAGCGGATCGACGTCGTCGTCAATGCCTGCACGCATTTTCCGCTGGTGGAAGAAGAGCTGGATGCCGCCGCCCCCCGGCCCGTCCGGTTCATCGATGGAGGCCCCGGCATCGCGCGCCGAATCGCCCATCTGACCGGGGGGCAGGACTGGCCCGGCATGCCGGCGCCGGGGATCGCGGTGTTCACCCGCCTCGATGCGGCGGCGCAGACGCTGGCGCCCGCGTTCGCGCGCTACGGCCTCGAACGAATCGAGGCGCTCTGATCCTTCCGATATCGAAGCCAGCGGCCGGCGGGGATACCGGCCGCCGTGACAGGCTAGATCGCGTTCGCCACCGGCGGAGCCAGCGTCCGCACCCGCTCGGCATAGCGCTCGGCCATGTCGAGATGCGCGCGGCGCGCCGTCAGATCCTGGGCCTTTTCGGCATAGGCGCGCTCGTCCTGTTCGCGCTGCCTGAAATAATGATAGTCGTTCCGTTCCATGCGACCGATCTCCCTTCGCGTCGAGCGGGAGCCCTTCTGGTCTCTCAGCCGCGGGAATGCTGCGAGTCTCGTCCCACGGTGCGTTCACCATAGCAGAAATGGACCGCGGAGTCCTGATCGAGGATAAGCTCCGGCCTTTCGCGCCGCGGCTGAAGGGATCGACCGTGGATGCTGGCATTGCCCGCGCAAAACCGCTATCGGGACCGGCCATGACTACCCCTGTGCCCACCGACGCCACCCCGCGCGCCGTGGATTATTCGCGCGTCTTCACCCAGGCGATCGACCGGCTGCATGCCGAGGGCCGCTATCGCGTGTTCATCGACATCCTGCGCAACAAGGGCATGTTTCCCAATGCGCGCTGCTTCGCCGGGCATAATGGCCCCAAGCCGATCACGGTGTGGTGCTCGAACGACTATCTCGCGATGGGCCAGCATCCCAAGGTGATCGCGGCGATGGAAGAAGCGCTGCACGATGTCGGCGCGGGCTCGGGCGGCACGCGCAACATCGGCGGCAACACGCACTACCATGTCGATCTCGAAGGCGAGCTCGCCGACCTGCACGGCAAGGAAGGCGCGCTGCTGTTCACCAGCGGCTATGTCTCGAACGAGGCGACGCTCTCGACGCTCGCCAAGATCCTGCCCGGCTGCATCATCTATTCGGACGAGCTCAACCACGCTTCGATGATCGCGGGCATCCGCAATTCGGGCTGCGAGAAGCGCGTGTGGCGGCACAACGACCTCGCCCATCTCGAGGCGCTGCTCGCCGCCGACGATCCCACCGCGCCCAAGCTGATCGCGTTCGAGAGCGTCTACTCGATGGACGGCGACGTCGCCCCGATCCATGCGATCTGCGACCTTGCCGACAAGTACAACGCGCTCACCTATCTCGACGAGGTCCACGCCGTCGGCATGTACGGCACGCGCGGCGGCGGCATTTCGGAGCGGGACGAAGCGGCGAGCCGGCTGACGATCATCGAAGGCACGCTGGGCAAGGCGTTCGGCGTGATGGGGGGCTATATCGCCGCGGACCAGACGATCATCGACGTGATCCGCAGCTACGCCCCCGGCTTCATCTTCACCACCTCGCTCTCGCCGGTGCTGGTCGCCGGGGCGCTGGCGTCGGTCCGCCACCTCAAGCAGTCGAGCGAGGAGCGCGACGGGCAGCAGGCGGCCGCGGCGAGCCTCAAGGCGATGTTCGCCGAGGCGGGCCTGCCGGTGATGGACTCGGTCACCCACATCGTGCCGCTGATGGTCGGCGATCCGGTCAAGGCCAAGCGGATCAGCGACATCCTGCTCGCCGAGTACGGCGTCTACGTCCAGCCGATCAACTATCCGACCGTGCCGCGCGGCACCGAGCGGCTGCGCTTCACCCCGGGACCGGCGCATACGCCAGCGATGATGCGCGAGCTCACCACCGCGCTGGTCGAGATCTGGGAACGGCTCGAACTGCGCGCCGCGGCCTGAAGCCGGTTGCGGCGGGCGGGGGAACTCCTTCCGCCCCCCGTTCATTCTTGCCCCCTGTAACCAACAGGAGGCGTAATCGCATGAAATCCGTTCTGAAATCGGCGCTGGCCGGCGCCGCACTGGTCGCGCTGGCGGCCTGTGGCGGCAATGCCGACGACAAGGCGGCGGCGAATGTCGAGGCCGCAGCGGAGAACCAGGCCGACACGCTCGAGCAGCAGGCCGACATCGCCCCCAACGAGACGATGGAGGAGGCGCTGGAGGACCAGGCCGACAATGTCGAGGACGCCGCCGAGAACAAGGCGGAGGCGATCGACGATCGCGACGACGCGCGGCTGGAGAACAAGCGATAGTGGCCGGCTGATCGCCTGAATCGATCACTCAGGCCGTATCTTCGCGTTTCGGATCGATTTCTCCACTCACTAAATGGGCGGTTCCACTCGACGAGGAACCGCCCATGTCCCGCGACCTGCTCAAGACCCTCACCTATCTCGCGGTCCATCTGACCGTGGGCTTCTCGGTCGCCTATGCCTTCACCGGCTCGCTGACCCTGGCCGGCGGGATCGCGCTGATCGAGCCGTGCATCAACGCGGTGGCCTTCTTCTTCCACGAGAAGGCGTGGAAGCGGGCCGAAGCGCGCGCCAGGCTCGATCCGTTCGTGCGCGACGCGGTGGCGCACGGCTGAGCTAGCCGCCGCGGTCGAGCAGGTCGTCGGTGACCTCCATCAGCAGCATCGGCTCGCGCGCCGTCTCGGCGATAGCGTCGACGAACGCCGCGCGGGTCGCGGGCTCGTCATAGACCATCCTGGCGTCGAACGCAGCCTGCCAGGTCGCGCGGTCGGGCCATTCGGCGACGCCGATGAAGCGCCCCTCGTCGTCGCGGTGGAGCCGCGAGCCGAGCGAGCCATATCTGGCCTGGATGAGCTCGGTCCCGCGGCGCCAGGCGGCGCGGAACTGCGCTTCCTTGCCGGGATGCACCTTCCACCAATAGGCGGCGACGAACATGGCGGATCTCCTCTGCCGGTGAAGCGCGCCGCCCCCGGCAAAGGTTGCGCCGCAGCCGCCTCCGGCGCAGGATGGACACCGGTTTCCTCGAGGAGAGCTTCCGATGCGCCGCACCGCCCCCGCCCTCATTCTCGCCGCCGCGCTCGCGGCCTGCTCGCCGGCCGCCGAGACCGGCAACAACGCCATCGCCGACAATGGCGTGCTGCCCGAGGGCCCCGAGACCGCGATCAGCAACGTCGCCGCAGCGGAGCTGCCCGCGGGCCTCGCCGAGCTGGTCGAGGCGACGGTGCCGGGAACGACCATCGCCGAGGCCGAGCGCAAGGAACGCGAGGGACGCATCTACTACGATGTCGAGGGTACGCGGCCCGACGGCAGCGAAATCGAGATCGACGTGCTGCAGGGCGCCGACGGCAAGCTGAGCGCGGTGGAGGTGCAGCGCGACATCGACTGGGCCACCGCCCCGGCGCAGGTGCGCGCGGCCGCGGCGGCGAAGAAGGACGCCTTCACCCCCGAGCGCGTGATCGAGAGCCGCCAGGTCGAGGGCGGCGCGACGATCTACGAGCTGTTCGCGCCGGGCCGCAAGGACGAGCCCGCCATGGAGGTGCGCTGGCAGGGCGGCAAGGCCGAGGTACTGGGCGAGCGCTGGGCGCACTAAGGCTTTCCGGACAGCCGCAGCCGCAGCCAGCTGCCCGCGGCCCACCAGGCGAGCGCCCAGAGCAGGCCGAAGCTCCAGCCGGCAAGGACGTCGCTCGGCCAATGGACGCCGAGATAGACGCGGCTGATGCCGATCGCGGCGACCAGCAGCAAGGTGGCCACGAGCAGGAACAGGCGGGCGTCGCGGCGGTGCACCACCTGGATGCTGACCAGCGCGATCGTGAGGTAGATGATCGCGCTGTTGGCGGCGTGACCGCTGGGAAAGCTCGCCGACCCGACCTCGACCAGATGATCGACCAGCGCCGGCCGCTCGCGCCCGACGAGACGCTTGGCCAGCGCGACGGCGATCGATCCGGTCGTGGTGCCCGCGAACACGAGCGCCGCGGCAAGCAGGTGGCGGTTGACCGCGAGGAAGAGGATGGTGACCGCGGCGGCGAGGGTGAGCACCGTCTCGCCGCCCAGGGCGGTCACGTCGACCATCGCCTGCTTGAGCCACACGGGCCCCGCCGGAACGCCGGGATCGCCGCCCTGCCGCAGCGCGAGCATGATCGCGCTGTCGAAGGCGAAGCGGCTGCCGCCGGCGATGGTGCGGCCGAGGATCGCGAGCACCAGCACCGCTCCGGCAAGCGTGCCGAGCGCGATCAGCGCGAACGGCGGATGGCGCACGTCCGGCGCGGACTGATCGGGAGTGACCGGCGCTTCGGTGATCGCGGACAGGGAGAAGGGTTCGCTCATCCCGGGGGTCTGGCAAAGGCGGCCGGCCGCGGCAAGCGCGCCGCCGGATCGCGGCGCGATTGACGAGGTTGACGGAATCGGGGGGTACCGGGGCCAGTTGCGCCGGCGAGGCGGCGGGTTCGCGCCTGCGACGCGGCGGGAACGCGGCACGCGCGCCGCACCCGCGCGGCAGCGACGCGGCGCCGGCGCGGCGGGCACGCGGCGGAAGCGCACGGCTTCGCGGCGGGGACGCGGCGGGCGCGCCTCACCGGCGCGGCGCCGGCGCGGCGGGTGTCAGCGGATCGGGGCCGAGCGGATCGGCGAGACGGCGGGCATGGACCGCGAGCACCTGATCCCAGCTGCGGTCGAACGGCGTGCCGGCAAGGCGGCGGCGCAGGCGCTGCGCGCTCGACCGCGACATGCCCGCCGCGTCGGCCGCGCGGGCGACGCTGCCCGTTTCGAGCAGCGCGGCGAGGAAGATGCGCTGCCGGGCGGGGGTCCAGTGGGCGCGATCCGGCCGGAGCGGCGGGACGGCGGGCTGAGGCGCAGGGATGCGCGCGGATTGCGTATGTTCCATCGTCCAGGATGGAGCAGGCGAATTCCAACATTGCGAGCGGAATACCGCGCTGTTGGAAATTGTTGGAAACCGGTGTGGCCTTTGCGCATCCATCGGGCGCGGGGACCCGCGCGTCAGTGGCGCTTGAAATACTGGATCTCGCGCTCGTGCCGCTCCGCCGCCGCGCGCGTCCCGAAGGTACCGAGATTGCGGCGCTTGCCGGTCTTCGGGTCCTTGTGCCGCGAATAGATGCGGTAGCCGGCCTTGAGCTTGCGAATCATGCGGCAAGAACGCGCGGCGCCGGGAAGGGATGCGCGGCGCGGCCTAGTGCGGATGCTTGTGCGCCGGTGTGGGGGTGGGCGAAGGCCGAGTCGAGGACGAGTCGCCGCCGGTGGCGCCGTCGAAGGGCTTGACGTGCCCGCGGATGCCGCCGCCGGGCCGCGGGCTGGGCGCCGGGGTCGGCTTGGGCGTCGCCGCGGGCGCGGGCGCGGCGGACGTCGTCGCGACCGGCACGCCCGCGAGCGCGACGAGCGAGGCGGTGGCGGCGAGCAAGGCGATGCGGCGCATGGGCGAACCTTTCGATGCAGGACTGCCGGCCATCTCTATCACGCACGACGCCCGGGGCAACGGCACGCTCAGTCGATCGCCTCGACGCCCTGTTCCTTGAGCCGCTCGAGATGGTCCTTCATGTGCTGGAGCCGCTCGGGCGAATGGCCCTGCCACCGCTCCACCTCGCCGACGACGCGCAGCGGCTCGCGCGAGCGATAGGACTTGGTCGGGTTGCCGGGGAATCTGGCGTCGGTGAGGTTGGGATCGTCGACGAATTCGCCGGTAGGCTCGACGATGTAGACGCGCTCGCGGCGGTCGCCCGCGGCAAGCTCCGCGCCCCAGATCGCGGCATCGAGCGTGCCGGTGAAATAGACCCAGGAGCCGGGCCTGCCTTGGCCGTAATTGGAGGCGTAGCCCGGGCCGATCAGGTCGCCGGGCACCAGGTCGGCGCGGTTGCCGTGATAATATGGCGGGGCGGCGTCCTTGGCATAGGTCATCGCGTTCTCTCCTGCCGCGCGGAAGACGGAACGGAGTGGTGATTGCCGCAATATCGTCGCATCTGCAACGAGTGCGCGCGGCCGGGGTGGCCGCATTAATCACTCTACAAGGCGAGCCCGCTAAGCATGCGCCGTCAGCTGACGGATGATCGCGATGCAATTCCCGAACGATGTCCAGGCCGCGTTGCTGTTCGATCGCCGGGTCGACGAGCTCGAGCGGATCGTGCGCGAGTTCATGCGCATCGAAGGCATGAAATCGGGCGCGCAGTTCAACGTGCCCGAGGCGAAGCCGGGGGTCTTCTATCGTCTGTTCGGCGGCGACGAGCTGATGATCACCTTCGAATATCTCGACCATCCCGCGAATATGGAGGTGTTCCGGCCCGCGCTGAGCTCGGCGATCACCGGCATCCTGTGCCCCGACATCCGCCAGCGGCTGACGCGCAGCCGCTCGCACGTCCTGATCAACGTGTCGCACGGCGTGCTGGGCAATTCGCCCGAGCTGACGCGGCTGATGGCCACGATCGGCCGGCCGATGGAGGGCGCTTCGCCGCCGCAATTCGTGCGGCGGCTGGAGGTCGCGACGCTGGCCTCGCGCATCGTGCTCGACCATGCGCCGGCGCAGGCGGTGCACTGGACGCAGAGCGACCAGCTGGTGCCGGGCGAGACGTTCGAGGCCTATGCCGCGGCGGCCGCGCCGAGCCCGCTGCACATCCACCCCTTCCTGTTCGGCGATGCGAGCGCCGGCAAGGTCGGCATCCGCACCTTCGGCGCGCGGCATTTCGTCGGGGGCGAGATCCGCATCGAGCCGAGCACGCTGCCCTGGGCCGCCAACTACGAGACGATCCTCGCCTTCCTGCGCATCGCGCTGGTGAAGAACGGCTATGTCATCCCGGACGGCGACACGTTCGGGCCGGAGGACGGAAGCCTGTCCTACCGCGTGACGCATCTGTCGGCGGAAGAAGGCGATGTGCCGATCTTCGTGCTGAAGCCGCTGCTGCACAAGGCGTTCGGCTTCGTCGCCGACGACTATGTCCCGCGCGAGCGCGTGATCGACGACCGCGCCCCGCCGCTCGAGCTGATGCCCGAGGACGACGAGGCGAAGATGGACCTGGTCAACGAATGGCGCGAGAAGCGCGCGCTGGCCGAAGGGCTCGGCGGGCGGTTCGAGGTGCGGGCGAAGGGCGACGGGCCGATGCCGCCGGCGCCGCCGCCATCGGGGCCGCCGCGCGGGGCCGGCGGGCGGCCGGTGTTCGGGCGGAAGGGGCTCTAGGCGCCGCCCCCGGCCGGACGCAGCGGCCAGCGGCCGTGCTCGACATGGGCGGTCTTGCCGACCACGCTTTCCATCAGGATGATCTCCTCGACGGTCCAGGCGATGGGGGCGATCTTCTGGCTGCCGAGCCGGTCGCCGGCATAGTTGATCGTGACGTGCGGCTCGGGCGTGGTGCCGAGCGTGAGCGGCGCCTTGTGCTCGAGCAGATGGCGGATCAGCGCGGCCTGAAAGGCGCGGGCCCGTGCCAGCGGGTCGCGGGTGCGCAGGGTGACGGCCTTGCGGTTCTCGATCCGGTCGAAGGCGAGCGGGAAGGCCGGGCCGTCGAAACCGTCGAGCGCGGCGATGACCTGGCCGAGCCAGTCGGGCGGGGCGTGGTGGAGGTCGAACAGCGACACGAGCGTGACGTGGAGGAGATGCGGGCCGCGCGAGGGATCGTTGCGGGGGAGCGCGGTGATCCGGGCCTGCGCCTCGGGTGGGGGCTTGGCCATGATGTAGAGCGGGTTGCGGGCGCGCATGTCACCGGAAGCCTTTCCACTGTTCCTTATATGTTCTATGGCTCGCCTCATGCAAGCCGCTTTCGCCTTTGCGGCGGCGGACGTCGCCGGCTGGCGCGCGCGGCTGGGTCCGGTCGCCCTGCCGCGCCGGCGGCGCTCGCCGGTCGGGCAGCTGGTCAAGTCGATCATCAGCGCGCGGACCCGCGACGCGGTATCGATCGCGGCCTATGAGCGGCTCGTCGCGAGCTATGGCGGACCCGCCGCGCTGTCGCGGGCGGCGCCGGCGGCGGTCGCGCGGACGATCGGCGACGTCACCTTCGCGCAGGCCAAGGCGGCGCAGCTGGTGGCGGCGCTGCGCCGGATCGCGGCGGCGGACGGCGGCTTCGCGCTCGGTCACCTGGCCGATCGCCCGCTCGGCGACGCGCTGGCGTGGCTGGAGGCGCTTCCCGGCGTCGGGCGCAAAGTGTCGGCATCGACGCTCAACGCCAGCACGCTGCGGCGGCCGGTGATGATCGTCGACACGCATGTGCTGCGCGTGCTGCAGCGGCTGGGCTTCGTGCCGCCGGCCGCGGACTATCGCGCGGGCAGCGAGGCGGTGACCGCGGCGATGCCGAGCTGGACCGGCGACGACTTCCTGGGCTTCCACATCGCGCTGAAGCGGCTGGGCCAGGCGGCGTGCCGGTGGGATGCGCCGGATTGCGCGGCCTGTCCGCTGGCACCGGACTGCCCGGCCGCGGCGCGGGGCGGAAGTTTACACTAGCTTGACACTATCCGCGCCTTGCCGGCGGCGAGGGCGCGGGCGGGCGTTGCCGAGCGGATCGAGATGGAAGCAGGCGTCGGCAAACTCCTTTTCGGTCAGCGTGACCCCAGCCTGCTCCTTCGCCCACGCGGCGGCGCCGCGCGCGTCGCGCGCCGCCGCTTCCTCCGCCTTGATGCGGGCGGCGGACTTGGGCGGACGCTGCTCGCGCAGAAAGTGGGGCAGGACGCCATCGGCGACGTCGGCGAGGTGCAGCTCGCCGGCGAGCGTTTCGGGATCGAGCAGCTGCTCGGGCGGCGCGGGCAGCGCGGGTTCCATCGCGCACAGGCTGTCGTGCAGCGCGGGGACGGCCTGCGCGGACGCGGGCGCCGAAGCGGCGGCGGGGTGCGGGTCTGAAAGACGGGCGCCATAGCGTTCGGGCTTGAGGTGGCTGAGCAGATATTTGAGCAGGCGATTGTCGTGGACGAGCCGCGTCGCGACCACCTCGCCATAGCGGTTGAGCACTTCCTGCTCGGTCCCCTCGATCGCGCGTTCGAAGGCGATGTCCTCGACCAGCCCGCCGGCATGCTCGCGCGCGGCATCCCAGGCGCGGGCGAAGGCGGCGCCATGGGGCGAGCGGCGCAGCTGATAGGCGCTCGCGCGCGACATGCCGACCGCGCTCGCCGCGACGTTGACGAGGCCGGTGTCGGCGAGCGTCTCGATGAAGCGGCGCTGTTTCTCCTCGGTCCAGCCGTCGAAGCGCGGCCGGCGGCGGACGGGGACCCAGCGATAGTCGGCGGGGTCATAGGGTTCGGGGGCGTCGTCCTCGTCCGGCTCGGTGACGGCGAGCGCGGTGCCGGGTTCGGGCTGCGGCTCGGGGTGGAGCGCGGCGAGGTCGGGGGTGGGCGCTTCGGCGACCGGGGCGAAGGCGCTGTGGGGGGTGTGCTTGCTCATCTACCAGTGTGGAGCAGGTGGAATCCTACATTGCAAGAGGATTTGTTCTTGGTTTGTTCCGATCCTCCTGCAACGGAGCGAGTTCGGTTGCAACGCTGGCCCGACATGCCGCATATTTCCGCCCGACTAGATCAAGTACCTAACCTCCTCGGGTCGATGCGGATCAGAGACCCTTCCTCGATATAACGCGATGAAGGAAGATTGGCTTTTGAGAGCGTCTTCTAATTTATCTGCGTGATACAACGCGCAATAAAGAGCAACGGCGCGAGCCTGACAATTTATCGACCTCTCGGGATTAAACTCAATATCTGTAAAGCCGTCGAAGTCCGTTACCAAACGAGCTAGATTTGGATTCTTGAGCAACGCTCGGATATAAAGCCAATCATAAAATGCTGTCAAAGGAATGAGTGGCCAGTCTTCACCAAAAAAGGAAAACTTCACTAATTTTCCGCTAGTTTTCAAGCGCTCATCTCGCTTCGCATCCATCGGAGATTTCGAAAATATATCTGTAAACGGCCCCCCTGACTCGAAAACTTTGCTTCCTTGAAAGGCAGCTTCAACGGTTAGGACACGCCCTTTCTGCGTCCTAAATTTAAGATTGAAAGATGATAGAGCAACGCCTAGTTCATCTTCTGACTTAGATGACACCTCCAATGGGTTATGAACCTGGTAGGTCTTAAACGCCATCTCGTGTAATTCACGAATGCTCTTTTGCTTCTGAGATTTCGCAAACCCTGAATGCCATTCAAAGTTGACGTAATGCTCAAGGACGAAGCCCTTTCCATTTACTAAGGGTACAAAAATAGGTCGCTGCGCCATCAGCCGCCGCCAAACTTCCGATAGTAAGTACGGTTAGCAAAGAGGCCTTTGCGTCCTTTGTGGACGATCAACTTCCTACGCCCGAAATCAATCTGATATGCATCTCTAGCAGCGTCGGTGTTGAACAGGGCGCCTAAAATAAACTCCGGTTCAATAGGTTCCATCACGAGAACCTCTCCTTGAACGTCAGTAGGATCGCAGGCCTTCAATCCTTGGTCGCTGCGACTCTCATGCCCTTCAATTTCCGCGAACATATCCTCAAAAGCTTCCGCGCGAGATAAATCCTCTGAGGAAACTTGGCTAATACGGCTATCAGCGGCATTATGCTTGCAGAACAACACCTTTTTTGACCAGAGTACGCTTGGAGATATTGCGAGTATAACCCAATCAATATCTGGATTTGCATTCCTAAGACGATAGAACATCGATCCATTAGGAAACGCGATCGACACGGACGTGCCATCTAATCGGCCGTCCAATCGCTCCGCGTCGTTAATCACTGGGTCCAGCCCGATTTTTTGGGCAAAACTTCTTGGGAGCAGCCCGTGCTTAAGGATGGAAGGGACGTTCTGCGCTCGCGTGAAGTGCACCAAGAAGGGCACCTTCCTAGCAAGAGCTATCTCTTGGATTTTTTCACGCGTCATCCGGCATCCCTGATCAAAGCTTGGGCGGGCACCTCGTTGCCTAATGGCACGCTCAAATCTAATTCAGTCGTGCTCCCTGCCGCCAGCCCCCATATATAGCTCGCTTCCCGTTTCCTTGAACACCGCGCTCATCGCGGCCATCCCCGCCTCGGCTTCCTCCGCCGCAACGAAACTCTCCACCGGCGCATTCTGCTTCGCCGCGAAGTCCCTCACCTCCTGCGTGATCTTCATCGAGCAGAATTTCGGGCCGCACATCGAGCAGAAATGGGCGGTCTTGGCGCCTTCGGCTGGCAACGTCTGGTCGTGATACTGCTCGGCCGTGTCCGGATCGAGCGACAGGTTGAACTGGTCGCGCCAGCGGAACTCGAACCTTGCGCGGCTCAGCGCATCGTCGCGCATCTTCGCCGCGGGGTGGCCCTTGGCGAGGTCGGCGGCGTGGGCGGCGAGCTTGTAGGTCACCACGCCGACCTTGACGTCGTCGCGGTCGGGAAGGCCGAGATGCTCCTTGGGCGTGACGTAGCAGAGCATCGCCGTGCCGTACCAGCCGATCATCGCCGCGCCGATGCCGCTGGTGATATGGTCGTAGCCCGGCGCGATGTCGGTGGTGAGCGGCCCGAGCGTGTAGAAGGGCGCCTCGCCGCACGCCTGCAGCTGCTTGTCCATATTCTCCTTGATCTTGTGCATCGGCACATGGCCGGGGCCCTCGATCATCACCTGCACGTCCTGTTCCCAGGCGCGTTTGGTCAGCTCGCCCAGCGTGTAGAGCTCGGCGAACTGGGCCTCGTCGTTTGCGTCGGCAATCGAGCCGGGGCGCAGGCCGTCGCCGAGCGAGTAGGCGATGTCATAGGCCTTCATGATCTCGGTGATCTCGTCGAACTTCTCGTAGAGGAAGCTCTCGCGGTGGTGCGCCAGGCACCATTTGGCCATGATCGAGCCGCCGCGGCTGACGATGCCGGTGACGCGCTTCGCCGTCATCGGGATGTAGGGCAGGCGCACGCCGGCGTGGATGGTGAAATAGTCGACGCCCTGCTCGGCCTGCTCGATCAGCGTGTCGCGGAAGATTTCCCAGGTCAGGTCCTCGGCGATGCCGCCGACCTTTTCGAGCGCCTGGTAGATCGGGACGGTGCCGACGGGCACCGGCGAGTTGCGCAGGATCCATTCGCGGGTGTCGTGGATGTTGCGGCCGGTGGAGAGGTCCATGATCGTGTCGGCGCCCCAGCGGATCGCCCACACCATCTTGTCGACCTCGGCCGCGACGTCGGAGGCGACGGCGGAGTTGCCGATATTGGCGTTGATCTTGACCAGGAAGTTGCGGCCGATCGCCATCGGCTCGGATTCGGGGTGGTTGATGTTGCTCGGGATGATCGCGCGGCCTCGCGCCACCTCGTCGCGGACGAACTCGGGCGTCACGTAGTCGGGGATGCTGGCGCCCCAGTCCTGGCCGTCGCGGATGTACTCGGCGAGCCTCTCGCGGCCGAGATTTTCGCGAGTCGCGACATATTCCATCTCGGGCGTGACGATGCCGCGGCGGGCATAGTGCATCTGGGAGACATTGGCGCCCGGCTTCGCGCGAAGAACGCGCTTGCGGACGTTGGGGAAGGGCTGGACGCCGCCGCTGCGGTCGGGGCCGAGCTGGCCGTTGTCTTCGGGCCGGACCTCGCGCTGGGCGACCTCCTCGACGTCGCCGCGGCCGCGGATCCAGTCGCGGCGCAGCTCGGGGAGGCCGGCCATGATGTCGATGCGGGCGTCGGGATCGGTATAGGGGCCCGAGCAGTCGTAGACGCGCAGCGGGGGCTCGCCGCTGGACGGCTCGAGATGGATCTCGCGCATCGCGACGCCGAGCGGACCGACATGGATCTTCTTGCTGCCGCGGATCGGGCCGGTGGTGACCTTAAGCTCAGTGCGCGCGGGGATGTCGGCCATTCGTTGTACTCCTCAGACGGGAGCACACGGTTTCCGGACAGAAGCCGCCCACTCCCTACGCCGGTGCCCATTTGCCAGGAATGGGGCGGATCAGGTTCAGCGGGTCGAGGGCTCCTGCCCTCCTCTCAAGCGCGGACCGGCGCTCCCCCGGGGATGGCCCTGCTTAGGCGCAAACGGCCGGCGGCGAAACCCCCAAGGTCCAGCGCTAGCGCCACATCTTGTCGGCGAGGACGGCCGCCCAGACGAGCAGCGTCGCGCCGCCGCCGGCGAAGGTCCAGCGCAGCGCGTGGCGCAGCAGCCGCGCCTGCACGTCGATCGAGCGGACGAAGGCGGCGAACAGGCGCTGGCGGATCGATTCGGCTTCCTCGAGGCCGTCGCCCGCCACCTCCTCGCCCAGCAGCATCGCGCGCAGGCAGAGGAAGCTCGAGATCACCAGCGGGAGGAGCGCGGCGCAGCTGAGCAAGGTCAGCACCGGCTGGCGCGCGGCGTCGAGGCTGAGCGGCGCGCCGGGCGAGGCGGAGATGGGATGCGTGCCGATCGTGATCATCAGCGCGTTGAAGGCGAGCATCGCGCCGAGGCGTACCGACAGGTCGAGATCGCGATTCTCGAGGAATTCGAGATCGGCGATGAACGCCGGATCGGGCGCGGCGCCGCGCGTCTCCTGAAAGGCGCGGAGCGCGGTGCGGAAGCTGGAGGGTCGACGAGCCATGCCGCTGTCCTATCGCGTTTGCGGGGACGGCGAAATCGGTCGCGCCGATCGCCTATTCGAACACCTCGACCAGCGCATCGCCGGGCAATTCACGCGGATAGGTGTTCGCCACGCGCACCGAACGCAGGAGATAGGCGGTCCAGACGATCGAGTAGATCAGCGCCTGAGCCATGTCGGGGCCCATTTGCGCGATCAGCCGCCCCGCCGGAACGCCGCCGATCAGCGAGACGGCGGCAATCTCCAACAGCGTAACGCCGACCGGGATCAGCCAGATCCCCGCGATCCCGATCCGTACGCTTTGCCAGTTGCGGTGCATGAAGAAGCGCCAGAGCAGGAACGCGATCGCCGCGAGGTTCAGGACGATGAGGATCACCTCGGCCGTGGCCAGCAAGGGCCAGCGGTCGCCATAGGCGGCCGCGACCTGCGGGTCGGAGAACAGGCCGTAGGCGGTGAAGAAGATGCGCAACGGCGAGAACACGCCGAGCGTCAGCAGAAAGAGCCCCAGCCAGCCGCCGATGCCCCTTGGTCCGTCGCTATACGCCATCGCCGCCCCCCGTTTCGCCCGCCTCAGGCTAGGGGCTGCGGCGCCGCTGGCAAGAGGATGATCGTCAGAAGGTCAGCGCGAGCCCCGCGCCGAAGGTCCAGTTGTGGCGCGATCCGGCGATGCTGACGAGCGGGCTGTCGGCGAAGTCGCCGAGCAGTTTCTTGTAGGTGAAGCCGCTGACGAGGGCGAGACCCTTGGTCAGGTCGCCGGTCAGCGCATAGGTGAACAGGCCGCCGAAGGTGATGTCCTTCTGCCCGCCCTCGGGGGTGAAGACCGGCAGGCCGCTCGCCACGCTGCCCGCCGGGGTGACGCCGAAATAGGTGCGGGCATAGTCGTCCTCGACGAACTCGGCCGAGGCGAAGATGCCGACCAGCGCCTTGGTGCTGAGCGGCGTCGTATAGTTGATCGACGGGGTCCAGATGCCGCTCTTGTGGATCCTGGTGACGTCGTGGCGATAGGAGACCGAGATCGAGAGCTTGTCGTAATCGCTGGTGATCAGCCCGGTCTTGCCGATGCCGACAAAGCCGCCGACCTCGACCGCGGTGTCGATCTCGCCGAGCGCGGCGACGCGCGGGTCCTCGATCGCGTCGACATTGGTGCGGTTGAGGTTGAGCACCGCGACCGGGCCGAACTGGAAGTCCCAGGTGGGGCCGGTGGGATTGGGGATCAGGTCCATGCTGGCGCGGTTGCCGAGCACGGTGAAGCTCATCCCCGCGATCGTGCCGTTGGCGGCGGGGAGCGGGGTCCAGCGCTCCTCGTTGGAGCCCTCATAGTCCGGGATATAGGCGACGCCGGCGCCGATGGTGAGGCGCGCGGCGCCCTCCTCCGCCGCCGCGGCCTGCTCGGCGCTCGCCTGTGCCGGCGCGGCCTCTTCCGCGGGCGGGTTCACCGCTTCGGCGGGCGGCGCGTCCTGCGCGAAGGCGGGCGTGGCGGCGAGCGCGGCGGCAAGCGCAGTGGCGGGGAACAGGGGGTGACGCATTGAGTAGCTTCCTGAAACTGTTTCAGGTGCGCAACGCCGCAATGCGCAAATGGATGCAAGTGCGCGGTTACAAAGCGTTGCGGCCGGTACTTGCCGAGATGCGGCTTTCTCCGGTCATGACACGGGCGGGGATCCGCGCGAAATCCCCGATTCCGCGGTCGGTGCCGCAGAGCCGGTCCCAGAAACGGAAATAGAGCCCATAGTTGCATCCGTACTGCGCATGGTGCCGCTGATGGTGGCTCGCGGTGATCAGCCACGCGCCCAGCGGCCCCCGCCACATCGCCCGCGGGAAGATCTCCCATCCCATGTGATTGGTGACCCCCATCACCGTCATGATCGCGAGCACCACGCCCAGGGCAGCGACATGGATGGGGACGAGGAACACCAGCGCCGGGATCACCACCGCGCCGGTCGCCGCCTCGATCGGATGGAAGCTCATCGCCGCCCAGGCGGTCGGCGGCCGGCTGGCGTGGTGGACGGCATGGACGCGGCGGAAGAGCGCCGGCCGATGCATCCAGCGGTGAGTCCAGTAGAACCACGCATCGTGCGCGAGGAGATAGAGGAGGACCGAAAGCGGGAGATACCAGAGCGGCCAGTCGCCGATATCGGTGTAGATCCGCGTCCAGCCGCGGTTCTGCCAGCCCCAGGCGACGATCCCCGCGGGAATGCCGTAGATCGCGGCGCTGGCGAGGCTCCAGCCGATCTCGCGCCGCATCTGCGCGTCGAGCCCGCGATAGAGGCCGGGATGCCTGAGCCGCGTCGCCCAGGCGAAGGCGCCCGAGACGATCAAATAGCGCACCCCGACGATCAGCGTCATCGCGAGCGCGGAAAGGAGGATGGCGAGGGTCAGTCCAGCCATTTGCGCGGGTCCATCGCCTTGTGCAGAACGCGCACGATTGAGATGTGCCCGCCGACATAACGATAGAAGATGCGGTGCTCGCCGCAGGGAAGGCTTCGAAGATTCGTCCCCAAGTCCGCTCGGGCTTCGCCAAGCTCCGGAAAATCGCGCAAACGATCAAAGCTCCGGTCGATCGCCCCCATATATGCCTCGGCAAGCTCAATGCCGTAGCGGGCCTCGCTATAGATCATGATCCCACGCAAATCAGCCACGGCACCAGCTCGAATGGCCAGCGTCGCCATCAGCGGCGCGCGCGCACTTCGGCGATGATGTCCGCGATCGTGATGTCGGTCTCGGGCGAGGCCAGCCCATCCTCGATCGCGGCCTGCAACACGCGCAGCTTCTCCGCATCCTCCTGATCTCGCCGCATCAGGTCGCGGACATAGTCGCTGGTGCTGCTGTAGCGGCCCTCGGCGACGCGGGATTCGGCCCAGGCCTTGAGGCCTTCGGGGAGCGAGACGTTCATCTGTGCCATGCGCGCAATATAGGATTCTGCGCTAAGATTGACAATCGCTAGAGCAATCCTCCCGCCGCCTGCCATGTTCGGATCGCCTCGACCGGCCAGGCCAGCATCAGTATGTTGAGCGTCAGATTGTCGCGGATCAGCAGCAGCGTCAGCCCCTCGAAGAGGAGCGCGAGCGTGACGGTCGCGCGCACCGGGAGTCTGGCGGCGAGCCAGAAGCCCGCCGCCATCCAGCCGATATCGGCGAGCGAGTTGAGGATCGAGTCGCCCGAATAGCCGAAGGCGATCGTCGCCTCGCGATAGCGGTCGATGACGACCGGGGAGTTTTCGAGCAGCTCCCAGCCCGCTTCGATCGCGACCGCGAGCGGCAGCGCCCAGCGGCGCGCGCGGCCACGCAGCGCGAGATGCGCGAGGCCGTAGAAGAGGAAGCCATGGATGACGTGGCTGAACGTGTACCAGTCGGCGAGGTGCTGGCTGTTCTCGCTCGACTGCACCACGCCGTGCCACAGCTTGACGCTGCCGCACGGGCAGATCGGCGGGCGATCCATCAGGTAGAGCGCCACGCCCGCGAGGATCAGCAGGTCGATCGCGAGGAACAGTGGAAGCAGCGTCGGCAGCAGCGTGCCGCGTGCGCCCGCCGCGCGATCGTCGTGAATGCCCGCGTCCCCCATCGCCGCCAGCTTGGCGCAAACGGGCCGCGCATGCAAAGGCGCTAATCGGCGTAGATCATCTTCCGCGTCATCCCGCCATCGACGACGATCTGCTGCCCGGTGATGAAGCCCGCGCCTTCGCCGGCGAGGAATGCGACGGTCGCGGCGATGTCCTCGGGCACGCCAACGCGCCCCACCGGATGCTGGTCGCGGTCGATCGGGCGGTGATCGGGCTCGGTGCGCTGCGAGGCCTTGTGCCACGGCCCGGTCTCGATCCAGCCGGGGAGGATCGCGTTGACCCGGATGTCCGGCCCCAGGCTGACCGCCAGCGCATGGGCGAGCGCGACCAGCCCGCCCTTGGCCGCGGCATAGGCCTCGCAATGCGGCTCGGACTGGAGCGCGCGGGTCGAGGCCATGAGGATGATCGAGCCCTTGCGCGGGCGCAGCAGCGGCACAGCGGCGCGCGTCATCAGGAAGCCGCCGGTCAGATGGCTGTCGATCCATTTGTGCCAGCCGGCGAGGCTCAGCGCCTCGACCGGGCCGCTCACCGGGTTGGCGGCGCCGGCGTTGCTGACGAGCAGGTCGAGGCCGGGCTCTTCATCGAGCTCCCCGAGCCAGGCGCCGAACGCCTCGAACGCCTCGCCCACCGCCTGTTCGTCGCCCACATCCACGGTGAGCGCAAGCAAGGGCCTGGGCGCATGGGCGGCGGCGAGTTCCTTCACCGCCTGGGCGTCGAGGTCGAAGGCGGCAACCGCCCAGCCGTCGCCGAGCAGCCGCTCGACCACCGCGCGGCCGATCCCCTGCGCGCCACCCGTCACGATCGCTGTCTTCATGCGGCCTCCTGTGCAGCGCAAACGCCGGGACTGGCGAAAGGCTTCAGACCGCCGGGGCGATCAGGTCGATGCAATCCTGCGCCACATCGATCAGCTCGTCGCGCGGCGCGCCGGCGCGGGCGCGGACGCTCAGCGAATGGACCATCGCGGTGACGATACGCGCCTGCAGCTCGGGCGCGGCGCTCCCCGCGTTGCGCAGGAGCCGCTCGATCTGCGCGTCCTCCATCGCAAGGAAATGCGTGATCGCGGCGCGAACCTCCGGATCGCTCACCGATTCGGTGGTGGCGGTGCTGATGAAAAGGCAGCCGGCGGGCCCGTTCTCGCCCGTAAGATAGCCGTCGATCACCGCGGTGAAGAAACGCTCGAGCATGGGACGCGGCGGCAGATCCGCCTCGGCCAGCCGCGCGAAACCGCGTTCGGCCCGCGCATGGGTGCGCGCGAGCGCGGCGAGGTAGAGCGATTTCTTGTCGCCGAACGCCGAATAGAGGCTCGGGCGGTTGAGCCGCGTCGCCGCGGCGAGATCGTCGAGCGACGTGCCCGAATAGCCCTGCGCACGGAAGCGCTCGGCGGCCGCGCCGAGCGCCGTATCGGGATCGAAGGTGCGCGGGCGGCCGCGTCCCCTGCCATCCCCGGCCCTGCCGTTCCCGGCTTTTTTTGTACTATTTCGCATAAAATTCCTTGACCGTCCCGATATTCTTGCGAGATGGTACAAAAATCAACCCCAGGAGAGTCGTGCCATGAAGCTGTATTTCATTCCCTTCGCCTGCTCGCTCGCCACCCGCATCGCGATCGAGGAAGCCGGCCTCGACGCCGAGTTCGTCCAGGTGCTGACCGGCCACAAGCTGCCCGACGGGAGCGATTTCCACGCCGTCAGCCCGATGGGCTATGTCCCCGCGCTGGAGACGCGCTCGGGGATCACGCTGACCGAGGGCCCGGCCGTGCTGCAGTATCTCGCCGACAATGCCGAGGAGGGCGTGCTCGCCCCGGCTTTGTTCAGCGAGGACCGCTACCGCATGCAGCTGTGGCTCAACTTCATCAGCACCGAGGTGCACAAGGCGGTGTTCGCGCCGCTGTTCGCCAAGGATGCGAGCGAGGCGGAGAAGGCCGCCGCGCTCGGCCGGGTGGCCAGGCCGTTCGGCGTGCTCTCGGCGCATCTCGACGGGCGCGAGCATCTCGGCGAGGGGTTCACCGTCGCCGACGCCTATCTGCTCGCGGTGCTCAACTGGTGCGAGACCGCGGGGGTCGACATCGCCGCCTGGCCGGTGCTGCTCGCCTATCGCACGCGGCTGCGCCAGCGCCCGTCGGTCGTGCGGGCGATGGCGGCGGAGATGCCGCTGCTCAAAGCGGCCTGACATTCGCCTCGCCGCGTCGCAATCGCCCGCGCCCCGGGGGTTCCCCGGGCGCGGGCGATCCGCTAGGCGGCGGCGATGCCAGCCATCATCCATTGCGACGTCGCCATCGTCGGCGGCGGGCTAGCAGGCGGGCTGATCGCGCTCGCGCTGCGCAAGAAACGCCCTGAGCTCGACATCCGCATCGTCGAAGGCGGCGAGCGCCTCGGCGGCAACCATCTCTGGTCGTTCTTCGCGAGCGACGTGGCGGCGGCCGACCGCTGGCTGGTGGCGCCGCTGATCTCCTATGGCTGGACGCGCTACGACGTCGTCTTCCCGGGCCATGCCCGCACGCTCAAGGCCGGCTATTACGCGATCGAGTCCGACCGGCTCGACCAGATGGTGCGCGCCGCCTTGCCCCCGCGCGCGGTGATGACCGGACGCAAGGCGCTGGGCGCGAGCGCGCGCGCGGTCGTGCTCGCCGATGGCGACCGGATCGAGGCGGGCGGGGTGATCGACTGCCGCGGCCCGGGCAACCTCTCGCAGCTCGAGCTCGGCTGGCAGAAGTTCCTCGGGCGCGAGTTCGCGCTGGCCGAGCCGCATCCGCTCAAGCGCCCGCTGGTGATGGACGCGACGGTGGCGCAGGCCGACGGCTATCGCTTCGTCTATGCCCTGCCCTTCGCGGCGACGCGGCTGTTCGTCGAGGACACCTATTACAGCGACACGCCCGAGATCGACGCACCGGCGCTGCGCGCGCGGATCGACGACTGGCTGGCGGCGCGCCGGATCGAGACCGAAGGCGTGGCGCGCGAGGAGACGGGCGTGCTGCCGGTGGCGATGGGCGGCGATTTCGAGGAATATTGGCGATCGGGCGGCAACCGCGTCGCCAAGGCCGGGATGCGCGCGGGGCTGTTCCATCCGCTCACCGGCTATTCGCTGCCCGACGCGGTGCGCCTCGCCCGCGTGATCGCGGATGCGAGCGACCTGAGCGGCCCGGCGCTGCACGAGCTGACCTTCGGCTATGCCCGGCGCCAGTGGCAGCGGCGCGGTTTCTACCGCATGCTCGCGGCGATGCTGTTCCGCGCCGCCGAGCCGCAGGAGCGCTATCGCGTGCTCGAACGCTTCTACCGGCTGGACGCGGGGCTCATCGCGCGCTTCTATGCGAGCCAGTCGAGCCTGCTCGACCGCGCGCGCGTGCTGGTGGGGAAACCGCCGGTGCCGGTCGGGCGGGCGCTCAACGTGGTCAGCAATGCCGCCAAGGGCGTCGCCATTAGGGGAACCAAGTGAAGCGGGCAGTCGTCATCGGCGCGGGGTTCGGGGGGCTGGCGCTGGCGATCCGCCTGCAATCGGCCGGGATCGACACGGTGCTGATCGAGGCGCGCGACAAGCCCGGGGGCCGCGCCTATCATTGGGAGAAGGACGGCTTCACCTTCGACGCCGGGCCGACGGTGATCACCGCGCCGCAAGCGCTGGAGGAGCTGTGGGCGCTGTCCGGCCACCGCATGGCCGACGATGTCACGCTGATGCCGGTCAACCCCTTCTACCGCCTCAACTGGCCCGACGGGACCAATTTCGACTATTCGAACGACGACGCGTCGCTGGCGGGCGAGATCGCCAAGCTCGATCCGGCGGACATCGCGGGCTATCGGCGCTTCCTCGACTATTCCGCCGGGGTCTATCGCGAGGGTTACGAGAAGCTCGGGCAGGCCGCGTTCCTCGACTTCACCGCGATGGTGAAGGCGGCGCCGGACCTCGCCAAATACCAGGCGTGGCGCAGCGTCTATTCGATCGTCTCGTCGTTCGTGAAGAACGAGAAATTGCGCCAGGCGCTGAGCTTCCACACGCTGCTGATCGGGGGCAACCCGATGACGACGAGCGCGATCTACGCGCTGATCCACAAGCTCGAGCGCGACGGCGGGGTGTGGTTCGCGCAGGGCGGGACCAACCGGCTGGTCGCGGGGATGGCGGCGCTGTTCGAGCGGCTCGGCGGGGTGCTGCGGCTCGGCGATCCGGTGGCGCAGATCGAGACGCTGGGGGAGCGCGCCACCGCGGTGGTGACCCAGCGCGGCGAACGCTTCGAGGCGGACGCGGTGGCGAGCAACGCCGACCTGATCCACAGCTATCGCGACCTGCTCAAGGGCTCGCGCAGCGCGCAGCGCACCGCGGCCCGGCTCGCGCGCAAGCGCTTCTCGCCCTCGCTGTTCCTCGTCCATTTCGGGGTCAGGGGGACCTGGCCCGGCATCCCGCACCACATGATCCTGTTCGGGCCGCGCTACCAAGGGCTGCTCGAGGACATCTACGACCATGGCGTGCTCAGTCAGGATTTCTCGCTCTACCTCCATCATCCGACGGTGACCGATCCGAGCCTCGCGCCGGCGGGGCATTCGACCTTCTACGCGCTCGCCCCGGTGCCGCATCTCGGCAAGTTCCCGGTCGACTGGACGCAGATCGCGCCGGTGCTGGAGAAGCGCATCCTCGACGAGGTCGGACGGCGGCTGATCCCCGACATCCACGAACGCATCGTGACCAAGTTCAGCTATGCGCCCAACGACTTCCGCGACGATCTGCGCGCGCATCTCGGCAGCGCGTTCAGCCTCGAGCCGATCCTGTCGCAGAGCGCCTGGTTCCGGGCGCACAATCGCGACGATTCCATCCCCAACCTCTATTTCGTCGGCGCCGGCACGCATCCCGGCGCGGGTATTCCCGGCGTGGTCGGCAGCGCCAAGGCCACCGCCGCGCTGATGCTGGAGCAACCATGACCCTCACGCGCCTCGCCATTTATTGCGGATCCGCGACCCCCAACGATCCCGTGTTCATCGAGAATGCCCGTTTCGTCGGCCGCACCCTCGCCGAGCGCGGGATCGGCGTGGTCTATGGCGGCGGGCGGCTGGGGCTGATGGGCGCGGTGGCGGACAGCGCGCTGGCGGCGGGGGGCGAAGTGATCGGGGTGATCCCGCAGGCGCTGGTCGACGCCGAGGTGGCGCATCGCGGCTGCACCGAGCTGCACGTCGTGCGCACGATGCACGAACGCAAACAGGCCTTCACCGACCTCTCCGACGGCTTCGTCACCCTCCCCGGCGGCACCGGCACGATGGACGAGTTGTGGGAGGCGATGAGCTGGGCGCAGATCGGCTATCACGCCAAGCCGGTCGGGCTGCTCAACGTCGCCGGCTTCTATGACGGGCTGATCGAGTTCGTGCGGACGATGGGCGAGGCCGGCTTCCTGCGGCCGCAGCACCAGGGGCTGCTGATCGTCGACGACGAGCTCGACCGCCTGCTCGACAAGATGGCCGCGCACCGGCCCGCCACGACGATCGGCCAGATCGGCGCCAAGGACCTGTGAACGCGCCTGTGCCAACCCGCGCCTGCGTGGTCGCGGCGGCGCAGGACAGCATCGCGCGGGGATCGCGCAGCTTCGCGGCGGCGAGCCAGTTGTTCGACCGGGCGACGCGCGAGCGGGCATGGCTGCTCTATGCCTGGTGCCGCGCGTGCGACGACCTCGCCGACGGGCAGGAACTGGGGCAGGGCGGCCGGCCGGTCGCCGATCCCGCGGCGCGGCTGGCGCGGATCCGCGGCCTCACCGGCAAGGCGCTGGCGGGGGAATGGACCGGCGACCCGGCGTTCGACGCACTCGGGATCGTCGCCGGCGAGACGCGCATGCCGCACCGCTTCGCGCATGACGTGATCGAGGGGTTCGCGCTCGACGCCAGGGGGTGGTTCCCGCGCTCCGAGCACGACCTGCTGCGCTACTGCTACCATGTCGCGGGCGCGGTCGGCTGCATGATGGCGGTGGTGATGGGGGTGGAGCCGGGGGACGAGGCGACGCTCGACCGCGCCTGCGACCTCGGCATCGCCTTCCAGCTCGCCAATATCGCGCGCGACATCGAGGCCGACGACCGCATGGGCCGCTGCTACCTCCCCGTCGAATGGCTGGTCGAGATGGACATCCCGCCCGGCCAGCACATGAAGCCGCCCTTCCGTTCGCGGCTCGTCGTGATCGCCAGATGGCTGGCGGAGATGGCCGAGGACCATGCGGCGAGCGCGCGGCGCGGCACCCCGGCGCTGCGCTTCCGCTCGGCCTGGGCGGTGCTGGCGGCGGCGGGCATCTATGGCGACATCGCCCGCGAGGTGACGGCACGGGGCGCGCACGCCTGGGACCATCGCGCGCACACGAGCAACGCGCAGAAGCTCGCCTGGATCGCCCGCGCCCTGCCCCAGGCGGCGCTGCGGCACCGCCTCTATCGCCCTGCCCCGCGTCCGGCCGGGCTGTGGACCCGCCCGCGTTAACCGCGTTCGGCGAGATTCGGGTAAAGCCGCGGGCTCCATAGAGGCGGCGATGACCGCTCTATCGCTTCACCTGTCCCGCGCGCTCGCGAAGGGCCGTGCGGCCCCCGCCCCGCCCGCGAGCCGCGCGGACCTTTTGTTGACGCTGCTGCGCAAGCGCGCCGCCGCGCACAATGCCGGCGCGGCCGAGCTCGAGGCGCTGCTGCGCGACCAGATCCGCTGGGCGCTGCCGATCGAGCGCGGCTGAGCTAGCTGCGCGGCGCGCGCGTCTCGTTGCGGGCCATCCGCGCGCCGCGCTGCTGGCAGCTCGCGACGATGGTGGGGAAGGAGAGGTCGGCGTGGCGCGGCAGCGTCTGCGCCATCGCCACCTGGCATTGCGCCGCGCTCCGGTAACGGACCGGCTCGACGCGCACCTCGCGGCATTGCAGCTGGCCGTCGCCGCAGCCAAGGATCGCCATCACGTAGAACACCGGTTCCATGTTTCGCTCCTCGCCCGGTCAACGAACCGGGCGGAGCGGCGTTCCGCGCGTGCACGCGTTGCATCCGGACGCAAGCGGTCCCAGATTGCGGGCCATGCCAGCCCCGACCGCACCCGCCGGCGGCGAACGCCCGTTGTTCGCCACGCTCCGGCGCTTCCTCCCCTATCTCTGGCCCGCCGGCATGCCCGGGCTGAAGGCGCGCATCATCGGTGCGCTGCTGCTCGTGCTGCTGTCCAAGGTCGTCCAAGTCTATGGCGCGGCCTATGCGCTCAAGGCCGCGGTGGATTCGATGGCGCTCAACGACCGCAGCGTGGTCGTGTTCGTCGTGCTGATGGTGGTCGGCTATGCCGCCGCGCGGCTGTTCACCACGGTGTTCGACAACCTCCGCAACACCGTGTTCGAGAAGGTCGGGCAGGATGCGACGCGGCGGCTGGCGATCGTCACCTTCCGCCATCTCCACCAGCTCTCGCTGCGCTTCCACCTCGAGCGGCGCACCGGCGCCGTCACCAAGGTGGTCGAGCGCGGCACCAAGAGCATCGACACGATGCTCTACTTCCTGCTGTTCAACATCGCGCCGACGATCCTCGAGCTGGCGCTGGTGCTGCAGATCTTCGGGTCGCGCTTCGGCTGGTGGCTGGTCGCGTCGACGCTGGCGATGGTGGTCGTCTACATCGCCTTCACCCGCTGGGTGACCGACTGGCGCTCCAAGCTGCGCGAGCGGATGAACGACCTCGACACCGGCGCGGTCGCGCATGCCGTGGATTCGCTGCTCAATTTCGAGACGGTGAAGTATTTCAACGCCGAGAAGCGCGAGGCCGACCGCTATTCGGCGGCGGTCGAGGCCTATGCCAAGGCGGCGGTGAAGAGCGAGAATTCGCTCGCCTGGCTCAACATGGGCCAGTCGCTGATCACCAACGTGATGCTCGGCGCGGGGATGGCGGTGGTCGCCTGGGGCTGGTCGAGCGGGCGCTTCTCGCCGGGCGACGTGGTGTTCGTCTCGACGCTCTTGAGCCAGCTGTTCCGCCCGCTCGACATGCTCGGCTGGGTCTATCGCACGATCCGCCAGGGCGTGATCGACATGGGCGCGATGTTCGACCTGATCGACACCGACGCCGAGGTGAAGGACGCGCCCGGCGCGCGCCCGCTGGAGGTGGCCAGGGGCGAGGTGCGGTTCGAGGGGGTGCGCTTCGGCTATGAGGCGGATCGCGACATCCTGAAGGGCATCGATCTCGTCATCGCGCCGGGCCACACCGTCGCGGTGGTCGGCCCGTCGGGCGCGGGCAAGTCGACGCTCGCGCGCATCCTCTACCGCTTCTACGACCTGACCGGCGGGCGGGTGACGATCGACGGGCAGGATATCGCCCAGGTCACCCAGGCCAGCCTGCGCGCCGCGATCGGCATCGTCCCGCAGGACACGGTGCTGTTCAACGACACGGTCGGCTACAACATCGCCTATGGCCGCGAGGGCGCGACCCCCGACCAGGTCGCGGCGGCGGCGCGCGGCGCGGCAAT
Organism: Sphingomonas sp. MS122; assembly: GCF_049532975.1. Taxonomy (GTDB): domain Bacteria; phylum Pseudomonadota; class Alphaproteobacteria; order Sphingomonadales; family Sphingomonadaceae; genus Sphingomonas. Next base: position 1,540,779 of record NZ_CP186695.1, on the reverse strand, counting down.
CGCCGGGTTCATCGAGAGCATGCCCGACGGCTACGACACGCGCGTCGGCGAGCGCGGGCTCAAGCTGTCGGGGGGCGAGAAGCAGCGCGTCGCGATCGCGCGCACCCTGCTCAAGGACCCGCCGATCCTGATCCTCGACGAGGCGACGAGCGCGCTCGACAGCCGCACCGAGAGCGAGATCCTCGACACGCTCGAGGCGATCGAGCGCGGGCGCACCACGATCGTGATCGCGCATCGCCTCTCGACCGTGGTCCATGCCGACCGCATCGTCGTGCTGGAAGCAGGGCGCATCGCCGAGCAGGGCACGCATGCCGAATTGCTCGAGCTGCGCGGCATCTATGCCGAGATGTGGGCGCGCCAGCAGGCCGAGCGCGAGGCGGTGGCCGAAGCGGCGGAGTAGCCGGTTAGCCCCTCCCCCGAAGGGAGGAGCTTGAGAATTACCCGAACTCGACCGCCTCGAACCGCACCGGGCGGCCGTGCGCGGCGTTGGCGAGCTGGCCGTCCCACATCACCTGGCGCCCGCGGATGATCGTGCCGATCGGCTTGCCGGTGAGCGCCATGCCGGTGAACGGCGACCAGCCGCAGCGCGAGGCGAGCCAGCTTTCCTCGATGGTCCATTTGGCCTTCAGGTCGACCACGGTGAAGTCCGCGTCATAGCCGGCGGCGATCCGCCCCTTGCCGACCAGCCCGAACACCCGCTGCGGTCCGGCGCTGGTGAGGTCGATCAGCCGCTGCAGCGTGGTGCGCCCCCTGGCGACATGGTCGAGCAGCAGCGGCAGCAGCGTCTGAACGCCGGGCATGCCGCTGGGCGAAGCGGGATAGGGCCTGGCCTTCTCCTCGATCGTGTGCGGCGCATGGTCCGAGCCGAGCACGTCGGGCACCCCCTGGTTGAGCCAGTGCCACAGCCCCTCGCGATGCGCGGCCGAGCGGATCGGCGGGTTCATCTGGGCATAGGTGCAGAGCCGCGGATAGGCCTCCTCGCCCGCCAGCGTCAGGTGCTGCGGCGTCACCTCGCAGGTCGCGATGTCCTTGTGCTGCGCGAGCAGCTCGAGCTCGGCCGGGGTGGTGACGTGGAGGACATGGATGCGCCGCTTCGCCTCGCGCGCGAGCTTGAGGATGCGGCGGGTGGCGAGGATCGCGCTCTCGTCGTCGCGCCACACGGGGTGCGACGAAGGATCGCCTTCGATCCGCTCGCCCTCGCGCGCGTTCATGCGGAACTCGTCCTCGGCATGGATCGCGACGCGGCGATGGCCCGAGGCGAGCACGCGCGCGAGATTGGCGTCGTCCGACACCAGGAGATCGCCGGTCGAGGCGCCCATGAAGATCTTGACCCCCGCCGTGCCGGGCATGCGCTCGAGCTCGGCGAGGTCGGCGGCATTGCTGTTGGTCGCGCCGACATAGAAGGCATGATCGCACCACATCCGGTCCCGGGCGCGCGCGAGCTTGTCGTCGACCGCATCGGCGCTGTCGGTGTTGGGCTTGGTGTTGGGCATCTCGAACACCGCGGTGACGCCGCCCAGCACCGCCGCGCGGCTGCCGCTCTCCAGGTCTTCCTTGGCCTCGAGCCCCGGCTCGCGGAAATGGACCTGGCTGTCGATCACGCCGGGCAGCACGTCGAGCCCGGTGCAGTCGATCGTCTCGCCGGCATCGCCTCCAACGCCGTCCTGACCGCCGATCGCGACGATCCTGCCCTCGCGCACGCCGAGATCGACCCGGGCCGGGCCGCCGGGCAGGTGCACCGTGCCGCCGGTGAGCTTGAGATCGAACGTCGCCATGGGAGCCTCTTTTGCAGCCGCTCCCGGCGTCCTACCTGTTCGCCATGACAGAGACCAGCCAAGTTCGGGCCACCCCGCCCCATGCGACTCTTCTCGCCGACCGCGCTCTCATTCGCGTCTCGGGGGAGGATGCCCGCGGCTTCCTGCAGGGGCTGGTGACTCAGGACATGAACGCCGTGGCGCCGGGCGCGCCGCAATGGGCCGGGCTGCTGACCGCCCAGGGCAAGGCGCTGTTCGACTTCATCCTGTGGGATGATGGCGATGCGATCCTGATCGACTGCGAGGCGGAGCAGCGCGAGGCGCTGGTCCGCCGCCTGTCGATCTATCGCCTGCGCCGCCCGATCGCGATCGAGCCGGTCGAGGGCGGCGTGCACTGGTCGCGCGACGCGGGTGCTGGGGTGGCCGATCCCCGGCTCGCGGCGCTCGGCTATCGCTGGCTGGGAGAAGCGGCCGGCGCCGCCGCAGCGGGCTGGCACGAGCATCGCTTGCGCCTCGGCGTGACCGAGGGTGCCGCCGAGCTGGGCCAGGACAAGACGCTCTGGCTGGAATGCAACGCGGCCGAGCTCAACGGCGTCAGCTTCGCCAAGGGCTGTTATGTCGGCCAGGAGAATACGGCGCGGATGAACTGGCGCGCCAAGGTCAACCGCCGCCTCGTCGTCGCGCCGCTCGGCGAGCCGGGCGAGCGCACCCGCATCGCCTATCCCGAGCTCGGGCTGATGGTCGAGCACCGCCGCGTCGAGGCGCTGGGCGATGCGATCGTGCCGGAATGGCTGGCGGGGGCCGTCACTTCAGACGCCTGACCACGAAAGTCCGCCGGGCAAGTCGAACGCGGCATAGTCGACCTGCAGCACGCGGCGGCGTCGCGGCGCCGCCGCGGCCTCCGAGGCGTGCAGGATCGGCGTCGCATAGACCCAGATGTCACCCGCACGGGCGAGACAGGCATGAATGCCGCACCGCTCGACCACGGCCTCGATCATATCCTCGCGCACGAGCCCGAAATGATGCGAGCCAGGCGCGATCAGGAGCGGTGCGTTGCCGGCCGGAACATCATCGAGATGGATGCGGATCGTGACCATCCGCGCGAGCAGGTCGAAGGGTGGCGCGACGTGCAGCAGCCCCGACTTGACCGTCCAGGGTCCGAATCCATCCAGGTCGCGACGCTCGCGGACGCAGATCGTGCGATCCTGATGCCAGGCCAGCGACCAGTTCGCCGACGGACTCTTGTCGAACAGGATCGCGCGCACGGGCCGGGCGGGTCCGCTCGCGAGCGGCGCGACGAGCGATCCGATTGCACCCTGCGGACCCAGCAGCTCGGCCAGGCCCGGGACGCCGCTCAGCCTTAGCCCGGGCCGATCTTCAGGCAATGGCGAGATCGCCGCCTCGAAGTCACGCAGTTGGCGGCGCGCCGCCGCCTCCAGGCGCATTGCGCCATGCTCGGCAAAACGCATCGGGTTCGGGGTTCCGAACTCGGCCTCGGATGTCGAAGGGGGCATGGGGATGACTGAGCGCAGCATCGGCGACGGCGCAAGGCCAGTCACGCACCCGCATCCACGCCGCAACGAAAAAGGGAGGCCGGTTGCCCGGCCTCCCCAATTCTTGTCGATCCGCAGTGCGGACCGCGTGGCTTACATGCCCGAGCCCGGACCGTAAGTGATTTCCACGCGGCGGTTCTGCAGTTCGCGAACGCCGTCGGCGGTCTCGACGCGCGGACGGCTCTCGCCGAACGCTTCCGAGCTGATCACGCCGTCGGGGATGCCGCGGCCGCCGAGATACGCACGGACCGAGTCCGCACGGCGCTGCGACAGGCCGACGTTGTAGCTCGCCGAACCCGAACGGTCGGCGTGGCCCGCCAGCATGACCTGCGCGTTGCCGCAGTTCTGGTACGCCGAGATCGCGTTGTCGAGGATGCCGGCCGCCTCGGGCGTGATGTCCGACTTGTCCCACTCGAAGAACACGATGTACGGCCCCGGGGTGCAGACCACCGGCGGCGGCGGCGGCGGCGGGGTCGGCGCCGGCGGCGGGGGCGGCGGAGCCGGCTCCGGCGGCGGCGGCGGCGCAGGCGGCTCACCGAAGTTGAAGGTCACGCCGCCCAGGATGCTGTGCGAGCGGAACCGGCCCTCGAACTCGCGGCCGGTCACGTCGACCAGCTTGACGTTGTCGGCGTTGAAGAAGCGATACTTCAGCGTCACGTCGATGTTGTCGCTGATCGGCTGACGCAGACCCGCGATCACCTGCCACGCGAACACGGTGTCCGAATCGTCGAGGAACGACCCCTTCTGGTTCAGGGCATAGTCGGCCTTGACGCGCGACACGCCCGCGCCGCCGCCGATGAAGCCCTGCACGCCGTCGTCTTCACCGAAGTCGAGCAGGCCGTTGACCATGAAGCTCAGCGCCGACGACGAGCCGCCGGCATAGTCGAACGTGCCGGCCGGCATGTTGAAGATGGTGCCGCCGGTGATGAACATCGGCGTGGTGACGGTCGAGCTGTAGCCGTCGACGCTCGCGCGGCGATAGCTGACATCGGCCTCGATGCGGAACCCGCCGAGATCGTAACCGATGACGCCACCGACGTCCCAGCCATAGTTGTGATCGACCCGGCTCGCGTCCTCGACGGCGCCGATGTCGAAGTTGATGTCTTCGACGATCATCGCGCCGCCTTCGACACCCACGTACCACGCGTCATCGCGGGCGAGGGCGGGCGTGCTGAGCGCGGTCGAAGCGAGTGCCAGAGTTACGGCAAGCTTCCGCATCATAATCCCCTTTCTTGGTTGCCACTTCGGACAGCGCTAACTTCCTACCGTGTGGAAAGTTTCCGCGCAAGCGAACAAAATCTGGGGACTGTTGCCGGAACGTCACAGTTATCCGCCGTCGATCAGGCCATGTGCCCGCAACGCCTGCAAAATCGCCTCGATCGCGGCGCGGGCCTCCGCGTCGACGACGCTCCCGCCGTCCGGCTCGTCGATCGCCGGCTCGCGCGGCCCGACCACCTGCTCGCCGTCGATCACGAGCTGCGCGGCGGCGAGCCGGCCGGCGTGCCACGCGCCCGCGACGTGCCGCGCGACCAGCTCGTCCCCGGCGACCCACACGGCCATGCCCTCGCGCGGCGCCACGAACCGCCACCCGCCCTCGGTCCACAGCGCCAGTGCGCCTGCCGATCCGGCCCAGGCGCCCTCGGGCGAATCGCCGACGATCCAGCATTGGCCCGCAACCGGATCCGCCGGCGGCGCGGCGCGGCCGAGCGCCTCGACGCAGGGCTGCATCAGCATATCGGCGATCAGCAGCGCCTCGTTGTGGAAAAGCTCCTTCTGCGCCTGCCCGGCATGAAGCAGGGGCAGGGCGAATCGCGCGGTCGCGTTCATCTCGTCACTCCAGAGGGTTACAATGTGAGCAGGGCAGGCGGGGAGAGGCCGTGGTCGCCGGCCTGGCGCACCTCGATCGCCACCGGGCGCGCGGCGAGCGTCTCGGGCGGCAGGTACAGTTCGCTCGCGGTCACCGTCTCGAGCGTCGCGGGCCCGGCCGCCGGCACGATCCGCACCTGGTAGCGTTCGAGCTCCTCGCCGAGCGGCGCATCGGCCGCGTCCCGCCAGCGCCACCCGATGCGGCTCCGGCGCGTCCAGCGAATCAGCGCGCCGCCCGCGGCCGCCCTCTCGGCGCGCAGGTGCACCGGCGCCGGGGGAACCACCGACGCGCCGGTGACCGGCGCATGCGCCTCGACCCCCTCGCCATCCCCCGTGCCCGTCCCGAGCACCGAGACGCCGGCGCCGATCCCGGCGACCGCATCGTGCACGGCGAGTGCCGCCGCCTCGACCAGCACGAACCGGCCGCCGGCGGCCGCGGTCCCGATCGCGGCCTCGGTGCCGCGCCGCCCGCGCCACAGCCGCGTCAGCCGCCAGCGACCGGCGCCGACGCGCTCGGGCCGCAGCGCGAACAGCTCGGCGACCCCGCCCGCGCCGTCGCCGAGCAGCTGGATGAAGGCGTTGCCGTGCAGCAGCAGCTGCGCCGCCAGCGCCGCGATCAGCTCCTGCCCCTGGGTCCGCGCGACCACCAGCGCACGCAGCGCCGGATCGGATGCCTCGATCGGCGCATCCGCCACGCCCTCGGCAATGATCTTCACCGCACGCTGCGCGACCGGGTTCGCGCAATAGCCCTCGCGCACCTGCGCCTCGTAGCTTTGCGGCCATTCGCCCAGCACGCCCGCGCCGGCGTGCGCACGCGTCAACGCCGGACGCGACGCATCGCGCCCGGACTTCCGCCCGAACCAGTTCATGAGGATTCTCCTTGGCCGCCCGCAACTCCCCTTCCTGTCAGGAAGGGGCGGGGGTGGGTGCGCGCGTCCGCGCGCTAGAAAGAACTCGTCGTCAGCGCTTGCGGCCGAACCAGATCACGTGGCGCGGCCCCTTGCCGTTCTGCCGGGCGCGCACGGCGATTTCCTCGACCTCGAATCCGGCCTCGCCCATCCGCCGCCGAAAGCGCTCGTCGGGCGCCGCCGACCACACCGCCAGCACCCCGCCGGGCTTCAGCGCCGCCTTCGCCGCGCGCAGCCCGTCGAACGTGTAGAGCCGGTCGTTGGCCAGCCGCGTCAGCCCGTCCGGGCCATTGTCCACGTCGAGCAGGATCGCGTCATATTCGCCCCGCGCCCGCGCGATCGCCGCGCCGACATCGCCGATCACCACTTGCGTCCGCGGGTCGTCGAGGCATCCGGCGGCAAGCCCGGCCATCGGCCCGCGCGCCCAGTCGATGATCCCCGGCACCAGCTCCGCCACCACGGCCTCGCCCGCCGGCCCGAGCAGCGCCAGCGCCTTGCGCAGCGTGAAGCCCATCCCGTAGCCGCCGATCAGCAGCTGCGCCGAGCCCGGCGATCTCAGCCGCGCCAGCGTCAGCTCCGCCAGCGCTTCCTCCGATCCGCTCATCCGGCTCGACATCAGCTCGTTGCGGTCGAGCACGATCATGAAGTCGCCCCCGCGCCGGAACAGCCGCAGCGGCTCGCCGCCCGGCACCTCGGCCACGCCGATCAGCTCGCGCGGAGTCAATGTCTCGTCCTCATGTCCCGCCCATAGCGCCCTGCGGGCTCAGGGCCAGTAAAAGCGCAGCTCGGTCTCGCCCGCCGGCGCGCCGTCGGCGTGGAAGCGCCGCTCGGCGATCCGCCCGCGCCCCTCGCGATCCACCGTCACCACCGTGCTGCACCGCGTGCCATAGACCGGCCCGCGGATGAACACCGGCGAGTTGACCGGCTCGAACGCGTCGCGCTCGTCCGGCCCGGGCGATCCCACCGGCCGCTCGTCGGCGAGCGCCGCGAACAGCGGCTCGATCGCCTCGCTCCCCGCCGCGAGCCAGCCCGCCATCCCCGCCTGCAGCCGCAGCGTCTTGGGCCACAGCGTGTCGAGCAGGCCGTTCGACAGCCCGTGCATCCCCGCACCCAGGGGCCGCCGCAGCGGCTCGGGCCGGTTGGTCAGGAACATCGGTCCCTCGGGCTCCACCGCGATCAGGTTGAAGGGGTTGAACGCGTCCAGCTCCTCCGGCTCCGCGCCCGCCAGCATGTCCGTCACCAGCGTCCCGCGCGACGCCTTCGCCGCATCGGGCGCCTGCCCGTGCACATTGGTCACCGCCGCGAACCGCCCGTCCTCGTTGAGCCCGAGCCAGGTCCCGCCCGCCACCAGGTCGCGCCCGGCGATGACGGGGCCGCGCGCCATCCATCGCGCCAGCGCCGCCGCCGGCCGGTCGTGCCGCTCGTCGCGGTTGCCCGCCGCCACCAGCCGCCAGTTCGGGTGTGCATGCCACGCCAGCGCCAGAACACACATGGCGCCAAGCTAGCGCCGCCGGCGCCGCCTCGCCAAGCCCGCTTCGCCCCGCGCCGCGCGCTCTCCGGCGTATCGCGGCCCGGCTCAGCCGGCCGCGGCCGCCACCTCCTCGCCGGGCAGCGCGCTCGCCCATTCGGCGAGGTCGGCGAGCGGGATCGCGCGCGAGAACTCGATGCCGATCCGGTCCTCCTTGATCCAGCGCACCCGGCCCGACACCGGGGGGAGGCGCTCGACCATCAGCTCGACCGCGGCCTCCAGCTCCATCGGCAGGTCGCTTTTGACCTTGGCCCCCTTTTGCGACAGGTCGACCAGGTCGACGAGATGCCACATCACCCCGACGCGCAGCCGCGCGCGGCGGTCGACCGTCAGCCGCGGCCCGCGCGGCGCCTCGCGCGCGGACAGCTGGTGCGGGTTGAGATAGGTCGCGACCTCGATCGGCGCGTCGAAGGCGACGCCGGCATTCCGGTCCTTCACCCAGCAGATCTTGCCGCTGACCGGCGGCGATCCCTTGGGCTCGACCCGCACCGCGGTGCCGGTCTCGAACCGCGCATAGGTCTCCAGCATCAGCCCGCCGGCACCGATGTTGCGGATCAGGCACAGATGCTGCGCGCCGTCCTCGAGGACCACGCGGGCGACGCGGAACAGCGTCGTGAAGCGCTCGTCCGAACGTTGGTCGGGCGCGGGTTGATCAGGTACAAGGTTCGCTTCCGGCGCAACCGCATAGCTTCGCACGGGCATTCCTCCCGCGAGCATCGACAACCGCGACAGGAAGCGTGCTCGCAGCCCCCCTGTCCGGACCCCCACAGGCTGTCATACGCCTTTAGGGCTAACTCGAACTTGCCGGGGATGGTTAATTTCCACGCCTTTCGGCCAAGGTCCAGCCGGGCGTCCTCGCGCGACCGGCTCGACGCGGCGCGGCGGCTAGGCGAAACGCTCCAGCGGCAGCTGTCCCGCGGCCAGGGCCCAGGGATGTTGCCGGTCCTCATAGACCGAGACGTACGGCGCCGGAAACGCCGGATCGGCGAATGCGCCCACCGCCACATAGACGAGGTCCGGCATCTCCACGGGCTCCCAATAGACGATCGAGCTGCACACCGGACAGAAGTGGAAAACGGCCGTCCCGCCGCTGTCGCCGGTCCGCGTCCAGGTCGCCGAGCGGCCCGCCGCCGTCACCCGTTCGCGCGCGAACCGCGCCTGCACCGCGAACACGCTGCCGGTGCGTTTCTGGCATTCGAGGCAATGGCAGATCGAGACGCGCACCGGCTCGCCCTCGCACGTCAGGCGAAGCTGTCCGCAGCTGCACGATGCGACCCGGGTCGTCATGCATCATCCTTAACGCGCGCTTGACCCGGACAAAAGCCGGTTGCCTCCAAATCGCCGGCGCGGACGTACAGCCCGCCGCGCGATGCCGCGAGCGGGCTCGATGGCGAAATGCCCGCTCACCCCAGCCCGCGCACCCCCGCCGCGCCCTTGCGGCCCAGCATCAGCTCGCTCAGCGCCCATACCAGCGCGTCGACGCGATCGGGCGAGCGTCCCGGCCCGACTCGCAATTCTCCAGCGTTCCTGTTTTGTACCTGAACAGCGTGACGATGTCAAGCAGTATTTTCCTATTTGGTTCGTTCTCGGATGATTTCCGGTTCGCTCCGCGCATCCTTTCGCCCGGCTGACCGTTACGCTCAGCGCGCTGTCCGTTCCCGCCGCCGCGCAGGACGCGCCCGCGCCCGCCGCGAAGGAAGCGCGCATTCCCTTCGCCTCGATGGTCAGCGACTATCGTGCCGAGGATCGCGACGTGATCTTTCTGCGCGCCGGGCGCGACTGGTATCGCGGCACCTTCGTGGCGCCGTGCCAGGAACTGCCCTGGGCATGGAACATCCGCTTCGACAATAGCCCGGGCATCGACGCGATCGACCGCTTCTCGACCGTCATCGCCCGCGGCGAACGCTGCCGGCTCGCCTCGCTGGTGAAGATCGATGGCGAGCCGCCCAAGACGGCGAAGAAGCCGGCGCGCAAAAAGGGCGACTAGGACGGATCGGCATTCAGCCATTCTCTCCCTCTCGGGAAGGAATGATGCACTTCATCCCCGAATGTCAGTCCATCCTGGGGTCGAGACTCGATCAGGTCGATCGTCATCCCCGCGCAGGCGGGGATCCATTGCCGCACGTCGCACGGCTCTTGCCGACAGGTCAGCCAGAATGGATTCCCGCTTTCGCGGGAATGACGAGGGTTGCGTGCAGGGAAACGTTTCGGCCTATGAAATCAATGACTTAATGGGTTCTGACCCTAAAACATTGGGTTCACGCGGAGGCGCGGAGAGCGCGGAGAGGTTGTTCTTCGGCGCGAAGCGTCTTGTCCCCGATCGCAGTAAACACGACCTCGGAAGATGAAAGCCGCCGGCGCGGCGAAGCCCGATCTCTGCGTTCTCTGCGCGAACGCCCTCTTCTCCGCGGCTCCGCGCCTCCGCGTGAATCAAATTCTTCTGCCCGCCTCGCGCATCGATCCGGTTAACCCGTCACCGCCGCCCAGGCCGCGACCTCGTCGTCGCGCCGTCGCGTCACCGTCAGCTCGCCCGCTTCGCCGGTCGCCGGCTCGATCTCGATCGCACCGTCCCATTCGAACGTCGCGTTGCCCGCGATCGTCACCCGGTCGCCGCCCGCCGGCCCGTCGGCGCGCACGCGCACGCGGCCGCCGGGATTGTGCACCGTGATCCATCGGCCGAACGGCAGGCGGCCGGTCAGCCCCGCTGCGTGCGCCGCCGCGCCCATCGCCGTGCCGCAGGCGTTGGTGAGGCCGATGCCGCGCTCATAGGTATGGACGAACAGCCCATCGGGGCGCAGCTCGACGAAGCTCACATTGGCGCGGTCGGCGAGCAGCTCGGGGCCCGCCTCGCACCAGTCGCCGAGCGCGATGAGCTCGGCGACGTCGATCTTGTCGACGAAGGCGATCAGATGCGGGTTGGGCATCGCCACCGCGGTGAAGTTGCGGCGGTTCGGCAGTCCGGGCACCGGCGCGTCGACCACCGGCGCCGCGGCGCGCAGCCCGGCCGCGGCGGGATCGGTCGAGGCCGGGCCCACCGTGGTGCGCACGGTGTAGACGCCGGGGGCCAGCTCGGCCTCGTGCGCCACGTCGGCGTCGCTCGTCTTCAACCGCACCGTCGCCGCCTCGATGCCCAGCGCCTCGAACCCGGCGCGCGCGGTGCAACGCAGCCCGTTGAGGCAGGTCTCGGGGATCGAGCCGTCGGCATTCACCACCATCTGCGCGAACGCGGCCTCGCCCTCGCCGGGCCGCAGCAACAGCAGCCCGTCGGCTCCCACCGGCCCGCGCCGGTCGCACAAGGTCCGCGCGACCCGCCCCCATTCCGCATCGGACAAATCCAATGCGCGAGCGTCGAGAAGGGCGAAATCATTCCCCGAGCCGTGGCATTTGGTGAAGGCGAGCCGCATCCGTCCGCATCTAGGGGCATCGCCGGGTCATGCAACCTAGATCGGCTTGAGGCGCGGAAAGCCGGGCTGGCGCATCGCCGCGCAAGCTGCGACAAGCGGGGCGATGACGGGCATCCTGTTCCTCGCGGTCGTGGTCCTCGGCATCGTCGCTGCCGCTCAGGGCCAGAAGCTGCGCGAACTCGGCCGCCGGATCGACAGGCTCGAGCGCACGCGCCCGCCCATCGCTGCGGCGGCGCCCGGCCCGGTCCCTGCCCCGGCGGCCGCCGCTCCGCTCCCGTCCCCCGTTCCGGCCGCCGCGGCCCCCGCGCCGCAGACGGTACCGCTGGCGGCGCCGGAACCGGAGCGAGAGCCGGAAGGGGATATGGCTGCCATATCGGCCCCGGCCCCGCCGCCGCGCCCCACGCTCGAATCGCTGATCGGCGCGCGCCTGCCCGTGTGGATCGGCGCCATCGCCCTCGTCACCGCCGGCTTCTTCCTCGTCCGCTATTCGATCGAGATCGGCCTGCTCGGACCCGCCGTGCGGACCCTCCTCGCCGCACTGTTCGCGGCGCTGCTGATCGCGGGAAGCGAAGTCGCGCGCCGCCTGCCCGCCGTGCGCGACGACCCCCGCATCGCCCAGGCGCTCGCCGGCGCCGGCATCGCCAGCGCCTATGGGACCTTGTACGTCGCCGCGGCACTCTACCACCTGATCGCGCCGCTTCCGGCCTTCATGCTGATGATCGCCGTCACTGCGCTGGGTCTTGTGCTGGCGCTCCGTCATGGCCCGCCCACCGCGGTGCTGGCGCTTGCCGGCGGCTTCGTCGCGCCGCTGGTCGCGGGCTATGACGCCGCGGGCATCGGACCCTTGCTCGTCTATCTCGCGCTGTTCACCGCCGCGCTGTTCGGCCTTGCCGCGCATCGCGGCTGGGGCTGGCTGGCGCTCGCCGCCACCGCATGCGGATTCGCCTGGGTCAATTTCCTGCTCTTCGCGCTCGGCGCCGAGGATCTCGCCGCGCCCGCGGCGTTCGTGGTATTGCTCGCCGTCGGTGCCAGCCTCGCCTTGCCCCGCGCCGGCGTCGCGGCGGCCTGGCTCCGCCTCGCCCCGCTCGTTGCCGGGCTCGTCCAGCTGCTCGCCTTCGCCCCCGCGCTCGACTTCTCGGCGCTGGCCTGGGCACTCTATCTCGTCCTCGCCGCCGCCGCGCTGATCCTGGCCTGGCGCGACGAGACCTATCTTCCCGGCGCATTGGCCGCGCTTGCGCTCACGCTGCTCCTGGTCGCGATCGGCCTCGATCCGCCGCGGCAGGGCGCCACGCTCGCCGCCGCGATCGCCGCCGCGCCGCTCTTCGCCGGGCCTGGCCTCGTCCTGCTCGCCCGCGCGCGCGGCTGGGCCGTCATCGCGCTCGGCGGCATCGCCGGACCGTTGCTGCTCGCCAATGCCCTAGACCCCGATCGCCTTGCCGACTGGCAATGGACGGTGCTCGGCATCGTCGGCGCCGCGCTCGCGGCATGGCTGAGCTGGCGCCGTCGCCTCGAAGCCGGCAAGCGCGATCCCGGCCTGATCGGCGGCAGCGTCGTCGCGGCCATCCTGGCGGTCGTGGCGCTGGGCCAGCTCGCCGGCGCGGACTGGATCGCGATCCCGCTCGCGCTCGCCGCCGTCGCGCTGGGGCTATGGGCGCGCCGCACCGGCGACCCGCAACTCCACCTCCTCCCGGCGATCGCGCTCGGCGTGGCGCTCCTGATCGGCGGCGAGCCCCTTGCCGGCTACGCCACGCTCATCGTCGCATCCGCGAGCGGGTCGCAGTTGCCCTATCTCGAGCTCCCCGGTCTCGCCCTTGCGCTGCGGTGCCTGCTTCCCGTGCTGCTCGCCGCGGCAGTGCTGCTCGCCGACCGCCGGCAGCTCGCCCGCACCCGCCCGGCGGTGCTGAGCGGGGCGATCGCCGTCGCGCTCCTCCTCCTCTATCACCTCGCCAAGCTGCCCCTCGCGATCGCCGACGAGTCGCGCTTCACCGCCTGGGGCTTCGTCGAGCGCGCGCTGATCACCCAGGCGCTGCTCGCCGCCGGCTGGGCGGCCGGCCGCCGCGCCGGCTGGACGGCGCTGTCGCTCGCCCTGTTCGGGCTCGGCCTCGTCCGCGTCGCCTGGTTCGATCTGCTGCTGCTCAACCCCGTGTTCGTCGCGCAGCAGGTGGGCGGCATCCCGCTCGCCAACGCCGCCGTCGTCCATCTCGGGCTCGCCGCCTTCTGGAGCTTCGCCTTCGCCCCCGGCCGGCCGTGGCGCGCGATCGGGCTCGCCCTGGTCCTCGCCGCGACCGCCGCCGCCGTCCGCCAAGCCGCGCACGGCACCCTCCTCACCGGCCCGATCTCCACCGGCGAGAATTACGGCTATTCCCCCGCCCTCCTCCTCCTCGCACTGGCCTGGCTCGCGCTCGGGATCCGCAGCGGTGCACGCGATCTTCGCCTCGCCGGCCTGGCGCTGCTCACCGCCGTCACGCTCAAGGTCTTCCTGATCGACGCCGCCGCGCTCGGCGGGCTGCTCCGCATCCTCTCGTTCCTCGGCCTCGGGGTCGCGCTGATCGGCATTGGCTGGGTCTATAACCGCTTCCTCGCCGCACCGTCCGGCGCTGCGGACAAAACATGACCGGCGTTCACCGCATCCCGTAGTGCGCCGCCACCCGGTCGAGCGCCAGCGTCAGCACCAGCCGGCCGGCGCGCACGGGCCAGCCCAATGCCTTCTCCGCCACGGGAACCGTCTCCCCGGCGCAGATCACCCGCCACAGGATATCGGCAAGCCCGGGTCCGGCCGCCGCCACCGCGGCGTCGAACCGGCGCTTGGCGGCGATCTGCGCCGTGGTCGGATCGGGCCTGTCATGCGCTCGTCCACGGCGCGGCGCGGCCGGCGCGGCATCCCAGCGCATCGTCACGCGCGGCCCCAGGGCTGCGGTCTCATAATCGGCGCGCAGCCGCTCGCCGGCGTCGAACTGGCGCGCATCGACCAGCCCGCGCGCGCGCAGCCAGGACAGCGGCGATTCGGCGAGGTTCACCGTAACTCGCCGCCCGCTCTTCCGCGCCGGGGCGTGGCGGACGACATGTCCGTCTTCGATCGATCGTTCCACCAGCTCCCGCATCCACCCATCTCCCGGCAATTGCGAATCACCCTTGCCATATCGTCACGCTTGTAGGAAAGTGATTTAACCACACTGGTTATCGGAGCCGAGAATGATCACTGCGATCCGCGAAGTGCGCCGCGCCAAGGGGCTGACGCTCGAGGAAGTGGCGCAGCGCTGCGATCCGCCTACCACCGCACAGACCATCGGCCGGCTCGAAACCGGCACGCGCACCGTCTCGGTCGACTGGCTCAACCGTATCGCCGCCGCGCTCGGCGTCGATGCCGCCGATCTCGTGCAGCTGCCCGACCGGCCGGACATCGCCGTCGCCGCGCTGCTCGACGCGTCAGGTGCGCAGGCGCCGCGCCGCGCCGCCACGGTGGCGCCGCCCCATCCCGAGCCCGAACTGGTCGCCGTCACCGTCTCCGGCGGGATCGGCGACTATCGCACCGGCGACGTCATCTGGTGCCGCCGCCTCGCGCCCGCGGACTTCGTCTCCGCGCTCAACCGCGACGTGTTGATCCCGCGCCCGGCGGGCCGTTTCCTGTTCGGCCGCCTGATCGCGCACGAGGGCGAGGGCGGCCGGCTCAACATCCTTCCGCTCGGCCCAGGCGCGCGCCAGCAGGTGGTTGCCGATCCGCCCTGGATCGCGTGCGCGGTCCAGCTCATCCGCCAGCTCTGACGCCATCTTGCGTACCACCCGATAGAGGCGCATGCTCCCCTTGTTCCTTTAGGGGAGGAATGCACCATGAAGCAGTTCATCGCGCTGGCGGGGGCCATGCTCGTAGCGACGCCGGCATTCGCCGAAGACTGGGATTTCATGCTCACCAACGCCTCGGGCAAGCCGATCAAGACGATCGAGCTCGCGCCGGCGGGCACGACCGAGTTCAAGCCGCAGACGGTCGATCCGGAAACGCGCCGCGACCCGGTGATCAAGGTCGGCGCCAAGACCACGGTCCGCTTCGACAAGGCGAGCAACCAGTGCCGCTACGATCTCAAGGCGACGTTCGAGGACGGCACCAGCATCGTCTGGACCGGCGCCAATATCTGCGAGAACAGCTATGTCACGCTGAAGCTCGCGGGCGGCAAGCCGACGATCATGGCGAACTGACCGGAGACCTGGTGGGCGCTGACGGGCTCGAACCGCCGACCCTCTCGGTGTAAACGAGATGCTCTACCAACTGAGCTAAGCGCCCGGCCGTTCGGCCGCGTGCGCTCCGATAGGCTGGTTCTGCACGCGCGTAAACTGGCGGTGATTTCGCGCGGCGGCGAAATGGGGTAGCGCGCATCGCATGAGCGTCATCACCCGTTTCGCACCCAGTCCCACCGGCCGCCTGCATGTCGGCAATATCCGTACGGCGCTCCACAATTGGATGTGGGCGCGCAAGACGGGCGGCCGCTTCCTGCTGCGCATCGACGACACCGATCAGGCGCGTTCGCGCGAGGAGCATGTCGCCTCGATCCGCGCCGATCTCGCCTGGCTCGGCCTCGTCCCGGACGGCGAGGCGCGGCAGTCGGAGCGCTTCGATCTTTACGAGCGCCGCTTCGCCGAACTCGTCGCCTCCGGTCGCATCTATCCCGCCTATGAAACCCAGCAGGAGCTCGACCTCAAGCGCAAGATCCTGCTCGGCCGCGGCCTGCCGCCAGTCTATGACCGCGCCGCGCTGGGGTTGACCGAGGCCGACCGCGCCCGGCTCGAGGCCGAGGGCATCCGGCCGCACTGGCGCTTCAAGCTCGATCATGGCGCACCGATCGAGTGGCACGATCTGATCCGCGGACCCCAGCGCTTCGACCCGGCGACGATGAGCGATCCCGTGATCCGCCGCGCCGACGGCTCGTGGCTCTATCTCCTGCCTTCGGTGATCGACGATATCGATCTCGCCATCACGCATGTGGTGCGCGGCGAGGACCATGTCTCCAACACCGCGGCGCAGCTCCAGATGTTCGCCGCGCTCGGTGCCACGCCCCCTGCCTTTGCGCACGAGGCGTTGCTGACCGGCGCCGAGGGCAAGCTCTCCAAGCGCCTCGGCTCGCTCGGCGCCGACCATTTCCGCGAAGCGGGAATCGAGCCCCAGGCGCTCGTCGCGCTGCTCGCCCGGCTGGGAACCAGCGATCCCGTCGAGCCGCTTCCCGATCCCGCCCCGCTGATCGAAGGCTTCGATTTCGCGCGCTTCGGCCGCGCCCCCGCGCGCTTCGACGAGGCCGAGCTCGCCCAGCTCAACGCGCGCATCGTCCATCAGCTCGGCCATGCCGATGTCGCCGGCCGCCTTCCCCCGGGGATGGACGAGGCCGGCTGGCACGCGATCCGCCCCAATCTTGCGACCGTTGCCGAAGCTGCCGACTGGTGGGCGGTGGTCGAAGGGCCGATCGACTCGGTCCCCGATCCCGATGACGCCGACTTCCTTCTCACCGCAGCGCAGACCGCCGCGGCGATCGACTGGTCCACCGATCCCTGGCACGCGCTCACTGGCGCGCTCAAGGAAGCGACGGGGCGAAAGGGCAAGGCACTGTTCCTGCCGCTGCGCCGCGCACTCACCGGGCGCGACCACGGCCCCGACATGGCAGCGCTGCTCCCGCTGATCGGCCGGGATCGCGCCCTCCTGCGCCTGCGCGGCTGACGGCGAGCTTGATCATGATATAGAATCACATTGACTGAATTATGTAATGATATATCCTTGTATGCATCCGGTAGACACAGACCGGGGACAAGGAGAGCAGCCATGTATGCCGACAGGTATCATTCGACGGCGTCGCGTCCGGCCGGAGCCGGCGCAGCCCTTCTGATCAGCGGCGCAATGATCCTGGGCCTGTACTACGCAGGTCCCAGGATCGCCCCGGGCGTGTTCGACGACCCGCTTGTCGTCCGGCCCATCTCAATTCCCGAGCCCCCTGAGCCTCAGCCCGAGCCGCAGCCCAAGACGCAGCCCCTGCGCACCCGCACCACCCCTCCCATCACGCAGCCTGATCCCAGGGTGGTGCTGCCTCCGACGGGGCCGGTGATCGGCACGACGCCCGATCCCGGCCCCGTCACCTTTGATCCCCCGGGCGATCCGGGCCCTCTCTCCGGCGGCATCACGCTCGATCCGCCGCCAGCGCCGGTGATGGTCGGCGCGGAGGTCGACCCGCGCTACGCCGACGCGCTCCAACCACCCTATCCGCCGTCCGCGATTCGCGCCGGGATCGAGGGCAGCGTCACGGTCCGCGCGCTGATCGGCGTGGACGGCCGGGTCAAGGCGATCGAGATCTTGAAAAGCCCCGACGATGCCCTGTCCGAAGCGACCCGCCGCCAGGCGCTGTCCCGCTGGCGCTTCAAGCCCGCGACGCGCGACGGCATTCCGGTCGAGGGCTGGAAACGGATGACGATGCGTTTCCAGATCGTGGAATAGGCAGGGCTGGTCCCGGCCGCACGGCACGCCTATCTTGGCGCCATGTTCTTCATGAGGCGCAACAGGCATGTGTCGTCGGTCGGGCCGCTTCAGGACCTGCGCGACGTCCTGCGTATCCGTCACCGCTACCAGCTCTGGTTCCTGCTCGCCGCCTTCGTGACGACCGGCCTGATCCTGACCGGCTTCTATTTGGATTCCTATTTCGAGCGCGCCTACAAGCGCGAGATCATCTACGTCCAGAACTGGCGCGCCGACCGCACTCTCGACGAGATCATCGCCCAGCAGAAGATCGACGAAGAAAAACGCCAGAAGCGCGAGGCCGAAAGAAAGGCCAAGTCCGAGAAGAAGCGGCTCGAATACAAGAAAATCGACGATCAGTTGAAAGCCATGGGCCTTTGAGCGATGCGCGCTGGATGGGCGCGGCGTTGGCGCTCGCCGCGCGCGGGCGCGGGCGGACCGCGCCGAATCCCAATGTCGGCTGCATGCTCGTGAACGGCAGCCGCGTCGTCGGCCGCGGCTGGACCCAGCCCGGCGGCCGGCCGCATGCCGAGGCGATGGCGCTGGCTGAGGCCGGCGCTGCGGCGCGCGGCGCCATTGCCTATGTCACGCTCGAACCGTGCGCACATGTCTCGCCGCGCGGACCTGCCTGCGCATCTTCGCTGATCGACGCCGGAATTGCTCGGGCGGTCATCGCCATCACGGATCCCGATCGGCGCACCAACGGCAAGGGCATCGAGGCGCTGCAGGCGGCCGGAATCGACGTCACGACCGGCGTTGGCGAAGCCGATGCCCGCCGCACCATTGCCGGCTTCCTCAGGCGCCAGGCCTGGGGCCGACCGCAGGTCACGCTGAAGCTCGCCACCTCGCTCGACGGCTGCATCGCGCTGGCGAGCGGAGAGAGCCGCTGGATCACCGGGCCTGAAGCGCGCGCCCATGCCCATCTCGAACGCGCGCGCCATGAAGCGATCCTGGTCGGCCGCGGCACGCTGGAGGCCGACTCGCCGCGCCTCGACGTGCGCCTGCCCGGCCTCGAGGACCGCGCACCGCGCCGCATTCTGCTGTCCACACGCGCCGCGGAGGACTGGACGACGATCGCCGCACCCGAGGATATCGCAACCCTAGACGGCGTCGATCACCTCCTCGTCGAGGGCGGCGCCCAGACCGCCGCCGCTTTCCTCCGCGCCGATCTGGTCGATCGACTGCTGCTCTACCGCGCGCCGGTCCTGCTCGGCGGCAAGCCCGGTCTCGCCGATCTCGGCCTCACCTCGCTCGACGCCGCGCATGGCCGCTGGCGGCTCCTCGATACGCGCATGCTTGGCAGCGACCGGCTCGAGGTCTACGAGCGCGCCAGGACTTGAGGATTCAGAATAAAGGTATGTTCACGGGCATCGTCACCGACATCGGCACCATCGAGTCCGTCGAGGACCGCGGCGACCTGCGCGTCCGCATCGCGACGGCCTACGACACCGCGACGGTCGACCTCGGCGCCTCGATCGCCTGCTCGGGCGTGTGTCTCACGGTGGTCGACAAGGCGCCTGGCTGGTTCGCGGTCGACGTCTCGCACGAGACCGTGTCGCGCACCGCCGATCAGTGGGCGCAGGGGCGCAAGCTCAACCTCGAGCGCGCGCTCAAGGTCGGCGACGAGCTCGGGGGCCATATCGTTACCGGCCATGTCGACGGCACTGGCACCGTGCTCGGCATCGAGCCCGATGGCGAGTCGAAGCGGATCGCCTTCGCCGTGCCCGCTGCGCTCGCCCCGTTCATCGCCGCCAAGGGCTCGATCACGATCGACGGCGTCTCGCTGACCGTCAACGAGATCGCCGATCAGGCCGACGGCGCGGCGAACTTCACCGTCAACCTCATCCCGCATACCCAGGCCGTCACGACCCTCGGCGCGCTCGCGCAGGGCCAGGCCGTCAACCTCGAGATCGACGTGCTCGCACGCTATCTCCAACGCATGGAGGCCCATCGTGGCCAAGCCTGAATTGGCGCGTCTGCGCCACGCTTTCCTCTCTTCACCCGAAGAAATCATCGACGAAGCGCGCAATGGCCGCATGTTCATTCTCGTCGACGACGAGGATCGTGAGAATGAGGGCGACCTCGTGATTCCCGCACAGATGGCGACCCCCGACGCGATCGCCTTCATGGCCAAGCACGGCCGCGGCCTGATCTGCCTCGCCATGACCAAGGCGCGGATCGACCAGCTCGGGCTCGAGCCGATGGCGCGCAAGAACGGCACCAAGATGGGCACCGCCTTCACCGTCTCGATCGAGGCCAAGGAAGGCGTCACCACCGGCATCTCCGCTGCCGACCGCGCGCGCACCGTCGCGGTCGCGATCGACGCGATGAACGGCCCCGACGACCTCGTCTCGCCCGGCCATGTCTTCCCGCTCGTCGCGCGCGAGGGCGGCGTGCTGGTCCGCGCCGGCCATACCGAGGCCGCGGTCGATGTCGCGCGCCTTGCCGGCCTCAACCCTTCGGGTGTGATCTGCGAGGTGATGAAGGACGACGGGACGATGGCGCGGCTCGACGACCTCGTCGCCTTCGCCCAGCTCCACAACCTCAAGATCGGCACGATCCGCGACCTCATCGCCTATCGCCGCCGCCACGACCACTTGGTCGAGCGCCGCGCCGAGACCGTCTTCACCAGCCGCTGGGGCGGCGAGTGGCGCGTCCTCACCTTCTGGAACAAGGCGACCGGCACCGAGCAGATCGCGCTGATGAAGGGGCGCGTCGATCCCGACAAGCCGACCCTGGTGCGCATGCACGCGCTCTCGCCCTTTGGCGACCTGTTCGGCGAGGAGGGCGAGCGCGGCCGCCTACTTCAGCGCTCGATGGAGATCATCGGCGAGGAAGGCGCGGGGGTTGTCGTGGTGATCAACAAGCCGCGTCCCGACGCTTTCACCTTGGCGGTCGAGCGCAAGGCCGGGAAGCGCACCGAGGCGGACATGGAGGAGCTGCGCGACTATGGCGTCGGCGCGATGATCCTGACCGAGCTCGGCGTCGAGGAGATGGTGCTGCTCACCAACACCCACCACACATTGGTCGGCCTCGACGGCTATGGCCTGTCGATCGTCGGCGAACGCCCGATCAGCATCGGCGGAGCCGCCTGATGGCTCGGGTCCTGCTCGTCGAAGCACGCTTTTACGACCATCTTAACGATATGCTCCTAACCGGCGCCCGCGCCGCGGTCGAGGCGGCGGGCCACAGCCATGAGACGATCACCGTCCCCGGCGCGCTCGAAGTACCCGGCGCGATCGCGATGGCAGCCGAAACCGGGCGCTATGACGCGTTCGTCGCGCTCGGCGTGGTGATTCGGGGCGAGACCTATCATTTCGAGATCGTCTCGAACGAGAGCGCGCGCGGGATCATGGCGCTGACCATGGACGGCATTCCGATCGGTAACGGCATCCTCACCACCGAGAACGAGGCGCAGGCGATCGCCCGCGCCGATCCCAAGCATCTGAACAAGGGCGGCGGTGCGGCCGAAGCCGCGCTGGCGATGCTCGCGCTTCGGGAGATGCTCGGATGACTCACCCGGTTCTCTTCACGGAGCGGTTGATCCTGCGCCGCCCGGCTCCGGAGGACCTCGACGGCTGGGCCGCCTTCTCCGCCGATCCGGTCGCGATGGAGCATCTCGGCGGTCCCGTCGATCGCAGCGTCGCTTGGCGCCATCTCTGCATCATGGCGGGCGCCTGGGAAATCGCCGGCTACGGCATGTTCTCGGTAATCGAGCGCGCTACCGGAAAATGGGTCGGCCGGCTGGGTCCGTGGATGCCCGAGGGCTGGCCGGGGACCGAAGTCGGCTGGGGTGTCGCCTCGGAATTCGCCGGCAAAGGCTATGCGCACGAGGGCGCGGTCGCCGCGATGGACTATGCCGTCGAGATTCTCGGCTGGACCACGGTGATCCACACCATCGCGCCCGAGAATAGCCGCTCGATCCGCCTCGCCCAGCGGCTCGGCTCGTACAATATGGGGCCAACCAAGCTGCCCGCGCCCTATGCCGATGTCACGGTCGACGCCTGGGGGCAGACCGCCGCTGAATGGCGAGCGAGGCGCGCCGCGAAATGACCGACGCGCCGCCCAGCCGCTACAAGGTGGTGGAGCGCGGGCGGCGGCTGGTGGTGATCGATACGCAGACCGGCCAGCCGGCGGTCCGCGAGCCGGTGGCGCACGCACCCTCGCCTCCAGGCGCACCGGCGTACCAGCCCGTCGAGACACTCACGCGCAGCAATGTCGACGACCGCAGCGGCAACGCCGTGCTCGTCACCTCGCGCCTCTACGATCTCAAGGGGCCTCGCCGCATCGTGATCAGCCCCACCGCGTCCAACCGGATGAGCCGCGGCATCGGCGGCGTGGCGATCATCCTGATCGCCTATGCGATCCTCGCGATCTTCTTCCCGCTGCTCCTGCTGCTCCCGTTCGTGCTGCTGTTGCAGCCCAGGACCCGCAACGGGTTCCGCCAATGGATCACCGCGCGCTTGGGCGAGGCCGACCGGGCCGCCTGACCCAGCTGGGCGGATCGGTGGAAGAGATCGGGCACGCGGAATTATTCCTGCCGATGGGTTGCAATATGCAACAGTTAGGAGGCTAAGGGCGGCATGCATCAGCGAGCCGCCTCGACAAAAGCTGCGCCGCAGCACAGTGGCACGGCGCTGCCGTTCGCGGCGCTGATCCTCGCCAATATCGCGCTCGCCTTCGGCCCGTGGTTCGTGCGGGCCGCCGACGTCGGACCGGTCGCGGCCGGCTTCTGGCGGCTGGCGCTCGGCGTGCCCTTCTTGCTCGCGATCGTCGTCGTGATGGAGGGCAATCCGCTGCGCCATGCCAAGGGGCTCGGCCTCGTCCTGCTGCTCGCGGGTGTCGCCTTCGCCGCCGATCTCGCTTCGTGGCATGTCGGCATTCTGCACACGACGCTCGCCAACGCGACGCTGTTCGGCAACTCAGCAACGCTGATGTACCCGATCTGGGGCTTCCTGATCGCGCGCGCGTGGCCGACGCGGCAGCAGGGCGTTGCGCTCGGCCTCGCCGCGATCGGCGCGGGGCTGTTGCTCGGCCGCTCCTACAGCCTGTCGCCCGAGCATTTGCTCGGTGACCTGCTCTGCCTGCTCGCCGGGGTCCTCTATACCGTCTATTTCATCCTCATGGCGCGCGCGCGCGGCGCCATGACGCCGCTGCCGGCACTGGCGCTGTCGAGCGCCGCCGGCATCCTCCCGCTTCTGCTCTTCGCCGTGGCGCTCGGCGAACAGATTTGGCCGCAGAACTGGGGCGTGCTCGTTGGCCTTGCGCTGGCGAGTCAGGTGCTCGGCCAGGGACTGCTGATCTATGCGCTCGGCCATCTCTCGCCGCTCGTCGTCGGCATCGCCCTGCTCTCCCAGCCGATCGTCGCCGGGACCGTCGGCTGGATCGTCTATGACGAGCGGCTCGGCCTGCCCGATTTCATCGGCGCGATCCTGGTCGCGATCGCGCTCGTCCTGGTCCGCCGCGGTTCGGCACCGCCCGGGCAGGTTGCAACCGCGGCTGACGAGGCTAAACCATGAACATGGCCGAGGTCGCCGACATGACCCTTGACGAGCTGCGCGACGCGCTCGCGCCGCATCTCGCGTCCAATGCCGCGTTCGACGGCTGGAGTGCGACCGCAGTCGATGCCGCTGCCGACGCGATCGGCGCGGACCGCGACGTCGCCCGCCTCGCCGTCCCTGGCAATGCGGTCGACATGATCGACCTGTGGTTCGCGCATATCGACCGGCGCATGGCCGACGCGCTGCCGCCCGACACGCTCGCCGCGATGAAGATCCGCGCGAAGATCACCGCGCTGGTCGAGGCGCGGCTCGACGCGCTCGCCCCTGACCGCGAGGCGCTGCGCCGCGCCGTCGCGATCCTCGCCATGCCGCAGAACGCCACGCGTGCCGCGCGGCTCGGCTGGCGCTCGGCCGACATGATGTGGCGGCTCGCGGGGGATAGGGCGACCGACTACAACCACTATACCAAGCGCGCGATGCTTGCCGGAATCTACGCCGCCACCATCGCCGTGTTCCTGAACGACGAGAGCGAAGGCCAGGCCGAGACGCGCGCCTTTCTCGCCCGCCGGATCGAGAACATCATGCAGTTCGAGAAGGCCAAGGCGAAGCTCGCCGGCCGCAAGGACCACCGCTTCAGCCTGTCGCGCTTCGTCGGCCGGCTGCGCTACAACGCGCGGTGACGCCACTTCCCTATCCGGCTCTTCATGCCAGCCATGGCGGCATCTGGGTCGCGACGGCCGAGGGTACGCGCAGCGTCGGCCGCGGCGAGGCGGTGCGCATGGCAGCCGACACGCCGATGGTACTGCTCAACGCGCCCCTCGCAGCGCAGCGGCTGGGCTATGCTGAACTCTCCGGTCTCGATCTGCTCGAGCTGTTCGCCTTTCTCCGGCCCGCGCGGTTCATGGTGCCCACGCCCCGCGGCCTCGCCCGCACCCTCAGCCTGCCCGAACCGGCGAGCGATGCCGAGGTCGCCCCGTTCCTCCGCACCGCCGCCGAAGCGATGCTCGCCATCGCCGATGCCGACTGGCCCGAGCGCGAGGGCGCCTGGCACGCTGCGCAATCGCTCGCGCGGCTGCGCTGGAGCTGGGCGCCAGCCGTCAGCCAGCGTCTGACCCGCCCCGAAAAGGCCGAACGCTGGCTTTTCTCGCGTTTGCCCGAATGGACCGAACAGGCACCCCGTACCCCGCCGCGCACGGTGACGCTCGAACCGGATGAAGTCCGCGATCGCCTCGCCACGCTGACCGGCAACGGCGCCGAGGAACGCGAGGGCCAGCGCCTCTACGCCGAGGCCGCCGCCAGCGCCTTCGCGCCACGCACACTGCGCGATTCACCCAACCTGGTCCTTGCCGAAGCCGGCACCGGAATCGGCAAGACGCTGGGCTATCTCGCCCCGGCCTCGCTATGGGCGGCGAAGGCGGGCGGCGCGGTATGGGTCTCGACCTTCACCAAAGCACTCCAGCGCCAGCTCGGCCATGAAGGCGAGCGCCTGTTCGCCGATCCCGAGGTCCGCAAGCAGCGCATCGTCACGCGCAAGGGACGCGAGAATTATGTCTGCCTGCTCAATCTCGAGGATGCACTGCAAGGCGGCTTTGCGGGCCGCGCCGCGATCCTCGCGCAGCTCGTCGCGCGCTGGGCGGCCTATACCGCCGATGGCGACATGGTCGGCGGCGACCTGCCCGGCTGGCTGCCTTCGCTGTTTCGCCGCAACGGTTCGACCGCGCTCACCGACCGGCGCGGCGAGTGCGTCTACGCGGGTTGCCCGCACTACCGCAAATGCTTCATCGAGCGTGCCGCACGGGCGAGCGCGGACGCCGACATCGTCATCGCCAACCACGCGCTGGTGATGGTCAATGCCGCGCGGGGCCGCGAGACCGCGACGCGCCCCACGCGCTACGTCTTCGACGAAGGGCATCACCTGTTCGACGCCGCCGACGCGATGTTCGGCACCGCGCTGTCGGGCCAGGAGACGATCGAGCTGCGCCGGTGGATCACGGGCCCCGAAGGCGGCGCGCGCGGTCGCCGCCGTGGGCTCGCCGCGCGCCTCTCCGACGTCGCGAGCTATGACGATGCCGGCGGCCAGGCGATCGCCGACGCGGTCGACGCTGCGCGCGCGCTTCCGTCCGACGGCTGGCTCCAGCGCCTCGCCGAGGGCCAGGCCTTCGGGCCGGTGGAGCAGCTCCTCGCCGCGGTGCGCGGGCTCGTCTACGCGCGCGACGCCGACGGCTCGGGCGAGGCCGGTTATGGCATGGAGACCGAGCTCGCCGAACCCGACGCCGCGTTGATCGACGCCGCCATCCCTGCTGCTGCCGCGCTCGAGCGGCTGCTGCGGCCGATGATCGCGCTCGGCCGCCGGCTCGACGCGGTGCTCGACGACGCACCCGACTGGATGGACGGTCCGGCGCGCGCGCGCATCGAAGGCGCAATCGCTTCCCTGGGCTGGCGTGCCGAGACCGTCGCCGCTTGGCTCGCACTGATCGCGCGCATCGGCGGCGCTCCGGCCGAGGAGTTCGTCGACTGGCTCGCCGTCGAGCGCATCGAAGGGCGGGAGATCGACATCGGCCTCCACCGCCGCTGGCTCGATCCCAGCAAGCCTTTCGCCGAAACCGTGCTCAAGCCCGCGCATGGCGCGCTCGTCACCTCGGCGACCTTGCGCGCCGGCGGCGATTGGGACGTCGCCGAGGCGCGCAGCGGTGCGCAGCATCTGCTCCACCCGCCGCAGCGGTTCGAGGCGCTGTCGCCCTTCGACTATGCCACACGGTCGGAGGTGATCATCGTCACCGACATCAAGCGCGGCGACATGGGGGCGCTCGCCGCCGCCTATGCGCGCCTGATCGTCGCGGCGCAGGGCGGCACGCTCGGTCTGTTCACGGCGATCCGCAGGCTGCGCGCGGTGCATGCTCGCATTGCCGACCGGCTCGCGCGCGAGGGGCTGCCGCTCTATGCGCAGCATGTCGATCCGATCGACACCGGCACGCTGGTCGACATCTTCCGCGATGATCCGCGCGCGTCGCTGATCGGCACCGATGCGCTGCGCGACGGCGTCGACGTGCCCGGCCATTCGCTCCGCCTGGTCGTGATGGAGGGCGTGCCCTGGTCGAAGCCCAGCGTGCTCCACGCCGCGCGCCGGCTGACCAATGGCGGGAGCGCCTATGACGACCGCATCGTCCGCGCGCGGCTTGCCCAAGCATTCGGCCGACTGATCCGCCGCGCGGACGACTGCGGTGCGTTCGTCCTGCTGTCCGCCGCCATGCCCTCCCGCCTGCTCGGCGCCTTTCCGCCCGGCACCCCGGTCGCGCGACTGCCGCTCGACGAGGCGGTCCGGCGAGTCGAACGTCTTTCCTCTGTCGCAAGCTTCGGGCAGAAGGCGCGCGCGACCCCCGAGCCGGAGCCCCGATGAAGACGCTGACGTTGCTGCGCCACGCCAAATCGAGCTGGGAAGATCCCGTGGCGCGCGATTTCGACCGACCGCTAAATGCCAAGGGACAGCGCGCCGCGGTCGCCGTCGGCCGCCACCTGCGCAGCGAAGCGATGCGCTTCGATCATGTCGTCGCCTCGCCTGCGGCGCGCATCGTCGAGACGGTCGAGCAGCTCGAGCAAGGCTATGGCAGCGAGCTTGCGCCGGCCTGGGATCGGCGCATCTATCTCGCATCGGCCTCGAGCCTGCTCGACGTCATCCACGAGCTTCCGGCCGGCGCGGAGCGCGCGCTGCTGATCGGCCATAATCCGGGCCTCGAGGATCTGATCCTGATGCTGATCCCCGATCGTGCCGGCGACGCCCTTCGGGATTCGGTGGAGGAGAAGTTCCCCACCGCGGCGCTCGCCGTAATGACCTTCGAGGTGAGCGACTGGCACGCGGTCCGCGCTGACGGCGGCACGCTGGTCCGCTTCACGCGCCCGCGCGATCTCGATCCGGCGCTCGGTCCGAACCGGGACTGACGTTCAGCCGTCCCGCTTGAGCGCTTCGGCGAGCGTGTCGCGAACCGTTTGAAGCGTCGACTCTCCGGCCTTGCCCTTCACCCCGCGCTCGGCGTCGAGCAATCGCTGCACGCCGCGGATGGTATAGCCTTCCTGGCCGAGCAGCGAGTCGATCCGCCGCACCAGGGCAACGTCCTCGGGCCGGTAATAGCGGCGTCCGCCTGCGCGTTGGAGCGGGCGCAGCTGCGGGAAGCGGGTTTCCCAATATCTCAGGATATGCTGGGGCCGCCCGACTTCCTGCGCGAGTTCACCGATCGTCCGGAAGGCGTTTGGCCCCTTCTCCGGACCGGTAGCCATCTCACCCCCCGTTGACGATCCGGTCGCGCAGCATCTGGCTGGCGCGGAACGTCAGCACGCGGCGCGGCGCGATCGGCACTTCGACGCCGGTTTTCGGATTGCGGCCGATTCGCTCGCCCTTGTCGCGCAGGACGAAGCTGCCGAAGCCCGATATCTTGACGTTCTCACCATTGGCGAGTGCCTCGCACATGTGGCGCAGGATCTGCTCGACGAGGCGCGACGCATCCGCACGCGACAAGCCCACTTCGCGATGCAGCGCATCGGCAAGATCGGCTCTGGTCAGCGTCGCGGCGGTGGCCATTGTTGAGTCTCCCGGTCGGGCCTTCGCATTACCGTAACACATGGATATCACAGCGCAACCATCGTTACGCGCTCGTGACGAGCCGACGTCTCAGAAGCGGACGACCGCCGCTCCCCAGGTGAATCCGCCACCCATCGCTTCGAGCACCAGCAGGTCGCCCTGCTTGATCCGCCCGTCGCGCACCGCCGTGTCCAGCGCCAGCGGCACCGAGGCGGCAGAGGTGTTGGCATGCTCGTCGACGGTCACGATCACCTTCTCGGGTGCGAGGCCGAGCTTCTTCGCGGTTGCGTCGAGGATGCGGGCATTGGCCTGATGGGGTACCACCCAATCGACATCCGCGGGATCAAGCTTCGCCGCGGTCAGGCTCTCGCCCATCACGGCCGCGAGGTTGACCACCGCGTGGCGGAACACTTCCTTGCCCTTCATCCGCAGCTTGCCGACCGTGCCGGTGGTGGAGGGGCCGCCATCGACATAGAGGAGCTGGTTGTGGCGCCCGTCGGCATGCAGCTTTGCCGCCAGCACGCCGCGCCCGTCGCGCGCCGCCGTCTCCTGCGCCTCGAGCACGATTGCGCCCGCGCCGTCGCCGAACAGCACGCACGTCGCGCGATCCTCCCAGTCGAGGATGCGGCTGAACGTCTCGGCACCGATCACCAGCGCCTTGTTCGCGCTGCCCGCGCGGATCATGCTCTCCGCCACTTGAAGCGCATAGAGGAAGCCCGAGCAGACCGCAGCGACATCGAACGCGACGCAATCGGCGATGCCGAGCGCGGCCTGCACCTTGGTCGCGCTGGCCGGGAAGGTCTGGTCGGGCGTCGCGGTCGCGAGCACGATCAGGTCGATCTCGGCCGCGTCCGTGCCTGCGGCGGCAAGTGCCGCCACTGCCGCATCGGTCGCCAGCGTCGCGGTCGTCTCGCCCTCGGCGGCGATATGGCGGAAGCGGATACCGGTACGCTCGACGATCCATTCGTCGCTCGTGTCCACCTGCTCCGCCAGTTCAGCGTTCGACACGCGGCGCGGCGGGAGCGCCGAACCGGTTCCGATGATCACCGCGCGACGCACCAACTCACTCATGCCGCTTGCGCCTCGAAATTACCCAGATCCTCGGCGATCCGGCGCGTGAGATCGTCACGCACCATCTTCGCCGCAACGCCGATCGCAGTATCCACACCCAGCTCGTTGGCGCTGCCATGGCTCTTCACGACGATGCCGTTGAGGCCGAGGAAGACCGCGCCATTATGATTGTTGGGATCGAGATGATGGCGCAGAAGCTCGGTCGCCGGACGCGAGATCAGGAAACCGATCTTCGAGCGAGTCGAGCTGGCGAAAGCGCGCCGCAGCAGGTCGGCGACGAAGCGCGCGGTGCCCTCGACCGTCTTGAGCGCGATATTGCCGGCAAATCCGTCGCACACGATCACGTCGACATCGCCGCGCGACAGCGCATTGCCCTCGATGAACCCGGTGAACTCGAGCGGCAGGTGAGTCGCGGCGCGCAGCTGCTGCGCCGCGTCTCGGATGATGTCGGTGCCCTTGAGTTCTTCGGTGCCGATATTGAGCAGGGCGACGCGTGGTGCCTGGAGGTCGAGCACGGTGCGCGCATAGGCGGCGCCCATCACCGCGAACTGGATGAGGTTTCGGCTGTCGACTTCGGTGTTGGCGCCGAGATCGAGCATCACGACGTCGTTGGCGCCCAGCGTCGGCATGCGCGCGGCGAGCGCGGGGCGGTCGATCCCGGGCATGGTGCGCAGCGCGAGCTTGGACATCGCCATCAGCGCGCCGGTGTTGCCCGAGGAAACGGCGGCCGCGGCCTCACCTTTCTTCACCAGATCGATGGCGATGCCCATCGAGGTGACCTTGGCACGGCGAATCGCCTGGCTCGGCTTGTCGTCGGCAGTGACGACCTCCGGCGCGTGGACGATCTCCGACGCGGCGGTGAGATTGGGATGGGTCTTGAGGCCTTCGCGAATCGCGGCCTCGTCGCCCACCAGCAGGAAGCGCATCCCGTCGAACCGGCGGCGCGCGCGCGCGACACCGGCGAGCATGACCGCCAGCCCCTCGTCGCCGCCCATCGCATCGACGGCGATCCGCGCGCTGGAGGTCATGGCTGGCAGCCCCTGTACTTCGAGTTCAGCCCTCGACCGAGACGATCTCGCGGCCGTTATAGTGGCCGCAGGCGCCACACAGCGTGTGGGGGCGCTTGAGCTCACCGCAGTTGGAGCATTCCTGGAACGCCTCGACCTTCAGCGCGTCGTGCGCCCGGCGCATGCCACGGCGGCTCGGCGAAACTTTTCTCTTAGGGACGGCCATTTCGGCAACCTTCTTGGATTCGTCGTCAAAAAACTGGATCGCGATACGCCTGGCACGGCGAACGGGCAAGCGCCGAGGAACCGGCACCCGCCGGACCGCCGGTCTGGCCTGTCGCGAAGCGAGCGAGCGCCTATACCGATTTTCGGCCAAGTTGCAAGGCGGCGCGCGGCGTGGCAGCGAAGGCGGGTCAAAACGGGGGAACCGACTTCATGGACGCGATCATCCTGCCCGTGGCGCTCGCCACCACTGCCGCCTGCGCGCTGATCAACCTGTGGCTTGCATTCCGGGTGGGAATCGTGCGGCGATCGGAGAAGATCTCGATTGGCGACGGCGGCAGCGAAAAGCTGACCGCCCGGATGCGCGCGCAGCTCAATTTCGCCGAATATGCCCCGATCGTCCTGATCCTGATCGCGCTGATCGAGCTCGCGGTCGGCACGGTGGATTGGCTGTGGGCGGTCGCAGTGGTGTTCGTCGCCGCGCGCATCCTGCATCCGTTCGGGATGGACGGCTGGCGCCCGGGCCGCGCGATCGGCATCCTGCTGACCTTCCTGATCATCGCCGGTCTCGGGCTCTATGCCGCGAGCATCCCGTTCCTGAGCTTCGGCGAGACCGAGACGATCGAGCTGATCCAGCCCACCGGTTAGGCCGCGAGCCACGCCCGCAGCAGCGAATGTGCGATCGCGTAAGGCGGCGGCGCGCCGAAGCGGGCATCGGGGGCGCCGTCAAGCGCGGCGCGCACTTCGTCCCGTGTGGCCCAGATCGCGTCCTCGAGTTCGTTCGTATCCAGCGTGATCGCGTCATCCTCCGCGGTCGCGATGCACGCGATCATCAGCGAGGAGGGAAAGGGCCAGGGCTGGCTGGCAACGTAGCGAATGTTGCGCACAACGACGCCGGCTTCCTCGAGCGTCTCGCGCGCGACTGCTTCCTCGATCGATTCGCCGACCTCGACGAACCCGGCCAGTGCCGAATAGCGTCCCGGCGGCCAGGCCGGGCCGCGGCCCAGCAGGACTCGGCCGCCATGCTCGGCGAGCATGATCACAACCGGATCGGTGCGCGGGAAATGCTCCGCCGCGCAGCTCGGGCAACGCCGCGCCCAGCCGGCGCGGAACAGCTCGGTCGGGTTGCCGCAAGCCGGGCAGAAGCCGTGACGCTGGTGCCAGTCGACCAGGCTGCGTGCGCAAGCATAGAGGCCGGCCTGATCGGCGGGCATCAGCCCGAGCATCTGGAAGAGGGCGGGCGACCGGAGATTACCGTGCCGCTCGCCCATCGCCAGCGGGGCAAAATGCGGCTTGCCATCGATATAGCCGAGGAACAGCGGCTCGCGCCCCTCGGGCAGGTCGGCAAGGCTGGTCCAGACCAGGCGACCCTCGCCGTCGAGCTCCGGTTCGAGGCCGTTCAGCCTGAGCAGCCGCGCGCGCCAGTCGCCGAGCGCCGCGGCCAGCGCAGCAGGATCGTTGCGTTCGCGATCGGCGCGATCGAGCACCGCGCCAGTGAATCCGACCTCAAGCATCCTCAGCGCGCCAGATCGGCATAGACGGCTTTGACCGCGTCCGCGCGCAGCGGCCATTTGTCACTGGGGAAATAGTTGACCATCACCGTCGTGCGCACCTTGTTGACGGGGTCGATCCAGGCGATCGTCCCGGCTGCGCCGCCCCAGCCATAGGTGCCCTTGCCAGGGCCACCCGGCACGCCCGCAAGATAGACCGATCCCCCCGCGCCATAGCCCATTGGCGGCCCGGCATCGCCGCCGCTGCCGCTGGGCGCGCGCTGGAACACCACGCCCTCGGGCAGCAGGTTCGACATGGCGAGCCGTACCGTCGCGGGCTTCATCACCCGGATCCCGTCGAGCACGCCCTCGTTGACCAGCATGTGCAGGAAGCGGTCATAGTCGCGCGCCGACATCACCAGGCCCGCGCCGCCATAAGGAAATGACGGCGGCGACGCGAACACCGAAGCCTTGCCCGGATCGATCGGGATGCGGTTCTCGCCCGTCCAGAGATAGTTGGTGGCGAAGCGGCCGATCTCGCCCGCCGGCACGCTCCAATAAGTCGAGGTCATCTTGAGCGGGCGGAACATCCGCGTCTCGAGGAAGTGCTCGAACGGCAGGCCGCCCGCAACCTCGACCACGCGCGCCAGCACGTCGAGGCCGATCGAATAGCTCCACTTGGTGCCCGGATCGGCGATCAGCGGCAGCGTCGCCACGCGATCGGCGAACGCTTTGAGCGAACCGGGGCGCGTCTTGCGCAGCTCGGTTTCCACCCCAGGATTGAGCGCAGCGGGAACGATCCCCAGCCGCTCATATTCCTTGAGTAGCGGCCCCTTGGTGACGATCGTGTAGCCGAGGCCGGCGGTGTGGGTGAGGAGGTGCCGAACCGTGAGCGGCCGCGCCGCGGGACGCGTGTCAAGGCTGTTCGCCGGATCGGTCAGCACCTTCATCGACTTGAAGCCGGGGATGAAGTCGCCGACCGGCTGGTCGAGCTTGAGCTTGCCGTCCTCGATCAGCATCATCGCGGCGATGCCGGTGATCGGCTTGGTCATCGAATAGACCCGCCACAGCGAATCCGGGCCGGCCCTGGCCGCGCCCTCCTCGTCGGCGATCCTGCCCGCGGCGGCGAAGTTCGGGGGGCGGTCGCCCTTGGCATAGGCGATGACGATGCCGGGAGTCTTGCGGTCGGCGACATAGGCGCGGGCGAGCGCCGGAACGGCGTCGGCGGCGACCGTGACGTCTTGCACGGGCGGCGAGACGACCGCTTGGCCGAACGCCCCCGACACCGCGACGATCGCGAGCGCGGCAGCGCCGCCGGCCAGCCAGAATGTCTTCATCCCATCCTCCGAATTGCTGCGACCGCCTTGGCGAACAGGGTCGGAAGCCCCGCCGAGTCGAGCTCGGCGATCGGCCACCACTCGCCGTCGGCCGACGCAATGTGGCGGCCGATCGTTGCGGTCGCAAGCGCGCCGACCAGCTCGAAATGCGTGAAGCCGTGGGTAACGGTGTCGTTCCGGAGGGTCCAATCCGCGGTGAACGGGGCATCCGCAAGCACCGGCGGAGCATCGGCCCAGGGACCGGTGGGCAGCGCGCGCATGCCGCCGAGCAACCCCTTGGCGGGACGGCGGACGAGCAGCACCTGCCCGTCGCGCTCCGCCCAGAAGAAAGTGCCATAGCGCACCGGCCGCGCGCGCTTCGGCGCCTTGACCGGATAGGCCTCGGGCCTCCCATCCGCCCGCGCGTCGCAGCGATCGGCGAGCGGGCAGAGCAGGCATCTGGGCGAGCGTGGGGTGCAGATGGTGGCGCCGAGATCCATCATCGCCTGCGCGAAATCGCCCGCGCGCTCGGCGGGGGTGATCGAATTGGCGAGATCGCGGATGCGCGGCTTCGCGCCCGGCAACGGGTCGGGACAAGCGAACAGCCGCGCCACCACGCGCTCGACATTGCCGTCGACCACGACCGCGCGCTGCCCGAAGGCGATCGCCGCCACCGCCGCCGCGGTATAGGGGCCGAAGCCCGGCAGCTTGCGCAGCTCGACCTCGGTGGACGGAAGCTTGCCATCATGCTCGCTCGCGACGGCGCGCGCCGCGGCGAGCAGATTGCGGGCGCGGGCATAATAGCCGAGGCCCGCCCAAGCGCTCATCAGCTCGGCATCGTCCGCCGCGGCGAGGCGCTCGAAGTCGGGCCAGCGCGCGGTGAACTTCTCGAAATAGGGGATCACCGTGGCGACCTGGGTCTGCTGCAGCATCACCTCCGACAGCCACACGCGATAGGGATCGGGCGGCGGCGTGCCCGGAGCGGCGCGCCATGGGAGCACGCGGGCATTCGCATCGTACCAGGCGAGCAGCGGCGCGGAGACCTGCTTATCCCCGGAGACCTGCTTGGCGATGTCGCGAGAAACATTGTCGGGCACCGCCCGGCTATGGCATGGACTGGCGGGATGAGTAAGCCGCGTGCCACGACCGAGGAGCCGAAACGCAGCAACCGCCTTCGTCCGGTGGCGGAGCTGGTGCCCGATGTCGGCCGCGTCGCGTTCCGCAAGTTCGGCTTCGTGCAGAGCGCGGTGGTGCGCCGCTGGAGCGAGATCGTCGGCGAACGTTATGCCGGCGTGTCGGCGCCCGAATCGATCCGTTTCCCACGCGGGGAGCGGGCGAACGGCGTGCTCAGCCTGGTCGTGCAGGGCGCGCACGCGCCGATGATGCAGCATATCGCGCCCGAGATCATGGAGCGGGTGAACCGCTTCTTCGGCTATCCTGCGGTCGCGCGCGTCGCGATCCGCCAAGGCGAGGTGCCGCGTGCGCCAGCCCCGGCCGCGCCGGCCGCGCCCGCACCGGTTCCGGCGGAGATGGGCGAGAGCCTGCGCGCGATCGCCGATCCCGAGCTGCGCGCGGTGCTCGAGGGGCTCGCCGCGGGGGTCGCCAGCCCTCCGCTCAAGCTTGGAAAGATCAATTGATGCGTCTCGCTCGCCTGTCTCTCGCGCTGTTCGCCGTGCCACTGCTCGCCACCACGGCGCCCGCACAACAGGCCACGCCGGCACCCAAGGCGGCGGCCAAGGCGCCGCAGGTCCGCGACTGGCGCACCCATGTCGTGCAGACCCAGTCGGGCGCGATCCTGACCGGCAATCCCGCAGCCAAGGTCAAGCTGGTCGAGTATCTCAGCTACACCTGCCCGCATTGCGCCCATTTCGTCGCCGAATCGAAGGCGCCGCTGCACGACGATCTCGTCCGCCGCGGGCTGGTGCGGGTCGAGTTCCGCCATGCCGTGCGCGACCCGCTCGACATGGCCGCGGCTTTGCTCGCGCGCTGCACCGGGCCGAAGGGCTTCAGCGGCGCGAGCCAGGCGATCTTCGCGGCGCAGGCGAGCTGGTTCGAGCAGGGCCGCACCTGGTGGCAGGCCAATGCCGCGGGGCTCCAGTCGCAACCCGGGCTGGCGCGCCTCAAGGCGGCGGCGAACGGATCGGGCCTCACCGCGCTGATGCAGAAGCGCGGGATGAGCGCGGCTGCGATCAACCAGTGCTTCGCGGCGCCGGGCGACCTCAACAAGGTGGCCGCGATGACCAAGGCGGCGTGGGGCACGATCAAGGGCACGCCGAGCTTCACGATCAACGGCAAGGCCGGGGGCGGCAGCGACTGGGCCGCGCTCGAACCCGAATTGCGCGCCGCGGGGGCGCGTTGAACGGATTTTCGACTGGAGAGACGAACTGATGCGTATAGCGATTGGCCTGGCTTCGGCGATGATCCTGGCGGGCTGCGGCGGCAGCGAGAGCGGCAACAGCAGCACGCCCGCGGCGCCGGCTGCGCCGGTGGCCGGCACGGCGGCGCCGGCCGGCACCCAATGGACCGACACGGTCGAGAAGACCGCCGAGGGCGGCTTCCGCATGGGCAACCCCAATGCGCCGATCAAGCTGATCGAATATGGCTCACGCACCTGCGGCCATTGCGCCGCCTTCGCGGTGACCGGGATGGAGCCGCTCAAGGCCTATGTCGCGAGCGGCAAGGTGAGCTTCGAGTTCCGCGACTTCCTGCTCAACCCGATCGACCTCGGCGCCGCGCTGCTCGGCCAGTGCGCCGGCCCCGGCCCGTTCTTCGCGATCATGGACCAGATGTACGAGCAGCAGCGCACCTTGCTCGAGAACGGGCCCAAGGAAGGCGATCCCTTCCTCCAGCAGGTCGAGACGATGGCTCCGGCGCAGCGCACCGCGGCGCTGGCCGAGCGCTTCGGCTATCTCGGCTTCGTCCAGCAGCGCGGCGTGCCCGAGGCACAGGCGCGCCAGTGCCTGGCCGACCAGAAGGCGATCGATGCGCTGGTCAAGAGCAACGAGGCCGCGGCCAAGGAATACAACATCCCCGGCACGCCGACCTTCATCCTCAACGGCAAGGTGCTCGAGAATACCGGCACCTGGCCGCAGGTCGAAGCGGCGCTCAAGGCCGCGGGCGCCTGATCGGGTAAGCCGGGGGGCGGGTCGCACAAAGATGCAGATCAAGCGGCTCCGCCTCACCGGATTCAAGAGCTTCGTCGACCCCGCCGACCTGCGCATCGAACCCGGCCTGACCGGCATCGTCGGCCCGAACGGCTGCGGCAAGTCCAACCTACTCGAAGCGCTGCGCTGGACGATGGGCGAGAACAGCGCCAAGTCGATGCGCGGCGCCGGGATGGAGGACGTGATCTTCGCGGGTACCGCGACGCGGCCGCAGCGCGACTTCGCCGAAGTCTCGATCCTTGCCGAACAGGCCGGCGGCGAGGCGGATGGCGAGATCGAGATCGTCCGCCGGATCGAGCGGGGCGCGGGATCGGCCTATCGCATCAACGGGCGCGACGTGCGCGCCAAGGACGTGGCGCTGCTGTTCGCCGATTCCGCGACCGGCGCGCACTCGCCGGCGCTGGTGAGCCAGGGACGGATCGGCGCGATCATCCAGGCCAAGCCCGGCGAGCGGCGGCAGATGCTGGAGGAGGCGGCGGGCATCTCGGGCCTGCACGTGCGGCGCAAGGATGCCGAGCAGAAATTGCGCGCGACCGAGGCCAATCTGACGCGGCTCGACGAGGTGATCTCCGACCAGGAGATGCGCGCGACGGCGCTCAAGCGGCAAGCGCGGCAGGCCGAGCGGTATCGCGAGCTTTCGGAGAGGATCCGCACCGCCGAAGGGCGGATGATCTTCGCGCGCTGGCGCGACGCCGCGGCGGCGGCGGACGCGGCGAAGAAGGAGGCGGCTGCGGCCGAGGCGCTGGTCGCCGAGCGGACTGCGGCGCAGGAAGCCGTGCTGGCAACGCAGCAGGAAATGGCGGAAAAGCTGGCCTCGGCGCGCGCTGCGGCGCTGGCGGTGCGCGACCGCGCGAGCGAAGCGATGCACGCGCTCGCGGGGCTGCGCAGCGAGCGGGCCAGCGCCGAGCGGCGGATCGCCGAGCTGGCCGAAAGCGCGGCGCGGCTCGAGGCGGACAAGGGGCGCGAGGGCGCGCTGGCGCACGACGCCGCGGAAGCGCTGGCGCGGCTGGGCGACGAGGCCGCGGCGCTGGAGATTCGCATCAAGGATGCGGAAGCGCGGATGCCCTCGCTCGAAACGACGCTGGCGAAGGCGGAAAGCGAGTCGCGC